>LJZT01000100.1 GCA_001314905.1 Phormidium sp. OSCR
TTGACGTGATTGTGCCACATTATACTACAGTTGTTGCCGCGATTCATCTCAACGTTGAATCAAAGATTACAACGTGAGCCTTCTCGCGGATTAAGGTAAGCCATGTAACAGTTTACGGGTCACTCGGGTCATACTTTGACCGGGGGACAAAATCTCAATCAGCCAAGGGGGAGCCTGCATCAGTCCCATTGAAGCAATCTCTCCCGTCTCCGTCAGCGGAATCGCCTCAGAGAGGATAATGGCAATATCGGGAACAAGGGAGCGATCGCCGAAACTACACCGCAGTTCAGGAAACGCCTCAAACTTTCCCTCCACGCCATTAATCCAGGACAACAATCGCCCCTGTAACCGACTATGTTGCAGTCCTGGCATAGCTTTTTGCACAGACATTCCATCGAACAACTCCCAAGCCGGAGACTCATCAATCTGGGGCTGTTGTAAAAATTCAGCCAGGGTTAATCTGTCGCGAACCTCTACCGCCATAGCACTCACCTCTAACCCAACCCTCCCAGGCCAGCCTAACCCATCCCTGAGACCTAATCCCTCACCAACTCCTCGATCGCCGCCGCCTGAGTCGGTAACGCCGCCGTCAACACCTCCGGGCCATCCGCCGTCACTAACACATCATCCTCAATACGAATCCCGCGCACATCCGCAAAGTCCCCCAGACGCTGCCAATTAACCATCTCCCGGTACCGTTGCCGATTACTCGAATCATTGAGAATCCCCGGAACCTGATAAAACCCCGGTTCAATGGTGACTAACATCGAGGGCTTCAGCGGACGATGCAGACGCAAAAATCCCAGTCCAAAGCGACTACTGCGCGCTCGTCCCTTCTCATAACCGGCATAATCCCCTAAATCTTCCATATCATGGACATCTAACCCCAGCAGATGACCAATCCCATGGGGGAAAAATAGGGCATGGGCATCGGCAGCCACTAAATCCTCGGGCCGTCCGCGCAAAATCCCCAAATCCACTAAGCCCTCAGCGATAACCTGGGCCGCCAACAGATGAATGTTGCGATATTCCACCCCCGGCTTCACCGCCTCGATACAGCGGTCATGAGCGGCTAACACCACGTCGTAAATGGCTCGTTGACTGGGGGAAAACGTCCCCTTCGCCGGCCAGGTTCGGGTGACATCGGCGGCCCAGCCCGATGGAGATTCTGCCCCCACATCGGCCAAAATCAAATCTTCGGCGTTGATGGCATGATGATACTGCTCGTTATGGAGAACTTCCCCATGAACGGTGACAATACTGTTGTAGGCGCAACTCATGTTGTGGGACAAAATCACCCCCTCCATAGCGCCGCGCACTTGGGCTTCTAAGTTGGCCGTTGGCGTGGCTTGCATTCCTGCTTTGTGGGCTTCGACTGTCACCGCCGCCGCGTGACGCAGTTCCACCAAGGCCCCCGCGTCATGAGTCAGGCGCACCTGGACGATCGCCCGCACCAGTTGCCGATCAATGCCCTGTAGGTTATCTAGGGGAGAGAGCGATCGCCCCAACACCCCCGCCTGAAGACTGCGCACCTCGTCGTGTTGCACGGGAATCGTTGCCGCACCCTCAGCCTGGGCCGGCAATTCCGAGAGGGGAAAGGCCGCATCAGCCCCGATGGTACTGGCGATTTGGTGGCGTTTGGGCTGTTCCCCATGCCAGAGGGCGGCACTGGGGTCTGGGTCATCGTAGAAGAGGTGCAAGCGCCCGGATTCGAGGCGAATGGCGGCATTTTCTAGGGGCAACCCGGCGAAATAGAGAAAATGACTACTGGGGCGAAAGGGGTATTTGTTGGCCGGGAAATTGCGGGATTTGCTGCGCCCGGACCAGAGAATTACCGGAAAATCCACTAACTCGGCCAGTCGTTGTCGCCGTTCGTGGAGGATGGTTTCGAGGGTGCGATCGCGGAGGATGGAGGAGGGATAATTACTACCGAGGAGCATAGGTTTAGTTCGTTAGGTCTTAACCATTGGCATATCTGTATCCTAGCGATTTTTCCGCCATCGTTCACGGGAGCGTTCACGGGAGTTTAGGCTGTGGGAATCAGGGTTAAGAGAACCCGAGCTACGGTAAAGTAAATCAGAACCCCCAACACATCAACGCAGGTGGTAATAAAGGGCGCTGACATCAAGGCCGGATCGAAGCCTTGAGACTTAAAGAGAATCGGTAAAGCTGCCCCAGAGGTGGATGCTAACACCGCAATAGCGATGAGACTGACGCCAGCAGACAGGGAGATAATAATATCCCCTTGCAACAGATAAGCCCCCACCGTCACTAATGCCCCTAGCATACTGCCAAGCATCAGTCCGGCGATCGCCTCACGACGAATTAAGCGCCAGGCTCCCCCAGTCTGGATCTTATCCATATTCAGCCCGCGAATAATCACCGTCGAGGACTGGGTTCCCACATTGCCACCGGTCCCAATCAGCAGCGGAATAAACATGGCTAATCCCACCAATTGTTTCAGGGTTCCCTCATTAGCACGAATCACTGCACTTGTCAAGACATTCGTCACCAACAAAATTAACAGCCAGGAGGCCCGTTGTCGGGAGACCCGAAACAGGTTCATCTGAAAGTAATCTTCACCATCGGATTGCAAACCGCCGAGAGCATAAATATCTTCAGTGGTTTCCCGTTCAATCACATCAATGATGTCGTCAACGGTGACAATCCCCACCAGTCGCTGTTCACTATCGACGACGGGAACCGCCAGGAAGTCGTAACGTTGGATGGTGCGGGCCACTTCCTCTTGGTCGGTACTGGTATGGACAAACACCGCATCTCGGTTCATAATCTCACCGACGGTTTGCTCCGGTTGCGCCACCACCAAATCCCGCAGCGAGAGGATTCCCGTCAGATGTCGAGCCGCATCGGTCACATAGAGAGCATACACCGTCTCAGTGGTGTCCGCGAGGCGACGAATCCGCTCCAGGGCCGCATTAACCGTCAGATGCTCCTTGAGGGAGATATATTCCGGGGTCATGATGCGCCCGGCGGTGTCCGGTTGGTAGCCGAGGAGGAGGGAGGTGGCCTCCCGTTCGTTGGCGCTGAGATGAGTTAGGAGTTGGCGCACCACTTTGGCGGGGAGTTCGTCAAACAGCCGCGCGCGATCGTCCGGGGACATCTGTTCGACTAAGTCTCGGACTTCCTGATTTTTAAATTCTTCTAATAGGGCCTGTTGTACCGAGCGATCGAGATGTTCATACACCTCCGTCGCTTCGTCTTTGGGGAGGAGACGGAAGGCGATCGCATGGAGGTTTTCCGGTAAGTCGCCAATCACCTCGGCCACATCCACCGCTTGCACGGGAACTAGCAGCAGTTTGGCATCATTGAGGTTGCCCTGTTCGAGAAAAATCTGGAGTTGCGATCGCACCAAATCACGCAACTCCTCACGAGATGAAATCGGTTGTGCGACGTCTTGACTTTGTACCAAGGTGATCCCTCCCTAACTCTGGTAAACCTACATTTCTCCATCAACGGCGTTGATCCCTTGTCTAAACCTGCCTCAATCAGAAAATATGGCCAATTCGGGGATTAGACATTAATCAACAATCGTGCCACATAAAAGTAAATCAGAACTCCTAACACATCCACACAGGTGGCGATAAAGGGTGCAGACATCAAGGCTGGGTCAAAACCACGAGACTTAAAGAGCATCGGTAAGGCGGCCCCTGATGTCGCCGCCAAGGTCGTAATCCCCCATAAACTTAAGCCAACGGTGACCGCCACGGCCCAGTCTCGTTGAACCAGGTAAGCACCAACGACCACCAACGCCCCCATCATGAGTCCTAGAACAATCCCCACCAAGGCTTCACGACGAATAATCGGCCAAGAGATGGTATCTCGGATTTTATCAGTACTCAGACCCCGAATCACCACAGTTGAGGATTGAGTGCCAACATTTCCCCCCGTACCAATCAGCAGAGGAATAAACATCGCTAAACTTACCACTCGTTCGAGAATTGCCTCATTAGCGTTAATAATCCCTCCGGTGAGGATGTTGGTTAACAACAAGATCAACAGCCAGGAGACGCGCCGTTTGGAGATACGGAACAAGCTCATCTGAAAGTAGTTTTCGCGATCGGCTTGCACCGCACCCAGGGCGTAAATATCCTCGGTGGTTTCTCGTTCGAGAACATCAATAATGTCATCCACGGTGACAATTCCCACCAGTCGCTGTTCACTATCGACAACAGGAACCGCTAGGAAATCATAACGTTGAATGGTACGAGCCACTTCCTCTTGGTCGGTACTGGTATGGACAAAGACCACATCCTCGGTCATAATCTCGCCAATGGTCTGTTCGGGTTCAGCGGTGACGAGATCTCGCAGGGAGAGGATACCCGTTAGATGGCGAGCGCTATCGGTGACGTAGAGGGCGTAAATGGTTTCGGTGATGTTGGCCAGGCTACGAATCCGCTCAAAGGCTCGGTTGATGGTGAAATGCTCCTTGAGGGAGACATATTCTGGGGTCATGATGCGCCCGGCGGTGTTGGGTTCGTAGCCGAGAAGCAGTGAGGTGGCTTGACGTTCGCTCGAACTGAGTTCTTTGAGCAATCGCCGCACTAGGTTGACGGGGAGTTCGTCGAGGAGTCGCACCCGGTCATCGGGGGACATTTTATCGATGAGATCTCGCAGTTCCTGGTTTTTAAATTCTTCAATCAGCGTCTGCTGTACTTTGGAGTCGAGATGTTCGTAAATCTCGCTGGATTTGTCTTTGGGGAGTAGGCGAAAAGCAATAGCATGAAGGGTTTGGGGCAATCCTTCGATCGCCTCGGCCGCGTCGGCTGGCTGTACGGGAACCAACAAGGTTTTGGCCCCCTGGAAGTGGCCCTGTTCGAGAAACATCTGGAGTTGCGATCGCACTAACTCTCGCAACTCTTGACGGGATGACCGTTCTTCAACGGACGTGGTGTTCTGATTGTCAACCATAGCGGCCCCCCTCGCCTTCTACAAAACATACGGATGCTGAGATCTGAGCAATCCTAATTTAGTGTAAAGGCTGTTGGTCCAAAGAGGATGCGATCGCCGCCCAAAATCCATCTCCTGAACCCAGAGGAGGGGGGAACCGACTTCATATCCCGTTCACGGGAATCGGAGAATCGGGCAACAACACGGATGGGTGGGTCATTGCCACATGAGATAATCTCGGTAGAGTCGAATGGGCTAAATCCTGCATTGAGGGCAACTGCAATACACCAATATGCACAGCAGCATAAATCACAATCACAAAACTGAGGACAATGCGATGCCAGGTGAGCATGATGTCCTCAACAGGGGGTTGGCTGAAGTTTTGGGGGGTTTTCATGAGTCTAACCTCTACTTGATTTTTTAGTCGTTATTAATCAGTAGATGGTTCCACCCTGAGGAACACGTCATACCCACTGGTCAACTTAGACCGTGAAACTTCCCTATAAGTTCCACGGCAAATCTCTCAGTGCATTCACGGATTACCCTAGCCATTCTCCAGTTTGAATTGATTGATTTGCGAGTCATTCACAGGTCGCAATGAGTTTCTCTTAACCATGAACCGAGCCATCAGGAAGTGTCACTCCATCCAGACGCGCCTCTTGTAAATCTGCGCCAATTAAACCCGCACCTCGTAAACTCGCGCCGCGCAAATCCGCACCTCGCAAAATTGCCCCATCTAAATCGGCACCCCAGAGATAGGCTCCCCGTAAATCAGCACCACTTAAATCTGCCCCATTCAGTTGGGCCAAGTTAAGATTACTATGGCTTAAATCCGCATTGCGTAAATCCGCTTCCCGCAAATCCGTTTTCATCAAATTGGCATGAATCATCTGACTGCCGCGCAAATTCGCCTCGTTGAGTTTACTCTGCTGCAAGTTGGCATCATTGAGGTGACTATTGCGTAATTGACCTTGACGAAGATTACTGCCAGTAAAATTGGCACCAACGAGCTTCGCTCCACTCAATTTAACCTCTTGCAATTCCATGCCAACAAACTCAATTCCATTGAGTTCTAAACCATTCATCCAAGCCGCTTTAAGCTTAACCCCATTGAGTTGAGCGCCTCGCAGGTTTGCACCGCTTAAACGAGCGCCATTGAGATTCGTCCAGTTGAGATTGGCGTTCGCTAGATTCGCTGAACGCAAGTTAATCCCATCGAGATTCGCTCCACAGAGGTTAACTCCCGGAAGATTGGCTCGATACAAACTCACCCCTCGCAAACTCGCACCGCTGAGTTTGGCACCGTTTAAATCCGCTTGAATTAACTGAGCACCCTGTAGGTTTGCTTTGGTTAAATCCGCTTCAATTAGAGACCCTTGTTTGAGCTTAACAAAACTCAGGTTAGCACTATACAAAAATGCTCCATTGAGCTTGCTGGCAATCAGAAAACAGCGTTCTAAGTGAGCGCGGGCTAAGGACGCTTCCATTAAATTCGAGTCAGAGAAATCACAGCGAACAAACTCAGCTCCAATAAGATTGGCAGACCGTAAATCTGCACGACGAAAGTTACGTTCTCCGGCAAGATAGCGTTGAACAATATCATCACAATTCATAATAAAACTCCTTCTCTCAATTTAGAGCTGCAAGTCAGCTTGGACTCTCTAAATGATGGTTAATGGGTTTGAGATCAGAGTTTAGGAATTAGAAGCTCTCAGTATTTTTACTGCTTTTGAAGTTATATTAACAATGGATTACGTCGAGGTCGATGACGGATATTTCTGATCTCTTAAGTATTATAAAGGCTTGTTTAAGATTTGGCGATCGCCCGTTAATAATGTTAACAAATTGCGACAAAGTTAGGCGAACTCTTGGCAAAATGACTCAATTTCCCCGAACGTTTAGGCATTTGTACTGAAGTCATCCTTGTTGGCTGAGGATTGTTTTTTTAATCAACCTCAATCCCAAGCTAAATGAGGGGCGATCCGCTAAAAACTAGCACACTATATATGGTGAATCAAGTCTGTTTTATTTTTCAAAAAACACTATATACTGGATCGAGTCCGTGGAGATTAGCCTCGGGAGTGACGCGAGTCCTCCCCGATCCCCTGAGACGATTCAACCCACTGCGAGTAGAGCTAATACAGCACTTATGACGACAGTCCCTATGCACTCAACCTTAGAACTCAACGCCATGGCCACCCAAGCTGCCAAGATTTCCGTCATTCGCCGGGATGGCTCGTCCACCCCGCTTGATGTCACGAAAATCCGGCGTGTGGTTAACTGGGCTTGTGAAGGACTTGAGGCCAGTCCCATTGCCCTAGAAGCCGGACTCACCGCTCGACTGCGGACTGGGGTGACAACACGGGACATTCAAAACAACCTCATTGGCTGTGCCTTGGAAATGTGTTCTCCAGGGGAGCCGGATTGGCGCTATGTGGCGGGACGACTCCATATCTGGAGTCTGTGGAAAGACACCCTCGTCAGTCGCGGCTATCAGTATGGTGACTACGCTCGTACAGTGTTCGCCAAGGTACAATCCCAGAGTTATGACTCTCGTATTCTGACGTACACCCTCGATGAACTGCAAGCGGCCTCAGAGTGGATTAACCCAGACTGGGACATGGACTACGACTATGCCGGGGCAGTCTTGCTGACGAAACGCTATCTGTTGCCCGACGAACTGCCTCAGGAAGCCCTGCTCACCTGTGCCTTGCTGTTGGCTCACCGTGAGGCTCCCGATGAACGCCTCAAATGGGCCAAACGCTTCTATGAAGCCATTGCTACTCGCAAAGTGTCCCTGGCCACCCCAATTTTAGCGAATCTTCGGGTTCCCGGCGGCTCCCTCTCCTCCTGTTTCATCGCCGCCATGGATGACAACCTCGAAAGCATTTTTGAAACCATCACCGACACGGCCCGCATTTCCAAAAATGGCGGTGGCGTTGGAGTCAACGTCAGCCGTATCCGCGCCACCGGAAGCTGGGTGATGGGGAAACCCAACGCTTCTGGTGGGGTGATTCCTTGGATTAAACTGCTCAACGATACGGCGATCGCAGTCAATCAGGGTAAATAAATCTGCCCCTTCCGTCAGCAATGGCGGTAGCAAACTCCTCTAATTGCTGGAAACCCTCACATCTATCCGTGAGGCAATCAGCAGCCAAGCCCTACACAGTACACAATATAGAAAAAATAGGGAAGGTTCAACGACCAGAGCGTGATTGCTCGTAGCCTCAAGTGAGGCGAAATGGGGAGGCTCCTTCAGGGAGTATGATATGGTCTGATCTACCTGGTGACAGGTAGCGGCTACTCTAAGTAGGCCTAGGAGTAGCGGGTTGAGGTTAACGCCCTCAACTGAACATAAATGGGACGACGAGCCGGCGCAGTTACGGTAAGCCTAGATAGTTGGCACTTAGACATTCCTGAATTTCTCGAATGTCAAACCGAAAATGGTTAATGTTTAGCCCGTTATGTCAGTAATGGCATAATTGCACCCCCTGAATTGCTGGGAACCCCTAAAGCTGCCCTAACCACAACATAGCTAGAAATAGCAAGTGTGACGGTCGAAAATAGAGTAGATGTAACAATGGGCAATCAGCAGCCGAGGTTCTTTAATATGAATCAGGTTCAACGACTATTCCGTTAGGAAGTACATTCAAGCGAATGGAAGTAGGGGGAATCCTAGAACTAGGATTAAGATATAGTCTGGTCTTACGCGAAAGTGTGAGTCGTCCAAAATGGACAGTCTTGATGTAGCGAATCAAGATGAACACAAACGGATCAACGACGGAAAGCTTACGATATTTTCCCCCAATTTGTCATCAGTGATGAGTTTATGCGCCGGGTTGTCAATGCTGAAACCTGGACTTTGGTTGACCCCTATGAAGTGCGGGATAAACTCGGCATTGAACTGGCCGAATTGTGGGGTGAAGCGTTTGAAGCAGCCTACCGGGAGATTGAAGACAACTTGGGAGAGACCATTACGCTCTACAAACAGATTCAAGCCCGAGACTTGTTTAAGCATATTATGCGCACTCAAGTCGAAACCGGGATGCCCTATCTCTGGTTCAAAGACACCGCCAACCGCGCCAATCCTAATAAACATGAGGGCTATATTCCGGGAGGGAATTTGTGTCAAGAATCCTGGTCGAATGTGAAACCAGGGACAGAGGCGCATACCTGTAATTTAGATAGTCTTAATCTCGCCAACATTGACGCCAAGGAACTCCCCGAGATTTGCGAAATTGCTGTTCGCATTCTCGATAACACCATTGAGATTACACAAACTCCCTTCGCCGCCAGCGAAACTCACAATGATAAATATCGCACCATTGGGGTTGGGGCCATGGGATTGGCGGACTGGCTAGCCAAACGGAAACTCTCCTATAACCATATTGAGGAGATTGACCATCTCTTTGAAGATATCGGTTATTATTGCACCGAGGCATCCATGAAACTGGCACGGGAACGGGGCGCGTATGCCGCCTTTTCTGGGAGTGAATGGAGTCGGGGACATCTGATTGGGGCCAAACCCGTCTCCTGGTTTGATGAGCATTCTCGCCAACCCGAGCGTTGGCGACAGCTTTCCCAGGATATTCAACGCGATGGGATTCGTAACTCTCATATTACGGCGATCGCCCCCAACACCTCCTCATCCTTAGTTCAAGGCTGCACCGCCAGCATTCTCCCCACCTACAGCCGCTTTTTCTACGACAAATGGGCCAAAGGAACCGTTCCCATTGCCCCACCTTATATTAAGGATCGCTTCTGGTACTACACGGAAAACAAATCCATCCCTCAAACCCAAGTCGTAAAAGCCGTGGCCACCATGCAGCAATGGATTGATACGGGAATTTCCATGGAGTTGATGTTTAACCTCAATGCTGGGGTCTATTTCCCCGATGAGCCGGAACGCAGCATTAAGGCGAAGGATATTTTTGACACGTTAGTCTTAGCGTGGGAGTCCGGTTGTAAGGCGATTTACTACATTCGCACCGTTCAAAAGGACAACTTCAAAGAATCCGGTGATGGCTGTGTTTCTTGTGCGAACTAACTCGCGAGTCTAGTTTTTTATAAGGCGTACTTCGGTACGTCTTTTTTTGTCAATACGTCCCAAATAAATAAATTATCAAGGGGTTTATTTTTGTAAAACATTTGTTATAATTTAGAGAGTAAAACGCACGAGCTGTCGTATTTTTATGACCTACAGTCCAAGCAAAACTCATCCCTCTCGGATGCCAGTTAACCCAATCTTCAATCCCCTGGGAAATGATGATCCAGAACATCGTAGTATTTGGTTTGGGGATACCACCAACCTGATGCAACTCAACGATGTTCGCTACAACTGGGCCGTTGGCTTATATCGCCAAATGCGGGAAAATTTCTGGGTTGCAGAAAAACTCGATATTACCCAGGATGTCACCGACTACGTGAATCTAACTCTCGACGAACGGCGAGCCTTTGATGGGATTTTGTCCTATCTCACCTTTTTAGATTCTGTGCAAACGGTGAATTTACCTCAATTAAAGGTGAGTATCACCGCACCGGAAGTCTCCATGTGTATGGCAGAGCAAATCAGTCAAGAAGCTCTCCATAACCAGAGTTAATCAATAGCTCCTTCCGTCAGCAATGGCGGTTGCAAACCCCTCTAATTGCTGGGAAGTCTCTAAGATATTATTTTCTGGGTTTACACAATATAGTAGAGACAATCAGCAGCCAAGTAACAAATCCATAACGAAACAATTTCAAGCTAGCTCAACTTTGACGATAATTAAAGCTTGTTCCCCACTAAATCTGATGATTTATTAGCCTAAAAGTTGCATGAAAATCTCCTAGAATCATGGATTTGTTAAAGGTTCAACGACTATCCTGAAAGGGAGTACAGCGCAAGCCTATGGCGCTGGAAACGGGGGGAGTCCTACTCATTTAAACAATGAGGGACTGTGATATAGTCTGACCTACCTGGCGACAGGTAGCAGTGGTAAAACGGTCATTACCACGGGTTAAGGGGTTGCGTCCTTAATTGAACAACGTGTATCAGTACATGATTGAGACCATTATTCCCAGCGATCGCCGTTCAGCGGTTTACGACTTTTGGCGCACTGATAAAGTGTTAAAAGACCGTTGTCAGTTCATTGCTGGACAATATCAACGCTATGTTGATAACCCCACCGTCGAAAACTACTTCATGTCCCTGGTGACAGACTACATCCTTGAAGGATTATACTTTTATAATGGCTTCATCACCTTCTACAATTTCGCCTCCCGGATGTTAATGCCGGGAAGTGCCGACATCTTTAAGATGATCAACCGTTAATTTTGGCGGCTTCTATCGGAAACGGTAGTCGAAAACCCCTTGAACTCAGGGAACCTCTCACTTGTGAGAAAACCCTGATCCAAGTTGTTAGACAAGCTTCAACATGGTATAAAAGAACTATCAAAAGTTTTTGCCTTTACCGTGGAAAAGAAGCATCCTAAGCTACCTTGCTTTGTAACAGATAACGGACGGGTTAAACGGATAGACTCAAACGTTTATTCGCCTTGCCCTAGATACAAGCACGGATATCATCAGATCACGTTTCACATTGAACAGACCGGGACGCAAAAAGCCTGTTTAGTTCATAGGCTAGTTTGGGAGTGTTTTGTTGGGGAAATCCCTCAAGGAATGCAAATTAACCACAAGGACGGCAACAAATCGAATAATTGTTTGTCTAACCTTGAGTTAGTCACCCCAAAACAGAACATGAGCCACGCGGTAGAAACCGGACTTAAGAAAGGTTTGCCTGGACAAGATAACTCTATGTCCAAGCTTACCGATCACGAGTATTATCAAGTGATTGATCGGCTGGTTAAGGGGGCGAGTAATGATGAAGTCTCAAAAGAGTATGGACTTCATCCACGTTATGTCTCTTTAATCCGACACAAGAAACGACTCATCAGAATCTGGGAAAAGTATGCCGATGCTACAGGTGTATCTGAAGCTCCTAAAAGCGGAGGACTATCTAGCAAAATACCACTGGATATTCGTGTCGATATCATCCGTCAGCTACCATCAAAGACCAACAAAGAGTTGGCTCGTATGATTGATGTAGATTGTTCTGTTATTAGCAATGTCCGATACCGGAAAACCTGGAAAGATGCTTGGGATTTGTTTGACAAAAGGAGCAACGACCATCCCGAAAGGGAGTAGATACCAAGCGGTATCGAAGCGGGGGGGATCCTGAAAAGGATTATGATATGGTCTGTTCTACTCGGTGACGGGTAGCAGTGGTTAAGCGCACGTACACCACGGGTTAGGGTTAGCGCCTCTAGCCGAACACAAAGGACGAACTCAGCCATGTACGGCTGTTCCAAAAACTTCTTCCCGAAGCCATGGCCATCTTTCCCCATTCCAAAGATGCCGTCTATGAGATGATGGACACCGCCGTTCGACATGAATGCAAATGGACGAATCACATTGTGGGGAATAATATCCTCGGGATTACCGAACACAGCACCGAACAATACACCAAATACCTGGCTAACATCCGTCTCAAAGCCATTGGCTTAGAGCCTCTCTATCCCGAACCCCGCTATCAAAAGAGTCCTTACACTCACCTAGAGCGGTTCTCGGATACTAAAGCCGAAGGCCATACCAAGGCCAACTTCTTTGAAGCGCAAGTCACCAGTTACGTGATGTCTTCTGGCGTTGGAGGTTGGGACGAAATTTAAGCCACTCCGCCGGGGTAAACCACATGGGTTTACCCCTTTTTTTATTCTCCTAGATTTTCCCTCAAACTTAATGCTCAAGGTGTCTTTGCCAGCCTAAAATCGCCTCTTTAAACTCATGTAAGGAAATTGTTTCGATGGGTTCATCATCTATAATTAAATTTTCGATAGTAACCGTTTCAGGCAATAAGCTCACATAATACGCATTTCCAGAACAGACACAATCTGAAATCTTACCAGCTTCTAAGGCGTTAATTTGATGACATAGATGCGTAATATAGTCCTGGTTATCTTGAACATCGAGCGTTAAAAATTCCAAAACTCGACGGTGGGCATTACTCTTTTGTCCCCACTCTGACCCGTCCCAATTGTCTGAAATACTCATCGTGAAGTCCTTAGGGGAAATGCTGTGTTAATTCTACCCTCTGAACGATTCGCCCCAGCAATGATATATGGGCTACCATCATGTCCATGACAAAACCGCTCATCTGCTGCATTACCGGGGCTATTAGACCCACACCAAGCCCAATGAGGGGCATTGGCAGGGCATGATACGGGATTTGCGGCTGCATGACCGATAGAGTTAATCACCTGAGATGCGGTACAGGAGTCGGGAAACATGGTCGAAAATTTTGTTTCTCGGGAACCTCCCTGATAGGTCCATTCCCCGGCATAAATACCTTGACTATTAGGAGATTGGGTGATCCTAAATTGAGCAACCGTTGAGGGATTTCTGCCACCAGGACGGGAATGAAATCCGACCAGCCGTCCCCGTCGATTCAACTCTCCACAAAAAATATGTGCATGATTAACTTGCTGATTGTTATAGGCTGTGACCCAAGCTGAAGAATTTAAACAGTTATTGGCACTACTGGGGTTATAGCCAATCGACCACAGCACGGCTCCTGTCGTTATACAGACTCCTAATAGACTGCCAAGTTTACTAGATTTTGGCTTTTTTGATTTTGATGTCATGATTAAGGTCAGTTAAACAGATATAGTTACTGTTAAATGGCTTTTTCGTACACCCGATAGGTTTTCGCAATCACTCCGCCGGAGGCTTCTGTAATCCGGCGAGAGGGGTGGTTGTCTTCCCAAATCCAGGACAATTCCGCCCGCTGATAGCCTCGTTTTCCCCCGCCTTTCATGGTTAGATAGACTAAGGCTAGGGGAACCATTTTGCGGCGGTATTCGGGCAAAGCACAGAGGGTAATCATCCGCGCTTGACGAATTTGGCGGCGATACCAGAGAAATTTGAGCAATCCCCAAACATTCAGGGTTCCGTTGACCTGTTTTAAGGCGATGTTGTAATCCGGGAGTCCCATAAAAAAGCCCACCATCTGCCCATTATCTTCGGCAATGGGGAAAATATCGGGGTCAACGAGGCTTTTAAGCTGTTGGGCTTCCTCCAAGAAATCGGCTTCTGTTCGGGGGGTGGAACTCCAATTGTTGGCGAAGGCTTGGGTAAATAGGCGGTAAAGACTACGAACATCCTCGTCAAACCCTTCCCCTTTGGTGCGAATGGGGCGAAAGGTGACTCCCGATTTAAGGGCGATGCGATAGGCTTTCTCAAATTTGTCTGATAATGGCTCCATGGGGAAGTCATAGGCGTAAGCCTCTTTAGCCTTTACCCATCCCATCTCCTCTAGCCATTGGGGATAGTAGGGGGGGTTATAGGGCATCATCATCATCGGGGGGCTGTCGAAGCCATCGACGAGGAAGAGACAGTTATTGTGAGTTGAGAGGTTGATGGGGCCGCGAACGACCTCAATTTGCCGATCGCCCAGCCAAGACAACGCCGCCTCGAACAGTTGTTCAGCGGCGGCAAACTCCTCAATACATTCAAAATAGCCAAATAGCCCGACGGCCCGCCCCTCTCGCTCAATCAAGTGTTGATTGACAGTGGCCACAATGCGTCCGATCGCCTGTCCCTGGTCATTCAACGCCAAAAACCCTTGAAACTCCCCATGACTGAGGAAGGGGTTATCTTGGGGAGATAACTGGGCAGCGATCGACGCTCTCAGAGGTGCAACCCAGTTGGGATCATCGCGATAGACCAACTGGGGAACCTCTAAAAACGCTTGGCGATCGCCCTCACTAGCAACTGGACGAACCGTGATCTGACCCATCTTGGTTGAGTTATGCGCTAACCGTTGCCGTCGAGGATAGCATAGCGGCTCGGGTTTCTACCATCGCTTCGACGAGGCGATCCATCTCCTCCTTCGTATGCAGGGCATTGGCCGTAATCCGCATCCGAGGCTTGGCGATAAACCAAATCGGCGAAATCCAAATCCCATAGCGGTCCATGAG
Source organism: Phormidium sp. OSCR (assembly GCA_001314905.1). Classification (GTDB taxonomy): domain Bacteria; phylum Cyanobacteriota; class Cyanobacteriia; order Cyanobacteriales; family Geitlerinemataceae; genus Sodalinema. Next base: position 14,920 of record LJZT01000100.1, read on the forward strand.
ATGGCGGGCAAAGTATTTCGGATTGATTTCAGGAGAGAGAATCACCGGAATCACATTCGTTTCACCAATGACCTGAAACTCATGTTCAACCAGGCGCGATCGCAGATAGCGAGTGTTCGCCTGAAGCGTCTGCACTAACTCCGGATTTTGACGAACCTGACGAATGCTTTCCAGGGCCGCCGCCGTAATTGGCGGTGGTAGAGAAATCGTCCCAATCGACGTCGGCGACACCGTCAGCAGGTCATTGAGTTCCGGACTGGGGCTACTCAACGCCGCCCCGGCCGAGGCGGCAAACTTCGAGAAGGTGGTCATAATAATCGGCACCATCCCCCGCCGGATCACATCCTGCGGTGAAATCCCGAAATGATCATAAATTCCCCGTCCCGAGGGGCCAACAGAACCGCTCGCGTGAGCCTCATCCATGACGATGACACTGCCAGGATACTGTTCCATCACATCGAGGAACTCCGGTAATGGGGCGATGTCCCCATCCATCGAGAACACCGCATCAGAAATCAACATAATGCGATCGCCGGGTTTCGCATAGCGTCGCAGCTTGCGGGCCAAATCATTGACATCATTGTGGCGATAAGCCTTCACCCGGACTGTGGGGCTTTGGCTAAACACCTTGCCAGAGCGATTATTCGCATTGGCGATGGCCGAAATAATGCAACCGTGATTGAGGACATCACTGAGAATCAGGGTTTCGCGCGTATGTTGAAACCCAGGAATCGGGATAGCCAAATGACAGAACGCATCCATTAGGGCTTGTAACGCCATCCAGGCATTGACAAACAAATGGGTATGGGCAAGATCCTTGAACTCGGAAATTTCCTGTTCGAGTTGGCGGTGCAGATCAATGCGGCCACTCAAAGCCTCACAGGAACTATTCGAGGTTCCATATTGAACAATGGCATCAATCGCCGCCTGTTTGACTTGAGGATGCTGAACCAGTCCGAGGACATCATTGGTACAGAACGTTAACACCTTCAGTCGTCTTTGACTAACCGGCTCCTCAATATCAATCAAATTGCCCTGTTTCCCGTGACAGATGTACTCATCGGGGTAAAACCCGTGTGCGTGTAACTTCTGCACATACTCTTGAATAACTTGCACTAGCTTTCTCCCCTCACCGTTGGTCTTGATAGCCGATGGGCTGCCGTTTCTAACATCTCAGTTTAATTTCCTAGATAAGATACCTGTTATCCTCACTGACAGGCAAGACCACTGGCACGTCGTCGCGATCGCAACGGCCAACTCCCCGCTAAAATGAGGGGTTTAATCGGCCGCGACCGACCTAGAACTGCTCCAGAGCCAGGCAAAATGACATAACCCATAGATTTTCTAAGCAATCGTCCCACTACAGGATCGTTTAAGGTACAGCGATGATAGCAGGATTTGCTCCGCTTAGGTCTCATGATCCGGTCTATTGTCATGAGGACAGTGTCATGAGGACAGTGTCATGAGGACAGTTAAGATTTTGCCAGAGTGCAATTGTGAATTACCGGACCTATCCTCCAAAATAGGAGTCTCGGACGCGATGTGCAATGATATATCACTTTCCTTTTAATCTGTGGAGGCAGTATGACAGATTGGGGTCAACCCTTTAGCCGCGAAACTCTAAGGCTACCCGTAGTCTTATCTGCCGGTTCCCTGACGACCATGGCCGGCGGAGCGATCGCCCCCGTCTTGCCGGATCTGATGCAAGACCTGAATATCGACTTAGCCTGGGGAGGAACCCTAGCCAGCTTTCACTGTCTGACCCTAGCCCTGTTCAGCCCCCTCCTCGGCCTCCTGGCCGACAAAATCGGACCTTCCCGCGTCCTCTTCCCCGCCATGACCTTCTACGGGATTTTCGGCGTTATTGGGGCTTGGATGCCCAACTTTTGGTCCTTACTCCTCGTACGGGGACTCTTAGGCATCGCCTGTGGAGGTCTCGCCGCCTCCTGTCTAGGCGTCCTAGGACGACTCTACGAAGGAGAAGCCCGAACCCGGATGCTCGGCTTTGCCACCGCCGTTTTGACCCTAACCGGCATTATCTACCCCCTCCTCGGCGGCTTAGTCGGCAATAGCCACTGGCAATATGCCTTTTATCTCAACGGTCTGGCCTTTCCCCTAGCCTTCCTCGGGATCTACGCCTTTGACTCCCAATCCCCAGCGGCAAAATCCAGCCAATCTCAAGGCTTAGGAGGCAAACTCACTCAGGAGCTCTCTCGTCTCCCCACCGCCCGACTTCTCCTCACCATGGGGTTATCCTCCATCGCCATGTATGCAGTCGTCATTTATGCCCCAATCTACCTCGACCAAGCCCTCGGCCTAACCCCTAAACTCAACGGTCTAGTTTTAGCCGCCCGGGCCATTGGCGCGGCCTTAATTTCCGCCTTTGGGGCTAAGCCTCTGGCCAAACTCATGGGCTTAAATCGCTCAACCGCCCTAGGATTCGGCGTGATGGCCGCCACCCTGGCCCCCATTCCTTGGATTACCAACTTAGGGGGAGTGCTGATCGCCGCCGCCATTTTTGGTTTAGGCTTCGGCCTGGTTTTACCCAACCTCTACAACGCCCTCGCCAACATCTCCCCCTTTGAACTGCGAGCCAGTATTCTCGCCGTGGGGACAGGGATTAGCTTTCTGGGGCAATTTGCCTCTCCCGTTGTACTGGGGGTGGTTTTGAACATCTGGGGCCTGGCCAGTGTCTTCTATGCCGCCTCTATCCTAACCATCGCCGCCGGACTGCTCCTGTTCGCCCCCCTACCCCAACCTGACTCTTAAACCCGATCTAGAACCTCTAGGCCGGCAAAATTGCCCCTTGAGTTCGCAAGCGCGCTTGTAACTCCGGTGTTAAGCCGATCGCATGAGCGAACTGGGCCGATTGCACCTGAGTCTCACTCAGTTGAGCATCATTGAGATTGGCCCATTTCAAATCCGCACCATTGACATACTCCCAGCGCTGAATCAAAGATTACAGCGCGGGATTCTCACAGATCGTGATTCTTGATTCAGCGAGACAACGTATTGAATCTGATTTCTC
>LJZT01000101.1 GCA_001314905.1 Phormidium sp. OSCR
TCCCTGTTCCCTGTTCCCTGTTCCCTGTTCCCTGTTCCCTGTTCCCTGTTCCCTGTTCCCTGTTCCCTGTTCCCTGTTCCCTGTTCCCTGTTCCCTCTTGCCTCTTGCCTTCTTGTCCCATTCAGACCAACTTTTGCTATATCACAGTTGTGATTATTTGTCAAGTCTGAATAGTGAGTGTGAATCGGAGATTTCTTCTTTCTGGGGCTAGATTTTTGGCCGAGCCAATTGGGCTAACGTGAAAAATGGACGTTATACCTATCGCGCGATTCAATGAAAAGCCATGACCCTGCCAACAATCGACCGACCACCGCAATCCGAGTCATGATTTCGGGACGAGTCCAAGGCGTCGGCTTTCGCTATTCGACCCAACAGCAGGCCCAACAACTCGGCGTATGTGGCTGGGTTCGCAACCGACGCGATGGAACCGTTGAAGCCCTGTTTGAAGGAGATGCCGCCCTAGTGCAAGATGCTGTAGCCTGGTGTCATCAAGGGCCAGCCGCTGCACAAGTTCAGACCGTCGAAACCTGCCGAGAAAACCCGCAACAGTTATCGGACTTTGAAATCTTGCCAACGGTCTGATTGCAGATCTTAGATAGGGGAATTTGTCAACCCTTGACTGTGCGACTTATGAATCTTCCATTAGGCTAGAAGAAGAGGTGAAGGGTCAGCCGTATCGTAGGCCGTACCGTAGGCCGTATCGTAGGCCCTCACCGCTCGCCGGATTCACTTGTCATCACTGTCACTCTACCGTTCATGGCTTCCCTTGCCCGTAAGAACCTACTCGAAGACATTCCCCGCTTCCTCATCGCCCAAGCCGGAATCGTCTTTGCGGTCACGTTAGTCACCGTTCAAATTGGCATTTTTCGGGGTTTTCTCAAGTCTACCGCCTTAGTCCCCGAAGAATCCGCCGCCGACATTTGGGTCTCCTCCGCTGAGATGGTCTATTTTGAGTTGACCCCCTCCCTTCCCGTGGAACTTTTGTTTCTGGCCCGAGAGGTTGAGGGAGTTGACCTGGCCGAACCCTTGCTTCTCCCCCCAGGACAGTGGAAGGGGCCAGGCGGCACAATTGCCCCGTTACGACTGATTGGCTTCGACCCCGGAGGGGAACTCTTTTCCCCTTGGAATCTCAGTCAGGGGAGGGTTGCGGAGCTACAAACTCCCTATACGATGATTGTCGATGACTCCCAACTCGACGCGCTCAACCTGCAAGGTCTCGGGGATCAAGGGACCATCAACTCTTTGCCCGCGACCCTAGTGGGTATAACCGAAGGAACCCAGTCCATCGCCTCAAGCGTATTTGTTTTTACATCCCTCGAAACGGCCAACACCTATGCGACTACCGGAATTGGCACCTCGGTGAATTGCCAAGTTGATGGTACGGGCAATATTAGATGTAACAACCGCTATGAGCGAGATCTCAGCCCGGAATCCGTTGAGCCTGCGCCTACCCCGTCGCCTCTAAGACGTTCAGATGTGTTAACTCATATTCTAATTCGGGCCGACAGAGGAGAAGATTTACAGGAGCTGAAACAACGACTCAATGAGGCCCTCCCGGGAACCCAAGCCTTCACGCGTCAGGAATTGGCGCAACGAACCCGTAACTATTGGCAAAGCCGAACGGGAATTGGTTTTGTGTTAGGCTTTGGGGCTGGACTGGGTGTGGTGGTGGGAATTGCCATTGTCGGACAGATTCTCTACTCCTCTGTTTCCGATCGCCTGAAGGAGTTTGGCACCCTCAAGGCGATGGGAGCGTCGGATTGGGTACTCTATCGAGTCATCATCGAGCAAGCACTCTGGATGGCCGTTTTAGGCTATCTCCCCGGAATGGCCCTCTGTCTAGGGTTATCTCACTGGGTTAGCACGGGGATGGGGATCATTATCCTGATTACCCCAGCCTCAGCGGCGGGGATTTTTCTCTTAACGACGGTGATGTGTGTTGGGTCTGGCTTTTTTGCAATTCAAAAAGTGACACGAGTTGATCCGGCCATCGTCTTCAAAGCTTAGACAAGTTAAAGCTTAGACAAGCTAAAGCCTAGACAAGTTAAAGCTTAGACAAAATTTGGGCGAGATCGCTTGAACTCTCCCAAAAATCGGTTAATGATAAAGCTACTTTTCGTCGAGTCCGCTCATAAAAGTCCCCTAGTCGCTCAGGGATATCTCACACCGTTGTGTTCTGCCTAGAAGCTTGTATTTATGATTGTCTCCCCTTTCAAACTCCCGGTGTCTACTCAGCGTTCGACTCAGAAGTCCTGTCCAGGCTCGCCTTTGGTGAATCCCGTTCCCCAAGGACGCATGGCGGTAGCCGCTACCGATGTGGAAATGTCCTATCTGACCGGACAGAAGCGGGTTCAGATTCTCAAACAGGTCAATTTAACGATTGAGCGAGGTCAAGTTCGTTTACTCATGGGACCGTCGGGGTCAGGAAAAACGACTCTCTTGTCTATCCTGGCCGGGTTACTTGCTCCTACAGCCGGGTCTGTTTGTCTTCTCGGTGAGAACATTACAGGAATGTCTCGGAAACAGTTGTCTCAGTTTCGCCTCAATCATTTAGGCTTTATTTTCCAAGGCTTTAATCTGTTTCCGGCCTTAACGGCGGCGGAAAATGTGGAAGTTGCTCTCAATCTACAGGGGATTCGTGGTCGTAATGCCCGCCAATCCGCCCAGGAGATGCTCGATCGCGTGGGCTTGGGGGATAAAGGTCAAAATCGTCCCCGAGACCTGTCTGGGGGGCAAAAACAGCGGGTGGCGATCGCCCGGGCCTTGGTGACGCGACCGGAGATTGTCATGGCTGATGAACCAACGGCGGCTTTAGACTCCAAGAGTGGCCATGCGGTGATGGAATTATTGCGGCGTTTGGCCATCGATGAGGATGTCACGGTGTTAATGGTTACCCATGATCCCCGCATTTTGGATGTGGCGGATTCGGTGACTTATCTTGAGGATGGGGAAATTCGCCAGAAATAGACGCTTGAGATCCCAAGACTCAGGCTTTCAGGACTGACCATTGAGTCACCGGGGCTAACGCCGTCCAACTGAGGAATCGCCCCAGGGGTTTGGCCCGTTGAATGGCAATGCGCGTTAACGCGCCCCCCCACTCTTGCTGGGCCTGGAACAGCCTCTGTTCACTCTCAACGGTGACGGCGTTGGCCACGAGACGACCTCCTGAGGGTAACGCCTGCCAACAGGTCTCTAACAGGTTGGGGGTCGTCAGTCCGCCGCCAATAAAGATGGTGTTCGGTTCCGGTAAGTCTTGCAAGGCCGCTGGAGCCTGACCGCTGATAATCTCTAACTGGGGAACCCCTAAGGCGGCGGCGTTATCGGCTAGGTATCTGAGTCGTTGGGGATGCTGTTCGATGGCGATCGCTTGACAGCGGCGATCGCTCCTGAGCCATTCAATACTAATAGACCCACACCCGGCCCCCACATCCCAGAGCCGTTGTCCCGGTTGCGGGGCCAGGCTAGAGAGGGTAACGCAACGGACTTCTCGTTTCGTCAGTTGTCCGTCGTGATGATAGGCTTCATCGGGGAGTCCCGCCATTCGATGGTGGCCACTCTGGCCACGACAGTCAATGGCGATGGTGTTTAAGTCGGCTAACTCTCCTGGACTCTCTCCTGGACTCCAGGTGGCGGCTTGGCCCTGAATGAGCCGTTCCTGGGGGCCGCCGAGTCGTTCTAAGACCGTCATCTGACTCTCGGCAAATCCCGATTCTGTGAGTTTTTGGGCCACTTGGGCCGGGGTGTGGCGATCGCCGCTGAGGACTAACAGACGCAATCCTGGATAGAGATAGCGGTGTAACAGGGCCGGATCTCGTCCACAGAGGCTAAGGGTTTCTACATCGGCGAGAGGCCAACCCAAGCGGCTACAGGCGAGGCTAAAGGCCGAAGGTGCAGGAATAATCGTCATTTCCCTCAGGGGAATTTGACGGGCCAGAGTTGCCCCGATGCCGTACCACATGGGGTCCCCGGTGGCAAGAACACAGACGCGCTGGCCACGACGCTCTTGGATGGCGTTGAGGGTAGTTTGTAGAGGCGAGGTCCAGGCTAGGGTTTCACGGGGGTCATGGTCGCCTAAAAACCCGAGATGGCGGCGCCCCCCGACGATGACTTGGGCTTGGTCGAGGAGCGATCGCGCCACGGCAGTTAAGCCCATTAAGCCATCGTCGCCGATGCCAATCACTGATAACCATTTCTCCTGGCATTTCTCCTGGCATTTCTCCTGGCCGGTCATCGCGTTAAGATTACTCCTGAGTTGTCCAAGGCCTACTGTCTCATGGATGGGTTTCCTATGCTATGGTGGTGGGATTGATTGTTGGGAAACTCCGGTCAAAGTCCGGGACTGTGCCGCAACTGTGATGGGGTGAACTCAGCTATTGTCTTGTACCCACAAGTCAGAACACCAACATCAAACCGGATCAAGTCCGGTCATTGTCGATTCTCTGCGTCGCACAGAGAAGGAAACGTATTGTGAATTGGATCATTGACGCAAATCCCTGTCCGGGGGTGTTTTATGGAACCCCGGCCCAGGATGGATTTTTACTTCGGATTCGCACCCCAGGCGGGCGATTGAGCTTGGCTCAGGGACGAGCGATCGCCCGTTGGATGGAGGCTTGGGGCAGCGATCGCCTACAAGTCACAAATCGCGCCAATCTCCAACTGCGATCGCTCAGCCAGGCCCCGACTCCTGAAATCTTCACGGAACTCAAACGCCTCGGTTTAGCCGCTCCTATCCCGCAAGTGGATCAACTGCGCAACATCATGGCCAGCCCCACCGCCGGGATTGATGCTCACGAACTCCTCGATACTCGTCCCTGGGTGCAAGCCTTGGATAAGTATATTCAACAGCACCGCCGGTTGGAGGCTCTGCCCGCTAAGTTTAGCATTGGTGTTGATGGCGGGGCTGCGGTGGCGATCGGCACTCGCTCGCCGTTGGCTTGGGAACATCGCTATAACGAGATTCAATTGTCCGTTGTGGCCGCCGATGGCTCAGAAGCCGATTCGTCTGGCTGGGTTCATCTGGCGTTCGGGGCCGGCAAAAAAATGCATGACACAGGCTGCTTGATTCCCCCAAACCAAGTTGTTGCAGCCGTCGCCGCGTTGACTCAAGCCTATCTCGATTATCTCAGTCAGGCCGAACCGTTGCCCAAGCCGGGGCGTAAACGGCGCATGACCCATCTTTTGGCCGATTGGGGGCTGGAGCGTTATGTACAGCAGGCGACGAGTTATCAGCCTGATGCTTTTGTGGGGGGACAACAGGTGAGCCTATCCCCCAGTGTTGGTGCTGCTCATTTGGGTGTCCATGGTCAACGTCAACCGGGTTTAGCCTATGTTGGTGTGGATTTACCGTTGGGACAGTTAACCCTGGCCCAGTTACAGGGGGTTCTCGCGATCGTCGAACGGTTTGCCCCTGGACCGTTGCGCTTAACGCCTTGGCAGAGCTTGATTGTGGCTAATATCGCTGAAGACCAGGTGGAGAGGGTGTTAGAGCAGTTGCAAGGACTGGGGTTATCGGGGCAGGTTCCCGGTTTGGCGATCGCCGCCTGTGCGGGGAAACCTGGCTGTAAGTCCGCCGCCACCGCCACGCAAACTGATGCTCGTCGTCTCCTGGCTGAACTCCCCCAACAGATTGAACAACAGATGGGAGAACAGATGGGACAAAAAATTGGACAACAAATTGGACAACAAATTGGACAACAGATGGGACTAGAAACCCCCGTCAACATCCATCTCACCGCTTGTCCTAAATCCTGCGCTCAACCGGGTAGTGCGGAGATCACCCTGTTGGGAATCGCCCAGGATACCTATCAACTGTATCTCGGTGATGGCCGGGATGCTTGGAAATATGATCTCGGTTCCGTGACCGTTGACGACCTCTCGCCGCTGCTGGGTCGGGTGTTACAACGCTATCAGCAGCAACGTCATAGTCCCGAAGAATCTCTTACGGCTTGGGCGCGGCGATCTGAGCAGGCTGGGGTTCGGCTTCAGGAGTGGTTGTCATGATCGACTATATCCGGGATGGTCAGGAGATTTATAAACAATCCTTTGCCACAATTCGCGCTGAGGCGGCGTTAGAGACGTTGCCCGCCGATTTGGCTCATGTTGCCGTTCGCTTGATTCACGCCTGTGGAATGACCGATATTGTGGCGGATTTGGCGGCATCTGAGGGGGCGGTGCAGGTCGGACGAGAGGCGTTGCGTCAGGGGGCGCCGATTTTGTGCGATTCGCAGATGGTGGCTCATGGGGTGACTCGCGCTCGGCTACCGGCGGCTAACCGGGTCATTTGTACTCTACGAGAGCCGCAGGTTCCTGAACTGGCTCAGGAGATTGGCAATACGCGCTCGGCGGCGGCGTTAGAGTTATGGAAACCCCATTTATCGGGGTCGGTGGTGGTGATTGGCAATGCACCGACGGCGTTGTTTTATTTGTTGGAATTGTTGGAGAAAGGGGTTGAGAAACCGGCTCTGATTTTAGGCTTTCCTGTGGGGTTTGTGGGAGCGGCTGAGTCGAAAGCAGAGCTGGCTCGGGGGGAGTTTGGGGTTCCGTTTATAACGTTACAGGGACGACGGGGTGGCAGTGCGATCGCCGCCGCTGCTGTCAATGCACTAGCTAAGGAGAATGAATTATGACCGAAGTGGGACGACTCTATGGATTGGGAATTGGCCCCGGTGATCCGGAACTTTTAACGTTAAAAGCTCATCGAATTTTAACGTCGGTTCCGGTGATTGCTTATCCAACTTTAGAAAATGGTAAGGCGTTGGCGCGGGCAATTGTGGCTGATTTTATTCGCCCAGAACAGCATGAAATTCCCATGCCGTTGCCCTTTAGTGTGCGGCGATCGTCTCAACCTTATTATGATTTGGGAGCGGAAAAAATTTCTGAACAACTTAGTTTGGGGCGAGATGTTGCGGTTTTATGTGAAGGGGAACCGATGCTCTATGGCAGTTTTATGTATTTGTTTCAACGACTCGCGCCTCGCTTTCCCACTGAGGTGGTTCCGGGCATTTCTTCGACTTTTGCCAGCGCGGCTATGTTGGGGGTTCCGATTACCTTCCGTAATGATGTTTTGAGTATTATGCCGGCAACGTTGGAGGCGGACCAATTGCGCGATCGCCTCACGGGAGTTGATGCTGCCGTTATTATTAAACTCGGGCGGCATTTTGCCAAAGTTCGCGAGATTTTAGAAGAATTAGGACTCCTAGAACGAGCGCTTTATATCGAGCGAGCCACTCAACCCACTCAGCGCATTCTTCCGATTCAGGATCTCGACCCAGAGGAGGCGACCTATTGGGCCTTGATTCTAATTCCGAGTCAAACGCAACCGAGTTAGGTCGAAGATATTCGCAAACATGGGCAGGGGTTAATGTGGTCTTAACCCAATCTCCTCTGGGTCGAGATAGCATGAGTGAGATTGGGTGCGATCGCGTGTCTTAAAACGGACTCAATAACCATGAAACGACGTCAACTGCTCGGCTATAGTCTTCTTTTTATAGCCGGTTGTGCTGGGTCCAGATCACAACTGACAGACCCCTATGAAAATCAGTCTAATTCGCCCTTAACCTTCAGTGTCACGGACGAACAGGGACTCGCTCCCCTAACCGTTAAATATGAGCCGCTGCGGGCTAAATTGTCTGAACTCCTCAACCGTGATCTTGAGTTTTACCCTGTGGCTACAACCACCGTCGCGGCGGCCGGGTTACAAGCCGGAAGTATTGATTTGGCTTTAGCCGGCCCCACTGAGTATGTTCTGATTCGAGCCAGGACCAACGCCACACCGGTCTTTGCCATTACCCGTCCTGATTATTACAGCGTTGGGGTGGTTCCCGCCGATAGCCCGATTAGGGAACTCGGCGATCTTAAGGGTAAAGTGTTGGCGATGTCTGACTTAGGATCTACCAGTGGTCATCTTGGCCCCACCAGCCTCTTAGTTGGGGCCGGATTAGACCCGAAAACTGACTACACCGTGGAGTTTTTAGGGGATGACGGGAGTTTTGAGGCACTGCAAAAAGGGGATGTGGATGCCTCGTTTGGCTCTTTAACAGATTACCGCAACTTTCTCAGTCAAGACGACGTCTCTGCTGAGGATTATCGGCAATTGGCTCAAAGTCCCCCTCTCCCCGATGATGTAGTCGTCGTCAATAGCCGCACCTCCCCTCAGCTTATTGAGGAGTTTCGTCAACTCGCTCAAGATCACAGCGATGAAATTGTGGCAGCAATCACAACGATTCCAGCCAATAACAAATATCTGGGTTCCCAGATTGTCTCTGTGACAGATCGTGACTATGACGGCATCCGGGACGCGTATCGTATCATTGGTCAAGGTAGCTTTCTCGATTAAAGATGCGATATGATTCACGAATGATCCGCAACAATTGCTGGTAGCGGCTTCTAGGTTGGTGGTGTAAAACGGGCGATCGCATGACTTTATCTTCACACTTTCTCAATCTCAGGCAACGTTTACAGGAACGCTGGCAACGGATCCCTGTACCCGGTCGCCAAGCTTTCGCTCATAAAACCAATGGCTTGAGTATTAGCCAAAAACTAGCTTTTGGCTATAGTTTAGTCATTGGTGTTGCCATTTGCGGAACGGTTAGCGGGTTATCCATCGGCAATTATTATCAACGACGTGCCTATTTTGAGTTTGCGATCGCCGATCGCCAACGGGATTTGCTCTACAACTTAGAAAACTCCGTTGGAGCCATGCGGTTGCATCCTCAACGCTTGATTACGGTCCTCGGGGATACGATTTGGTTTGATTACGAAGTCTCTAAGTTTCAAGCCGATGTAAATCGCGTCAAAGAGACGATTTCTGACTTTGAAATTTTCCTAGATAACTACGCCCAGGAATCAGATCTTGACGTTGAGAAACTGCGGTCTATCTTGCTAGAGTATGAGCAAGTAAGCCAAGACTATGAAACCGATATTCAACAACTCTGGCAACAGCTTAATCCAGCCCAACTCACCGACGCGGAAATTCCCAACGCTCAACAACAAATCCTCAATCACCTCACCAGTCAGGAAGCCACCGCCTTAGAGGTTCGTTTTGATCGCCTCCTAGAATACTTAATTTGGCTCGATGCAACCGCAGATGCTCAACATGAACTGGCCCAAGCGGGACTCGAAAACGCCGAAACCTGGCGACAGTGGATTATTTATCTCAGTATTGGCCTCTCGGGATTATTATCAATTCTAGTGGCACTCATCACCAGTCGGACCTTAACACGTCCGCTCCTTGATGTGGAAAAAGTGGCTCGGGATGTGACCCAAAATTCTGATTTTAGCCTCCGTTGTCCAGTTCATAATCAGGATGAAATCGGATCAGTTGCTGAGTCGTTGAACCAACTCATTCAACAGGTTGATATCTATACTCAAGACCTAAAAGTTGCCCGGGAACGGGCTGATCGAGCTTCTCAAGCCAAAAGTGAGTTTTTGGCCAATATGAGCCATGAATTGCGGACACCGCTCAATGGTATTCTTGGCTATAGTCAAATTCTGCAACGACGAGATGATTTAAATCAGATTCAACGACAGGGAGTTGAGGTGATTCATCAATGTGGGTCTCATCTATTGACGTTGATTAACGATATCCTCGATCTCTCGAAAATTGAGGCGCAAAAGATGGAACTTCATCCAGGAGCTGTTTCATTACCCGCTCTGCTGACTGGGGTGACAGAAATGTGTCAAATCCGGGCTCTTCAGAAACGTTTGACCTTTACCTATCAACCGAGTGAGCAGTTACCTGAAATTATTGAGATTGATGAGAAGCGATTGCGACAAGTTTTAATTAATTTACTCGGTAACGCCGCGAAATATACGGAGCATGGGGGGATTATTTTTTCGGTGTTACCCGTACCCGAGTTATCAACTGGTGAGGACTTGGTTGGCTTGCGATTTTCCATTGAAGACACGGGAGTGGGAATGACGACCGAGCAATTGGATCGTATCTTTTTGCCGTTTGAACAGGTGGGAGAGTCCTATCAGTTATCAGAAGGAACGGGATTGGGGTTGGCGATCGCTCAACGTATTGTTGGTATGATGGGGGGTGAAATTCAGGTGAGTAGCGAGTTTGGGAAGGGAAGTTGTTTTTGGTTTGAGATTACAGTTCCCATCGCGGATGAAAGCCAAATTAAAAGTGATTCCCAAGCTCGAATTGTGGGCTATGAGGGTTGCCGACGAACGGTTTTATTGGTCGATGATAAGCCACAAAACCGTATGTTACTGACGAATTTGCTAAATCCCTTGGATTTTGAAATCATTGAAGCGGAAAACGGTGCTGAGGGATTAAAAAAAGCCAAGCAGCATTGTCCAGATCTGATTATCACTGATTTAGTGATGCCCATTCTCGATGGCTTTGAGATGATGCGCCAAATTCGCCGCACCCCCCAGTTAGAAGGGGTCACGATTATCGCCTCTTCGGCGAGTGTCTTTGAGCGCGATCGCCATTTTAGCACCAGCGCCGGTAGTGATGATTTTCTGCCGCGACCCATTGAGTTTGACCGCCTCTTATTGATGTTAGAACAACATCTCCATCTCACCTGGATTCGGGAAACGGCCCTAGAGACCTCTTCCTCAACCGCGTCACCAGACACCCTTGAGGCGGAGCAGACATGGCGAGTTCCCCCAGCGGAGGACTTAGATCGTCTGCTTCATGCGGCCCGTCGTGGTGCTCTGAAGCAGGTCATTCAGCAATGTCAGGCGTTACAGGATGAGAACAGCCATTATACGGCTTTTGCCATAAAGGTCACTCAATTGGCCCGGAAGTTTCAGGAAAAGGCGGTCATTTCTACTCTTGAGGAGGCGTATGAGGAGGCGTATGAGGGGGCGTATGACCCGAGTCGCTAGTCTCACGAGGAACACAAGCAAAGCTGGTGCGAAGTTTCTTCAACTGACGGTATTGTGCCAGGGACTCAGAGCCGAGACGTTCATGAAAGTCCTCTTGTACCTTACAGCTTAAATGGCGAGACACTTGTTTGACAATTTGTGTAATCAGCCGATCGCCGGTTCGTTGAATTAACTTGGGAGATAACGAATGAATAAACTTCGGGAAATACACTCCAACGTTTAAGTCTAACTCCCAACTGACTCGAGTAATGGGAAAATCGACCTGTTCTAACTCCTCAATCGGTGGCGATTCTAAGACTTGGGTAGCCTGAAAATCAACCTGATACCCCGGAGGAACATAATCAGGAATGGGAATGGTCTCAATGCGATACACGCGATCACGCTGGGGAATTAACTCTAAGCCAATCTTGGGTTCGACATAATAGCCCAAGGCTCCAAACTTACCAATGGTCAAATCGTAGCCATTTTCTCCTAGGGGCGTTACCTGCATCGGCGCAGCACAGCGACGAAACCAGCCCTGATGGACATCGAGATACTGACGAACTGCATCGGTCTCAGCATACATCTCCATGACACCCTCGAACTGGGTATAAAACCAATAGAGGCGATCGCTGATTTGAGAGTCACCCGTCTCCAGATGGGTCATCGGCTCATCCCCAACAGATGTTGGATGGTCTGGGGCGTTCGCGAACTGCGAGTTAACAGACGACTGCATCGTTCCAATGTCCTTTAGCCAATGTCCTTTTGTATGAGGCGATCGTGCTTCTGGGAGACGATGCACCTTTGCTCTGTTCTAGCTTAGCCTGTTCATCTACCCTGGCAATGAGTAATATCTCGGAACTTTGACCGAATTCGCTAAGATATTCAGCAGCACTCTTGTTTCTTACCCTGAAACATCACCCTAGCAACTATAGGAACCGTGAAAGCATTTGTCGCTGGAGCCACTGGAGCCACGGGACGTCACATCGTCCAAGCATTGGTTCAACGGGAGATTCCCGTGCGAGCCTTTGTTCGTAACCTCGATCGCGCCCGAGAACTTCTCCCCCATCAAGCCGAACTCGTTACTGGAGATGTCCTCGATGCTCAAACTCTCCCCAACGCCCTCGCCGACTGTACCACCCTACTATGCGCCACCGGAGCGCGTCCTAGCCTCGATCCCACCGGCCCCTACAAGGTGGACTACCAAGGAACCCAAAACCTGATTCAAGCAGCTCAAACGGCGAATATTGAGCAATTTGTCCTGGTGAGTTCCCTATGTACCTCGGAGTTTTTCCATCCCCTAAACCTGTTTTGGCTCGTCCTCTATTGGAAAAAACAAGCCGAGGAGGCGCTCCGTCAAAGTGGACTCACCTACACCATTGTGCGTCCAGGGGGACTCAAAAATGAGGATACCCCTGCACCGATTATCATGAGATCGGCTGATTCTCTCTCGGAAGGGAGTATTCCTCGGCAAAAAGTCGCTCATGTTTGTGTCGAAGCGCTGTTTTCCCCTGAGGCTCGCAATAAAATTGTCGAAATTGTCGCCAAGGAGGATGCGCCAACCCGAGACATTGCTCAGCTATTCGCTGGAGTTGCCTAGATGCCCCAACTGTCTCAACGCTTGTCCACGACTGGCTTAAACCTGTGCTCTACTCTCACTCTCTCGCTGCAATTCTTCGTTTGGTTGCCTTGGGGGCGATCGCCATCCCTCTGGTGATGTCTCCACCCCTCGTGCAAGCGGCAACTGAGCGGCTCACCGTCACCCTCAGCCGCCAAGGGGGGGAGCGATTCCGAGATCTACTCACGCGGGCTGAACTGATTGCCCAGGAGGAGATTGAGCGGACGTTTAACGCCGATATTGTGGTCAGCGATGTGTCTTTGGTCGTCATGGGGGAAAATCAGGGCTTAATGACCCCCTTATTGTCTGTCGATGTGCGGCGCGATCGCTGGCGGCGCACTCCTCAACTCTCGGAATGGGTACGCTATTACAGTAATGCTGAGGAATTACTGGGATTCAATCAAGCGTCAGCTGAGGGAACCGCCGCTGAGCCGGTGTTAGGAACCGGTGATGTGCAAGTGACGCTACGCTGGACTAGCTTGGATGATCTCGATTTAGCGGTTACGGATCCCAGTGGGGAGACGGCCTTTTTTGCTAACCCGTCTATTCCATCAGGGGGACAGCTCGATGTTGACTCCAACGCTGGCTGTATGTCTCAATTCCAGAACCCTGTAGAAAATATATTTTGGCCGCCAGGAAATGCACCTGAGGGGAATTACACGGCCAGCGTGACCCTGTTTACCCGTTGCAACGGCGATCGCGCCCCCATCCCCTTTGAACTCTCCATTAGCCTCGATGGCGAAACCCAAACCCAGACCGGAACCGTCAGTGATGACGCTCCCAGTCAGGTGTTTGAGTTCAGTTTTCGGGCCACTGCACCGGCTGAGGAGTCGGATTGAAACAGACAGTAAAATTAGGACATCAAGAAGCTTATATTCTTTACTGAGAAGGGTTTTAAGAAAAAATTGCGTCCTACATCATATGTCTATAGCAAACAAAGATTGCCGGAGTGACACTCAGCAAGGATACTCTGAGTTGGAAGAGGATCTCTGACCTCTTGCCTTTTGCCGGGAGAGGGCGACCACAAGGGTACGCCCCTACGTCCTTCCCCTCTTGGGAGGGGTGCCCGGAGGGCGGGGTGGGTTATGCCTGTTCCCTGTTCCGGTGTTCCCTGTTCCGGTGTTCCCTTCTTTTGTCCCATTCAGACCAACTTTTGCTATATCACGTTGTATATTCGGCATTGATGCGAACATAGTCATAACTGAGATCGCAGCCCCAGGCGACCCCCTGACCCGGTCCTTTGCCGATGGTGACACCAATGTCGACCGTATCGCTGTTGAGATACTCGCCCTCAGCCTTCTCCCGTAAATAGGCACTGGCGGCCGCACGGTCAAAGGGGAGCGGTTGTCCCCCGTCCATCAACTGAAAGCGTCCCAATTGAATTTGCAACTGCTCCTGATTAAACGTGACCCCAGCTCGTCCGGCGGCGGCTGCAATTCGGCCCCAGTTGGGATCGCGTCCAAACATCGCTGATTTAACCAACGACGACCCAGCAATGGTGCGGGCAATTTTGCGAGCATCAGCGTCAGTGGCTGCGCCCTTAACGGAGACTTCGAGCAAACAACTGGCGCCTTCTCCATCACGGGCGATCGCCTTCGCCAAATGCTGACAGACGGCGGTGAGCATGGCTTCGAGCTTCTTGGCTTCGGGTCCTTCGTGGACAATGGCCGGGGTGCGAGACTGGCCATTGGCCAAGGCGATCACCGTGTCATTGGTACTGGTATCGCCATCGACGGTAATCTGATTAAAACTCTGATCGACAGCCCGACTAAGCATTTCTTGCCACAATTGGGACGATACGACCGCATCACAGGTGATAAAGCCCAACATCGTCGCCATATTGGGGTGAATCATTCCAGACCCCTTACAGATGCCCCCCATACGGACAGTGCGATCGCCAAATTGAGCTTCTAGGGCAATGGATTTCGTCACCAAATCTGTGGTAATAATCGCCTCAGCGGCTTCATCACCACCCGTCTCAGAGAGCTGCGAGACCACCTGAGGGACACCCTGACGTAGAGCCTCCATCTTAATCCGTTGCCCAATGACTCCCGTTGAGGCTAACAACACCGCATCAGCGGGGATTCCCAGGGACTGAGAGACCAAGGCGGCACTTTCTCGCACATCTTCCCATCCTGCCTCACCGGTGGCTGCATTAGCTTGGCCCGCATTGCAGAGAATGGCTCGGGCGCTGGCTTTGCGTTGCAACTGTTGGCGACAATAATCGACACAGGCCGCCCGCACTTGAGTTGTCGTAAAGACCCCAGCGGCGATCGCATCAACCTCGGAATAAATCAATGCCAAATCTTTAGCCCCCGAAGGTTTCAAGCCGGCGGTAATCCCAGCCGCTTGATAGCCCCGAGGAGCAGTCACTGCCCCTGAAATTTCTTGCCACTGTGCCACGATCGGTTGCCCCCAAGTCAAAACGATAGTCATTCCTTGAGAGGGGATTATACCAGTCTCTGTCCCCGTCTCTCGGGTCAATTACCAGTAATTAGCTGCCATTAGCGTTTGGTGAAGCGGTAGCGATCGCATAGTACCGCGTAGAATAGACCACTAAAGAGGGTTTGTGCGCCCATGAGAATCAGGACCATCCCGGTGATGGCAGGACGGATGGCGTAGAGGGGACCAAATTCGACGGCAAACCAACTGCGTAAGACTGAGAGTTCGATGCCGATGCCGATTCCCACCATGACCAGGGAGAATAGCAGGATTTTCTCGATGCTGACGGCGTTGACGAGCCAATCCATACGGGGCGATCGCCGCTGAATGCGATGGGTTAAGGTATATAAATGGGCGAGTAGTCCCGTCAGTAGCAGTTCGTACCCCAGCAAACAGGATAAGGCCGACACGACAATCCAATGGTCGTTAAACCGGAAGTTTCCCACATAAACCGCTTCTCCTCCGGGAGAGAGGTTTAGCATCACCGCCAAAATCAAGCCAAAGCTGAGTAGGAAGCTGCCGGGAACCCAGTAAATGACTTTGGGGGCAAATAGGAGAATATATTTAAGATGTCGCCAACCGTCGGACCAGGGCCGCAAATGGGGCGGGCGATCGCGTCCGTCGGGGTGTAAGGTAATGGGAACTTCCGTCATCTTCAACCCCAACATGGCCGCTTTGACCAACATTTCTGAGGCAAACTCCATCCCCGGTGATTCCATTTGTAACCGTTGAAACGCTCGTTTGGAAAAAGCCCGCATTCCACAGTTGACATCGGAAAACTTAGACTGATAAAGGCGATTGACCACCGCCGTTAACACCGGAGTTCCCAAATAGCGATTTTTCCAAGGCATTGCCCCCGGTAAAATCTCTCCTTTTAAGCGAGTCCCGACCACTAAATCGTAGCCCGCCTCAAGCTGTTTAACCATAGCAACGGCTTCGCGAAAATCATAGGAGTCATCGGCATCTCCCATGACCACATAGGTTCCTTCAGCAGCGTTAATCCCCCAAATCAGGGCCGCGCCATAGCCCCGAATCGGAACATCAACAACCCTGGCCCCGAGAGATTTTGCTAGGGCTTGCGACCCATCCTCCGACCCATTATCGGCAACAACAATTTCTCCTCGCAAGCCAAGATTAGAAATCGCTGTTTTCGCCTTTTTAATACAAATTTCCAGGGTCAATGCTTCGTTTAAGCAAGGCAGGACAAAGGACACATCAATTAGATGAGCGGTTGATGTACGCTGTTCGAGTTCCGTCCTCGAATTCATAATTGCATCCCTCAAAAGATAGTTAGATTAACGGGTTTATTTCCAGATTCGTTTTAAAGTATGGTCTGAACTTACATCTGAACTTCAATCTGAACTTCGATAGGTCGCCGGGGTTGATTCCACCGTCAACATTGACTCAGTCTCTCTCATGATTAAACATCGTTTCCTGGGAATTTCAGGTCTGCTGATTCTACAATTTGGTCTCCTGACCCTAATTAGCCTCTGGATTATCCCCCAATATCAAAGCTGGCATGGCTTTGACCTACAACATTACCACCGTATCTCCCTACATTTGCAAGAGGGACTGATTCCCTACCGGGATTTTCTACTAGAGTACCCGCCGCTGGCCCTAATTCCCATCCTAATTCCGCAGCTATTCTCGCCTCAGGTTCCCCTCGATAGCGTGGATTACGCCATCGGCTTTATGATGGAGAATCTCATCCTCACCAGTCTCCTAGGAGGGGGCCTGGCCCTGATTCCTCATCCCCGCCGCCAGCAAACCCTGATTGGCTATCTCGTCTTAACGGTTCTTTTGGCCCCTCTGCTTCCCTGGCGATATGACCTATTTCCCGCTTTACTGACCTTGGGGGGGCTTTTGGGGATAATTTTCAATTTTCCGCTTTTTGCGGGTATAGCGCTCGGTCTAGGCATCGCTACGAAGCTCTATCCGGTGGTATTGCTACCCCTTTGGTTGTTCTATTTCGCCGCCTCCCGTGACTGGGGTGGGGTGGGGAAACTTGGCTTGGGGGCGATCGCCACCACTGTAGCCAGTTTCGCCCCCTTTTGGTATCTCGCTGGAGACAGTTTTACATCCTTTTTAACCTATCATCAAGACCGAGGCTTACAAATCGAAAGTACTTGGGCGGGATTGATTGGTTTCGGTCATATTTTGGGACTCACTGAAGCCAGTTCACAGATGAATTATGGCGCTCAACATATCGTCTCCCCTTTCGCCAATGTGATGCTCACCATACAACCTATTTTGGGGGTGGTAATTATGGGGGTAATTTATAGTTTAGGCGGACTGATATTTCGGCAAGAGTTTCGCCAAAACACTCACATCAAGCAGCAGACGTTAGTTGTCTTTTCTCTGGCGGCTTTGTTGGGGTTTATTCTTGCCAATAAAGTGTTTTCGCCACAATATCTTATTTGGTTACTGCCCTTTGTGCCGTTGCTGCGATCGCCAACCGTTGCCCTAGTCAGTGTCAGTTTTGCCTTAACAACAACCGTTAGCTTTGTCACCCGACAACTTCGATTGATGTATGTGCCATCTGTGGTGATGTTAAATCTGCGTAATTTGATATTGCTCGTGGTTTTACTGGCTATTATATTAACGTTCCTTAAAAAACTGACATCTACCCAAAATTCTAGGCTATAATTCAACAAACAGAGGCTGCGCAAAAAATAATATCTTTTCCCTAGTGCCGCGCAAATTATGGTTAGAGAACTCTCGAAATCTAAAGACATCATCTACCCCGATAGTGACGGACAACCGATGGCGGATAATACCAAGCAATTTCGCTGGATTGTGGTAATCAAAGAAAACCTAGAACTCCTGTTCGCCGACCATCCCGATGTGTTCGTCGCTGGAGATTTACTCTGGTATCCCGTCGAGGGAAATAACCGCATTCGTCGC
>LJZT01000102.1 GCA_001314905.1 Phormidium sp. OSCR
ACCTTGAAGTGTCTCCCTATTCTACTACAGTTGTTGCCGCGATTCATCTCAACGTTGAATCAAAGATTACAACGTGAGCCTTCTCGCGGGGGTAGGTAATTGGACCTATACTCGGGGTGAGGATGATCCAGGGATTCGCTTCTGGGTAGCCCAAGGGGGGACTGGCTTCAATCTCTTCTATCATGTGGCTGATGCTGAGGATGTGGCGGCCTGTTCGGGAGTGGCCGCTTTCAGTTCAGCTTGTTTGAACAAAGCCGTTACGACGTCGACGGGAGAGTGGTTTACCCCCCTCGATACGTCAAATCTTGGCTCGGGCCTTTTTTCCAATGGTGAACAGGCGGAACCGGGACATCCCTTTGCTCTGTCCCACTTGACCTTTTATCAGGGTGAGGATGACGATAGGGGCGGGGAAAATCCGAATGCCAAAGTTCCTGAACCCGCTACGATTTTGGGTTTGGGTGCTGTCGCCTTGGCGTCTCGGTTCCTACGTCGCAAGTCTGACGACGTATAATCTCCAGCGGGGAGATTCCCGACAACGTTAGATCACGACTGGCTGAATCAATGCCCCCAAGTGACCGTTGGGGGCATTTTTGTTAGCGATATCCAGGGAGCTTGCCGGGAGGGTCTGCAAAATGTGAGAATGCTGAGGTAGTTCGACCGTCACTCTCTCGAAACCTTATGGCCAGTCAATCCCCTATTCCTGTTGTTGTCAACGGTGCTGCCGGAAAAATGGGCCGCGAAGTCGTTAAAGCCGTTGCCCAAGCCGATGATATGCTGCTGCTGGGGGCGGTGGATACGAATCCCAATGTGGCGGGCCAGGATGTAGGCGAGGTGGCTGGCTGTGGTCCGCTGGAAGTGCCGATTCTTACGGATTTGCAAAGTACCTTGGTGATGGCTACTCAGGAGCAAACTCAAGGGGTGATGGTGGATTTCACCCATCCGAGTGGGGTGTATGAGAATATCCGGGCGGCGATCGCCTATGGGGTGCGTCCCGTCGTGGGAACAACGGGCCTGAGTGCTGAACAAATCCAAGAGTTAGGGGAATTTGCCGAGAAAG
This sequence comes from Phormidium sp. OSCR, assembly GCA_001314905.1. Classification (GTDB taxonomy): domain Bacteria; phylum Cyanobacteriota; class Cyanobacteriia; order Cyanobacteriales; family Geitlerinemataceae; genus Sodalinema. The sequence goes on from LJZT01000102.1 coordinate 1,058, forward strand.
CCAGTACCGGCTGTCTGATTATTCCCAATTTCTCGATTGGGGTGGTGCTGATGCAGCAGGCGGCTATTCAGGCTTCGAAATACTTTGATCATGTCGAGATTATCGAACTGCATCATAATCAAAAGGCTGATGCGCCCTCGGGAACGGCGATTAAAACGGCTGAGATGCTCGGAGAGTTAGGTAAAACCTATAATCCGGCGGCTGTGGAGGAAGAGGAAAAGCTACAAGGAGCGCGAGGGAGTGTGGGGAAAGAAAATATCCGCATTCACAGTGTGCGGCTTCCGGGACTGATTGCCCACCAGGAGGTTATTTTTGGGGCAGCGGGCCAGGTGTATACTCTACGCCATGATACGAGCGATCGCGCCTGTTATATGCCCGGTGTTCTCCTGTCGATTCGCCAAGTCACTCAACTGACCTCTCTGGTGTATGGTCTCGAAAAAATTATCTAACGTCGGGTTTGCACCACTCGGCGATCGCTCCGGTTAAGTTTGGTCATTCTTCGTACACTAGAGATAGTCTGTCCCGTTAGAACTACGGGAGTGGCAGACACTTGGTGACGGGTTCTACGACACTGAGGCGATCGCACTTGGGATATCAAATATGGTCGAAATTCTCGCCGCATTGTCTGCATCTGCTGCGGCTGGACTGAGGATTGGACTACCACTGCTGATGGTTGGTTTAGTTAAAACTAATCTTTGGTCAGATGTACCAATTTTATCTAACTTCTCTCCCTCCGTCGTGGTGGGAGTTTTAGCTGCTTGGTCTTTTTGTGAACTCTTTGCGTCTAAACAACTGCTCGGCCAACGGGTGTTACAACTGATTCAACTGGTGTTCTCCCCCATCGCCGGGGCCATTGTCGGTATGGCGGTGGCCCAACTCGCGGAGATTGAGGATTGGCAAGTTGGCGTGATTGGCATTGTCGGCGGACTGCTGGCCTTGGTTTTACAATTGGTGCAAACGGGCTGGTTTTTCCGCTTACGAGGCCTTCCTCTCTGGGCGATTTGGGTCCAAGATGCTCTATCGGTTCTTTTGGTGTTATTTGCATTCGATGCTCCGCAACAGGGGGGATTGATTGCCCTATTACTCTTGTGGTTAGCGATTCGCAGTTCCTCGGCTTGGTATCGTTGGCATCGTGAGGAACGCTATAAACGCCGCTTGATGCAACATGCGGAGTATCAAGAAGCCCTGGAAGATGAGGAAATGGAAAATTAGTCTTGACAAATTTGCTTTTTTGTGCTAAAGAGATGCTCTTAAGGCTAGGACTGTAGAACAAGGTGTGGGATTTTTGCAAATTCTCCGGAATCAGTCCAGGGCTGACGAAAGTAAAAGACAGGTAGATGCACCCTGATGATTCAACCCCGGCGATTACACCCCGCCGGGGTTTTTTTGTGGGTTTTGCCTCCAAACCCGCCTCAAATGGGCAATCTCAACCAGCGACGGAGACGATTGGCGAGGCGATCGCCGAGGGTCAGTTCATCCTTCCAAGTGGCTTCATCGGCGGCCCACTCCGCCGTCAAGGTTCGCCCCAAAGGCGTTAAGCGAAAACTGTCGGTAATTCCCTGGCCATCGACTTCTCGCCGCAACACACCCACGTTAATCAGCCATAATAGATCGTTCTCGACGATCAGTTCTGCGATCGGGTTGAGGGTATAGCCTTCATCAACGCCGGTCTGGCCGACAATCTTTTCTAGGAAAATCCCTTGTTTCTGAAAATCCTGATAAAGTTTCAGGGTAAAGGGGGCGCAACGCAGGGCGCGACGGGCGCGGTTGAGGCTATTGTCAGAATAGGGGATTGAGGGGGATGCTGGCACAGTCATAAATAAGGAACAGGACATCCGACGGGGGTGTACCCTGTATTTTAAGGGAAGGGGGGCGCGATCGCCGCTGTCCTCTCCCCTCCTCGTTTGCTCATCGTTCCCGTTTTTGTCCTTCTCATGTCCATTATTATCGCCAGTTTCTACCAATTTACACCCCTCGAACAGCTTGAGGGACTGCGATCGCATCTCTTGGGTCTTGGCCAGGCCCATCACCTCAAAGGAACCCTAATTCTCGCCCCCGAGGGCCTCAACGCCACCCTGGCCGGAACCCGAACGGCGATGGATGAGTTCATGGCCCAACTGCGTCAAATTCCCCAATTCCAAGGCTTAGAACGCCTAGAGTATAAAGAGTCTCAAAGCCAAACTCCCCCCTTCCAACGCTTCAAAGTTCGCATCAAACCCGAAATTGTCACCTTCAGACAAGAGGATGTCAACCCCCAAGAAACCGTGGGAACCTACGTTGAAGCGACTGAGTGGAATCAACTCATCTCCAATCCTGATGTCACCGTGATCGACACTCGTAACACCTTTGAAGTCGAAATTGGGACATTCAAAGGCGCAAAAAATCCCCAAACCTCGTCATTTACCGAGTTTCCTGACTATATCCAAGAACACCTAGACCCCGAAAAAACTCCCAAAGTCGCCATGTTTTGCACCGGCGGCATTCGTTGCGAAAAAGCAACTTCATACCTATTAAAACAAGGCTTCCAAGAGGTCTATCACCTCAAAGGCGGGATTTTAAAATACCTCGAAGATGTCCCAGAAGAGGAGAGTTTATGGGACGGAGATTGCTTTGTCTTCGATGAGCGTGTCGCCGTTCAACATGGCTTAAAACCGGGAAACTATGAACTCTGTCTCGGATGCGGACATCCCGTTTCCGCCGAGGAACGAGAGTCGCCGTGTTATAGCTGGGGTATCTCTTGCCCCCATTGCTATGACCATCTTAGCGACGAGAAACGCCGCCGCCGAGAAGAAAAAGTACGCCAGTTAGCACTTCAACGCCAACGTCAAGCCGTCAGCAATGGGAACGAGACTTAGGGTGATGCGATCGTCGTGATGAAGCTGGCGGTTAAAGGCCCGAATCGCCTCAGTGCGTTTGTCGGTGACGGTTTCGTCGGCCACACGCCCGGACCAGAGAACATTATCGATCGCAATCAAGCCCCCCGATCGCACCAGTTGCAGAGATTTCTCGTAATAGTGAGGATAATTGCGCTTATCGGCATCGATAAAGGCAAAATCAAAACTCTCCTCTTGCCCAGATTCAAGTAACTGTTCCAGGGTATCCAAAGCGGGGGCGAGGTGTAGCTGAATCTTGTCAGCCACCCCGGCTTGTTGCCAATAGCGACGGGCGATCGCCGTCGTCGTTTCATCAATATCACAGGTGACAACAGTCCCCTCGGGCGGCAACGCTAAGGCAACCACCAAGGCACTATAGCCGGTAAACGTGCCAATTTCCAAGGTTTTCCGCGCCCCTAAAAGCTGCACCAGTAACGCCATAAACTGCCCCTGTTCCGGGGCAATTTGCATTCGCGCGGCGGGTAATTGGGCTGTTTCCTGCCGCAATTGTTGCAAAACAGGGTTCTCCCGTAGGGAGGTATTGAGGAGATAGTCGTAGAGTTGGGGCGATACGCCGAGAGATTTGGGAGACATGGGGGGAAGAAGGGGGGAGGGGGGAGGCAAGAGGGGGGAGGCAAGAGGGGGGAGGGGGGAGGCAATTAGAAGCTTGCTATCTCATCCCCGACCGATTTAACCTCGACTTATGCTGTCTGCCATCTGTGCTAAAATCACGCCAACAAATCTAGCTGTTGACAAGGTTTCCTTGAAAATTGAGAATCCGCAGCATTTGTATCCATGAAACAAGAAAATTCGTTGTTACGCAAGTGCCTAGACCATCTAAATGCTTTACCCGATATTGAGGCAAGAAACGGCGATCGCCACTGTATTACTATCCGCAATCACGATAAGTTAGTAGGCTATGCTTACAAAATCCAGCCATATATTACAGGTACTATGGCTGAACTCATCATACCCTATTTTCAACGATTTGAACGAAATAACGGAGAAAAAATCTTACTGATTACCCGCTACCTATCCAACCCTGCCATCGATATTTTGCTGAAAGAAAAAATAGAGTTTGTCGATACGGCAGGTAATGTTTATCTCAATAATCCAGCCGTTTATATTCTGATTCGCGGTCAACGTCGGCCAAAAGGGAAGCCTTTATCTCGTTCTAAAGTTACGGTCACAACACTGAAGCTCATCTATACCTTATTAAAAAATCCCCACATTTTGCAGGCAACCGTAAGAGATATCGCTACAGCTTCTGGTATTGCATCATCAACCGTGAGTCGCAGTCTTAAGGATTTATATAACTTAGATTATTTACAACGGCAACGAGATGATAACTATCGAATTTTTAACTATCCAAAACTTTTAGAGCGCTGGGAAATGGGCTACGCTGAAAGTCTTCGCCCAAAACTGATAGTGGAAGCTTTTGCGCCTATAGGAGAGGAGAGATTTTCAGATGTAGCAGAGCGTATTATTAAAGGAGCGAAAGAGGGTGATTTTTTGTTGGGCGGAGAACTAGGGGCGGCGATCGCAACGGATTATCTTCGTCCTCAAAGCGCTACATTGCATTTAGTTGAGAGCGATCTCCAGACATCGGTGAAATCACAAGCGATGGCAATTGCAGCGAAAATAAGGCTTAAGCCCAGTCCAAAAGGAAACATCGTCTTTATTCAGCAATTTGGTACGCAAAATAGCTGGGGTAGGGATGGGATGGAAACCCTCGCAGATCCCTTGCTACTTCATGCAGAGTTGCTATTAATTTCGGATGAGCGATCGCAAGAAACTGCGGAGCGCCTTTACAGGCAATATATTGCTAGTAGAGATAAAAATGCTTGACTCAAAAGAAAAACAGGTTTTAGTCGATCTCAAGGCTGTACTAGATTCTCTAGGTTTACCCAGAATTATGGTGGGGGCTGGAGCCAGATTATTGATTTTTGACCGACAATATAACCGGGAAGGTCGTGCAACAAAAGATTGGGATTTTGCTGTATCTGTAAATTCCTGGTCAAATTTTCAAGCTCTCTGTGATCGTCTGACTTGCGGAGAAAATCCACGCTTCAAAGTTGCTCCTAAAGTTGCTCACAAATTTATTCACCTAGAAACAGATATAGAGGTTGACATCGTACCTTTTGGCGAAATTGATCAACCAGGACAGAAAATTGAATGGGAGGATGGACTGACAATGAATTTACTCGGATTGGAAGAGGCTTTACGATGCGCTAAAGAGCAAGTCATTGACGATAACCTTGCGCTTCCAGTGGTAGATTGTCCCGCTTTTTTGGGTCTTATTTGAAGAACTGGCTAATGAAATTTCTCAAGGAAAACTTGAGTATCCAAATGCATCTACTTTCCTACTGGGGCGAGACATTCGGCGGATATTCTACGATGCTACAGTCAGTAAACTTAATGAAATTTTGTCGGAAATCTTGGTAAAGCGGAATACGGTGATTCCACAACTCATTCCCCGAACTGTAACTGGGGAAGAATGGGACGATCGCTTTGATGCGATCGTTCAACGTTTTGAAGTGTTACAACGTGGGATAATGTCTCCGCCCTCTCAAGAGAAGACCTAATTCGAGTTTTATAGCTGATCGCGTTTCTTTTTTCGCCGAAGTGGGTGGCCAATCACGCGCAACGACCACGCGCAACGACCACGCGCAACGACCACGCGCAACCACAAACTGACAGGTTCTGGGGCGTACCCTTCTGGAACGGGTGTCCAGGCGTCACACTGGTGAGCCTTCTGGTTGCCCGAGACCACGGAGGAACAGGCAAGAACCCGAAGGGATGCCGTGAGGGGGTAAAATGAGATTCAACTGACTATGTTAAAGCGTTACAGGGTTTTTGCCACTGTATGGATACTACAGAGAATCGAATTGAACTCCCAGATGACTTAGAGGATGCGATCGCCCAAGCGAAAGCGGCCACCAAAGCCGCCCTGGAGGATGGCTACCGCTTAATCCAAGTTGAGATCGTTTATCCAGAACTGAAGGCCCAACCCATTGCTGAAACCTTTATCCCCGTATTGACGGAGATGGGCTATACCCTAAAAGTGCTGTTCCCCGATACAGGGGCCGCCGCCTTAGCCCGTCGCGATTGGGGAGAGACGCCGTTCAAAATTACCGATGTGGGCAGTCGTCGCCTCCCCGTCACTAATCAGATGGAGGACAGCGATGAATGCTATCTGTTGGTGGAACCCTCTGACGTGGAAATTGAACAGGTGGAGAAACTGGCCAATGAAGCCGGCGATCGCCCTGTCATTTTACTCCTGCCTCGTCTCGAAAGTGTGGCTACGGTAGGTATTGGCTACGCCGCCCGTCAGTTGCGGGAACGCTTCCTCAGTAAAATCACTTCATGTTATTATGTCCGTCCTCTCCCTGGCGGCGCTTTATTCCGGGCCTACCCCTCGTCTTGGATTGTCTGGACGTTGAATGAGGACAATCAATATGAGGTGTTAACGGAAATGTCTTATAAACCGGTTGGCGAGGAACTTGAACGCTTACTCATGGGTGAAGAACTCGAAAATGAGTCTTCTGAAGCGGCTGAGGTGGATCCAAACGCGTCCACCAATTCCACAAAACCCAAATCCCGAGGCTTGTTTGGTGAAGTGCAACGCTTTATCCGCGCTTTAACTCAGTAGTCGGTTCACCGCAAATCGTTGCTAGAAGCGGGCGACCCTAAAGGTACGCCCCTACGTCTTTTCTCTTGCCTCTTGCCTCTTGCCTTTTGCCTTCTTCCCCTCCTATGCCAGACTTACAAGACGAACTCATTGAGGTTCTCCAAGAACCCCCAGATTTAGACTTTGATCTGCCCAATCCCGAGGATGAGGATTTACCAGATTTTGAGTTTTTGCAGCAAGTCGATCGCGCCTGGTTGGTGTGCGATCGCTTTAATTTGCAAACGGATATTTGGCGGGGACGGATTTTGCGAGCGGTGCGCGATCGCGAGAAAGTTGGCGGTGAAGGACGAGGTAAAGGCTTTCTAAAATGGCTCAGTGAACGGGAAATCAGTAAAAGCCAAGCTTATTCTCTAATCGAACTCGCCAATAGTGCCGATACGTTACTCGAACAGGGAAAACTCGATCCTAATAGTATTAATAACTTCAGTAAACGGGCGTTTGTCGAAACCGCCAACTCGCCGTTAGAGGTGCAACAACTCGTAGCATCGGCGGCTCAAGATGGCGATCGCATTACCCGCCGTGAAGTCAAACAACTGTCCGATGAATGGATGGCCATGACCTCAGAGTTATTGCCCGAAGAAGTCCGCGATCGTGCCGCCGATCATTCCCTCCCGGCTCGTCATGTTGCGCCTCTGGTTCGGGAACTCGAAAAACTACCCGAAAACCATCAAAAAGAAATCCAACGGGAAGCGGCGGAAAATCCCGATGTAGAGACGTTAAAACAACTGACAACGGAGGCTCGCAATCTTTCAAAATATATTGACGCCGCCTCTCAGGTGCAAACTCTACAAGATCCCTCTCTGGATTTGGAGATGGCTTTGGAGGAAGCCTTACGGGTTGGATCTCTTAGTGTCGCCTCAGATTTGGTCAAACAGGCGGCTCAATTGGAGCAAACGGTGACAAAGCTCTATACGACCTGGAAGCGTCTCTCAAGCCAATCTGACCGCCTCTATGTGGACACTGGAGCGAGTACCCCTAACCTGCGATCGCTCATCAACGTCATTGAGCGTATTAGTGGCCCCGTCATTGAAGTCCCCCTCGACGACAGTGGAGAACACACGGTTCGCCTACAAATCCTGAGCGACTAGGCCACGGAAAGAAGGTAGTTTCTGTTCCCTATTCCCCGTTCCCCGTTCCCCGTTCCCTGTTCCCTGTTCCCTGTTCCCTGTTCCCTATTCCCTATTCCCTATCTTTATGCCAAATCTTCTCATTACCGGAGGAGCCGGATTTATCGGTTCAAACTTTGTCCGCTACTGGTGCGATCGCTATCCTGACGATCGCGTGGTGGTTCTCGATGCGCTTACCTATGCTGGAAATCGAGCGAATATCGCTGATTTAGAGCAACAGGGTCAACTGACCTTTGTTCAGGGGAATATCTGCGATCGCCCCCTGATCGATCGCCTCTTGCGCGACCATGAAATTGATATTGTGGCCCATTTTGCGGCCGAATCCCATGTTGATCGCTCAATTTTGGGGCCAGAAGCCTTTATCCAAACGAATGTTGTCGGAACCTTCACCCTCCTCGAAGCCTTCCGTCACCATTACGCCAATCGTCAACAAGGGCGATTTCTCCATGTCTCGACGGATGAAGTCTATGGAAGTCTTGGCCCGGACGATCCTCCTTTCTCGGAAACCACAGCCTACGCTCCCAATAGTCCCTATTCTGCCTCGAAAGCGGGGAGTGACCATCTGGTTCGTTCCTATTTCCATACCTATGGTCTACCAACGCTAATTACCAACTGTTCTAACAATTATGGTTCTTATCATTTCCCCGAAAAGCTGATTCCGTTGATGTGCATCAATATCCTGTTGGGGAAAGCGCTCCCAGTGTATGGAGATGGGCAAAATGTCCGGGATTGGTTATATGTTGAAGACCACTGTAGCGCTCTCGATACGGTGATTTGCCAGGGACAACCCGGACAAACCTACAATATTGGCGGCAATAATGAAGTTAAAAACTTGGATTTAGTGCATCTTCTCTGTGGCTTGATGGATGAGATGGCGCCTGAGCTTCCGGTGCGTCCGAGTCAGGAATTGATAACATTTGTCCGCGATCGCCCTGGCCATGATCGACGCTATGCCATCGATGCCACTAAAATCAAAACTGAATTGGGATGGCAGCCATCGGTCACGGTAGAGGAAGGATTACGACGGACTGTGGCTTGGTATCTCAGCCATGAACAATGGTGGAAACCGCTACTCTCGCAAGACTATCGGCAGTACTATGACCAAGTGTATGGTGCTGCTCCCAACTCCTGACATCCCGGAGGTTGAGACTAGAATGAAGAGAAGGGAGTTATTTTGAGAAGAGCAGATGCTATCCCTTCTCTTCAGTTGGGGTTAGTCCGATATGTCCAATGCTGTGATCAGACCGGTTAAGAAACGGATAGAGCGACTGAGTAGCCGCATTCCGTTGCGTTTGGTCTTGGTGATTCCGTTTTTGCTGGAAATCACGGTAATTGTTGGGCTAACGGGCTGGTTTTCTTTGAACAAGGGCCGCCAGGCGGTTCATAATTTGGTGAGTCGCCTGGCTCAAGAAAAGAGCGATCGCATTGAAACGGAAATTGCTAAGTTTTTAGAGGTTCCCTTGACGGTGAATCAGGCGACTGCTAGGGCGATCGCGCGGGAGAATATCGATGTCAGCAATGTTCGCAATTTACAGCCTTTATTTTGGGATCAACTGCAAACGTTTCCCTCAATCAATGCGATTAGCTTTGGAGAAGCTCGCCAAGGGTATATTCTTCGTATTGTCTCACAGAAAAAAACACCACCGTTAGACCCATTCGAGTCCGATATGTCCTATTTTATTGAATATGCTGATGTAGAAACGAACGGTGAGTTAATTAGTTTTTCGGTGGATGTTTTGGGGCGTATGACAAGCCAATTGCGGATGCAAAAGGAGTTTGATGCCCGCGATCGCCCCTGGTATCGACGAACGATTGGTTTAGGCCACAGTAACTGGAGTCAACTCCACCGTTCTCTGAGTCAAGCTGCCTATAATGCACTTGTGATCACAGCCTCTCAGCCAATTTATGATGAAAATCATGTCCTTTTAGGGGTCACTGCTGTCACCCTTAGACTGAAGTATATTAGTACGGTTTTAAATAACATTGATATTGCTGGAGGAGGACAGGCTTATGTGGTTGATTCCACAGGACAATTAATCGGAATTTCCGATGGAAGTGATCCTCTCAGTGCTGTTCAAGCTAATCTTAATAATTCCCAGCTTATTGAGCGTCCGTATGCTCGTCATAGTCGTCATCCTGTTATTGCTCAATCCGCTCAATACTTAGAGGAGGAATTTGGACATTGGAGTCAGATTACAGAGCAGAAAAATTTGTATTTTAAGATAGGGGATGAGGGCTATTTTTTGCAAGTACGGCTAATTCGCGATAATTATGGTGTGCGTTGGCGCAGTGTCGTGATTATTCCTGAAGCCAACTTCATGCAAGAAATTGAGGAGAATCAGCGTCTGACGTTGCTGTTATGTGCGATCGCTCTGATTATTGCTGGAATTATCGGCTGGCTGACGGCTCGTTGGCTCACCCGTCCTTTGTTACAACTGAGTAAAATCAGCCGTGATATTGCTAAGGGAAAACGCGATCGCACCCTTCCCCAGGGAGGAATCCGAGAAATTAGTCAACTCTCTCAATCCTTCGCAGACATGACGCAACAGCTCAATCATTCTTTTGAATCATTAGAAGAGAAAGTTGCCGCTCGTACCGCTCAACTTCAAGAGGCGAAACAAGCCGCCGATGCTGCTAATGCGGCTAAAAGTAAATTCATCGCCAATATGAGCCATGAATTGCGAACCCCCTTAAATGGTATTCTGGGCTATGCTCAAATTTTGATGCACTCTCAACAGCTAACGCCCCGGGAAACGAAACAACTCAATTCCCTTTATCATTGTGGCAACCATCTCTTGAACTTAATTAACGATATTCTCGATTTTGCAAAAATTGAATCGGGAGAACTAACCCTTCAGCCCAAACTTGTTGATCTATCAAAACTGCTTAGCACTGTTGTTGAAGTTTGTCAAGTCAAAGCCAATGAAAAATGTTTGAATTTACAAATACTTGCAGATTCGGGACTTCCGGTTTATGTTATTGTCGATGACAAACGATTAAAACAAGTCATTATCAACCTTTTAGGTAATGCGATTAAATTTACGGATTGTGGTGGTACAGTTGAGTTTCATGTTTCCTATCTTGAGTGGCCAAATTCAGAAAAAATCTTTGCAGAAGCCGATTCTGAGTTGGTGTCTCAAGAAAAAGTGCGTCTTAGATTTAAAGTGATTGACAGTGGAATTGGGATTGCAGAGGAAGACTTAGAGCGTATTTTTTATCCATTTGAACAAGTCATTCACCCAGAAAATAATAATGAAGGGACAGGTTTGGGATTAGTCATTGTCCAAGAAATACTCCAGCGGATGGGGAGTCAACTTGATGTTAAGTCAGAACTGGGAACGGGAAGTTGTTTTTGCTTTGATTTAGATATTTATATTAACTCCTACGAACCGATGAGTGATGATCTCATGCCAGTCATCGCATCAATCAGCAAGTTATCTGTCGTTTCAAGATCCCCTAAGAGGGTGGCGGAGCTTCCTGAAATAGACGAGCTAGTAGAATTACTGCATTTAGCGAAGCGGGGAAGTTTAAATCGTCTGGGTCAGCGTCTGAATGCGATCGCAGAGAATCATGAAAACTTAGAAGAGTTTTGTCAACACTATCGCGACTTGATCGAACAATTCCAAGTACGAGAACTGGTGCAAGACCTCGAACGAGATCTTCAGGTAAAATCGTCATCACAGGAGCCTTGTGAATAGTGACGATGAGATGATTGAGGCGAGAGGTCTCAAAAAACTCTCGCAGGAGGATCAGGTGATTGTTTGAGAGAATTGCTAGAAATCGCCAGATTAACCGGATTAGATGTAAAATCGACCCGTATGAGGCTGGAAATTAGCGGTACAGTAAGCTAGAATGGCATGAAAAATGGCTACTAAACGCTTGTAATTTGTGTGTTAGGGTTCTGCAAAAACCTATGAAATTTCATATTCAATCGGATAGCGACATTCCCGCGTCCAACCAACTCTTTAATCAAATTCGCTTTGCGATCGCCTCGCGTCAGTTTCCCCCCGGACATCGGCTTCCGAGTACCCGTCAACTGGCTATGCAGACGGGTCTACACCGCAACACCATCAGTAAAGTCTACCGCCAACTCGAAGACATTGGCTTAGTCGAAGCTCAAGCCGGTTCAGGAATCTATGTTCGCGCCCAGGGCCACGAAGGGGGAGGGACGCATCTGAGTTCCCCCATCTGGGCGCAATATCCCGAGGCCCACGAAGTGATCAAACGCAGTCTTGATGAACTCCTCAATAAAGGCTGTTCCCTCAACGAAGCGCGAGAGTTATTTCTCGGAGAAATTGACTGGCGTTTACGCTGTAGCGCCCGAGTCTTGGTGACAGCGCCCCTTCAGGACATTGGCGTGGGGGAATTGATGTCTCAAGAACTCGAACAGGCCCTGAAAATTCCCGTTCAACTGGTTCCGATGGAGGAGTTGTCCGAGATTCTTGATAAGGCTCACTCAGGAACCGTTGTCACCAGCCGCTATTTTATCGGAGAAGCCGAATCCGTGGCCGCGCCCAAAGCGGTGCGAGTCATTCCCATTGATATTTACGATTATGCCAAGGAAACTGAACTGGTCAAAGCGTTAGCCAAAGATAGCTGTTTAGGACTGGTCAGCATCAGTTCGGGGCTATTGCGGGCTGCGGAGGTGATTGTCCACAGTTTGCGCGGTGATGAGTTGTTGGTGATTACCACGGAGTTAGGGAATACCTATAAACTCAATGCGATGGTTCGTAGTGCGCGGACGATTATCTGCGATCGCGCTAGCTTCGAGGCGGTCAAATCGGCCATCCAATCAGCCCGAGATGACCTCATTCGTCCCCCCCAAGTCACCTGTTTCGAGAACTATATCAGCAGCAAGTCCATTGAACTCCTGAAACGGGAGTTAGGCCTAGACTAGCCGTTGTCCCAACTCACCCAGACACCCGGTTTCTGGCAGAAACCGAGTGTCTCAACCCCCAGCAATCCCCTTCGACAACCCGTTGCATCTCGGCCAAGAGGTAGGAGTAGAGGCTATCATCGGCGCAGATGAATGGCCAGTGTTTAACATGAACGTTGATATTGCAATTGTCGGTGCTGGATTAGCCGGACTGACCGCCGCGCACCCGTTGCAAGCGGCGGGTTATTCCCTGCTGTTGCTAGAGAAGTCTCGGGGTTTGGGGGGGCGCTTAGCGTCCTATCGTCTCAATGGTGCTCGTTGCGATCGCGGACTGCGGTATTTGACGGAGGAGGGACGCTTGCTCTCGGGGTTGGTGCGATCGCTGCGTGAGCGTCACGTCATCCGGCCCTGGATTACAGCCAGTCATCGCTATACGGCTGAGGGATTACAGCCCAATTCCCCGCAAACTCATTATGTTGCGCCTGAGGGGATGAGTCAGATTGCGAAGGAGTTAGGGCGAGATGTACCGGTTTGGTACAGTCGCCGGGTTGCGGCTATCACGCCTCAAGCTCCAGGCTGGCGCGTCAGGTTAGAGGCGGTGCGGGCGGGGTCTGATGCACCGCTGGAGGTGACGGCGAGGGCGGTGATTCTGGCAATTCCCGCCCCGCAAGCCGTTACGATTTTAGACACCGTGCCGGGGATGAATGCTGATGTCATGAATCGGCTACAATCGGTCACCTATGATCCTTGTTTAACGCTTCTGGCTCAATATTCTGGGAATCGGGTTCCGGCTGAGATTCCCTGGCGTTCGGTGGAGTTTCCGGGCGATCCTGACCTGTCTTGGCTAGGGCTTGATAGTAGTAAAAGGGAGTCCTCGTCCTCGGGGAGCGATCGCCCACTGGTGGTGATCAATAGTAGTGCTGAGTTGGCGCGATCGCATCTGGATGACTCAGACGTTACTGAGGTGATTGAGCATTTGCTCAGCCAAGGAGCCGCCCGTCTAGGGAGTTGGTTGCAAACCCCTGAACATCGGCATCTCCACCGTTGGCGCTATGCAATTCCGGCTCAAGTTTGGCCGCAAGATACGGTGGTTCTCGATACTCGCGCTCCCCTCGTTTGTTGTGGAGATTGGTGTGGTTCTCGTCAGGTGGAAACGGCGCTGCGATCGGGCCTCGCCGCCGCCAGTAGCGTCAATTACCAATTAGACCATCGTAGTTTGACTGCGATTTCCCAACTCTGGGAGGCGCAGGGGTGAACAGCAAAACTGTCACCGAGTCTCTGGCGTATCCCTCCATAGTCTCCCCCGTCGCCTCTAGGCTGAATGGTACTATTCCGCAAACTCCAGTGGAGAACCGGAGTATAATGGACTCGTTTGAGGAACCCGATCCCTCAACAGGCTGTTCTTGAGGTTTAACGCGTCGACTGTGGAACTTTCTTGCAAAAGCGAATACGCTCTACTGGCCTTAATTGAGTTGGCGGTGCATCATAGTAAAGGAGAACCCCTACAAATTCGGCAAATTGCCGCTCAACAGGGGATTCCCGATCGCTATCTCGAACAACTGCTGGCGACGTTGCGGCGAGGGGGATTGGTGCGATCGCAGCGGGGGGCGAAAGGGGGCTATCACCTGGCCCGAGAGCCGTGGAATATCACTTTGCTTGATGCTCTCGAATGTATCGAGGGGAGCAATGAACATAGTAGCAGCGCTCAAGAGACCGCCCCCACCGTCGAGAGTGGGATTATTAAAGACATTTGGCACGAAGCCAAGGATGCGGCTGAAGGCGTGTTAAAAAAATATACACTTCAAGACTTGCGAGAACAGCGGGATGCGCGATCGCAACTCAATATCATGTACTACATTTAAGTTTCGACGCAGAGGCGGCCAAGACCGTCAACCGTCGGGGTTTCGTCAACCTGTCTGAACCCCTAATCCACGTTAACTTCTAGAGGATCATTCCCGATGAAAATTGCCAACAACATTACCGAACTCGTCGGTCACACTCCCCTGGTTCAACTCAATCGTATCCCCGAGGCTGAGGGCTGTGTGGCCCAAATTGTCATGAAACTCGAAGGGATGAACCCAGCAGCTTCTGTCAAAGACCGTATTGGGGTCAATATGATTAATGCGGCTGAGCGGGAGGGAAAAATCCGCCCCGGTGAGACGATTCTGGTTGAACCCACCTCTGGGAACACCGGAATTGCCTTAGCGATGGTGGCGGCGGCCCGAGGCTATCAACTGATTTTAACCATGCCCGATACGATGAGTATGGAACGTCGGGCGATGTTGCGGGCCTTTGGGGCGCAGTTAGAACTCACTCCCGGTGCGCAAGGGATGCGCGGTGCGATCTCGCGAGCCTCGGAACTGGTGGAGACGACGGAGAATGCTTATATGTTGCAGCAGTTCCAAAATCCGGCCAATCCAGACATTCACCGCAAAACCACGGCTGAAGAAATTTGGCAAGATACCGATGGCCATGTAGATATTTTGATTTCGGGTGTGGGAACTGGGGGAACGATTACGGGGATTGCTCAGAACTTAAAACAGCGTAAACCTCAGTTTCAGGCGATCGCTGTTGAACCCTGCAATAGTCCCATCCTCTCGGGGGGAAATCCTGGCCCCCACAAAATCCAGGGAATTGGGGCCGGATTTGTCCCGGATGTGTTGGATACTTCGCTCATTGATGAGGTGGTGACGGTGACGGATGATGAGGCGATCGCCTATGGTCGTCGTTTGGCGGCTGAGGAAGGCTTACTATCGGGGATTTCCTCGGGTGCAGCTGTGGCGGCGGCGATTCGGGTTGGGCAACGTCCGGAAAATAACGGTAAACTCATCGTGGTCATTCAACCGAGTTTTGGGGAACGCTACCTCAGCACACCCCTGTTCCAAGATCCTCAGTTAACGATGGAAGCGGTGTTGACCTAACTGTTTCTTTTGTCTTCTCATGGGTGAGCCGAATTACTATCAAACTTTGCGTGTTGATGCAGCGGCGACGCAAGCCGAGGTGAAACGGGCCTATCGACGGCTGGTTAAGGAATTTCACCCCGATCGCAATCCCGATGCTCAGGCTCGTGAGGAGATGGTTCGTATTAATGCGGCTTATGAGGTTCTCGGCGATCGCAAGGCTCGTCAGTCTTATGATCGCCGTCGCTGGGGGACGGGTGGCGGCGGATCTCAGCCGGGCCGCCATCGTCAGTCCCGCTCAAGGCGCACTTCATCGGCTCATCAGGCGGCTACGGCTGATGAACGGATTTACTGTTGGCTGACTCAGGTTTATCATCCTCTCAATCTCGAAGTCGATCGCATTATTGATGCGCTCGATGAGCAAATTGATGAGTTGTCGGCTGATCCTTTTGATGATGAGCTGATGGAGAACTTTGTCGACTATATCCGCTCCTGTCAGGTGTTCTTGCAACGCGCGGAGTCGGCGTTTGAGTCTCAGCGGAACCCCTCGGTTTTGGCTGGGGTGGCGGCGGATCTCTATCACTGTCTGACTCAGTTATCCGATGGGATTGAAGAGTTGGAGTATTTCAGCCTCAATTATGATGATCATCATTTGCATGTGGGACAGGAGCTATTCCGCATTGCACGGGGGTTACAGCTCGATGCTTGCGATCGCATTCAACCGATTATTTGAGGGAATCTGAGGTTTTGTGTAAATCTCTTGCAATATTTCTTTACATTGTGTTACAATAGAGGTAACGCAAACAAAAGACAGGATATTAAATTTTATCTTAAATGTCAAAAGAAGACTCCCGTTAGAGCCGAAGGCTTAGCGGTGAGATGAATTTTGACTAAAAATATCTGGTAGAATTGTGGAGCCAACG
>LJZT01000103.1 GCA_001314905.1 Phormidium sp. OSCR
AGATTTAGAAGATTTAGAAGATTTAGAAGATTTAGAAGATTTAGAAGATTTAGAAGATTTAGAAGATTTAGAAGATTTAGAAGATTTAGAAGATTTAGATCTTTGGATCATTGCCCCAGGCTTACGAGAAGCCGAGTATCCCCAACAGTTACACCGAGATCGTCTCACCTGCGATCGCGTCCCCGACGACTACTACCGTCTCGGTATTCCCTACCAACGCTATCACTGCCGGCCTTCACGAGTCTGATTAGAATGGAGAGAAGAGCCTAGGGCCTGACCCCATTTGACTATGTTTGTTCAAAAATCTTCCTATGAAAACGCGATCGCTCGCTACTGCGATACGCCAGATACCCTGGAGTTGTTGCGACAACATCGCCCCTACCTAGAGGCGATTCCCAGTTTGCGGCGACCCGATGATAGCTTAATTTTGTTGCCGTTTCCCCTAGTTCGCCTACGGGAATCCCTCAGTCAACGAGGTTTAAGTGGCTTAGAGATTCGTGCCGGAGAGACCGTTTGTTTACCCTGCGAGTTGGGGATTATCATGTGTGAACCCGATTGGCAAGTCAAAGTGGGGGTTGAGATCTTTATCCTCATCCATCGCCCCCAGGAAGACTTCTCCGACTTACTGCTACGCTGGCGACAAACCCAAGTGCTGCTTGATCGCGGCTATGAATGGGTGATGCCCTATCGCTATCGTCACATCTACAGTGAAGCCGCTCAACGCATCTTTCCCCTCTTTGTGCTGTTTGAGGAAACGCCCCAACATATCAAACGAGGCTTAGAGGGGGCCAGTCTCCCCTATGTAGTTGAACCGAGTCCCGTTCAGGACTCGGAATTGGAGGAAGAACTGTTTTCAGCAGAAAGTCCAACCCTTTGACGTTTAACCTGAAAGCCTTTTTTGCAACGATGAAAGACCAACAACATCCTCAAGCTAAACTCGATCGCGCCGCCATTAACAGCTTACTCGCCGCCGACCCCAATGATCTCAATCTGGCAGAACTGGCTCGATTACGGGTTCGCTACAACGGATTTCCCGGCGCACGAGATATTCAAAAGGACCTCGATACCTTGCTCAAACGTTGGAATCTCAGTGAAGAAGACCTCTTTACCAAAACCCGGCAACTGCACGGTAGCGCCCGTATCTTCAACGTGGGAACCCGCAAAGCTGACGAAGAAGACTGGAGTTAGCTATCTGCCAATCCCCTAGTTGCGTCGGGCAAATTCCAGGCTATTTTCACGAATCGTGACATCATAACCATCCAAAAAATCCTGTCCCAACAAACCCAGTTGTAAGCCCTCAGCGATGGTCACGGGGGTATTACGCAGCACAATTCCATTGAGTTCCATCGAGGCCACATAGCCGAGATCCATCTGAACTCCTCGTTGACTCGCCGTGTCAATGGTCGCTGTTCCGGCTCGGCCAATATTCAACTCTTGGGCCATCTGTCTCGTAATCACCGTACCACTGGCCCCCGTGTCGAGGAGCATTTCATAAGAACGACGGCCATTGAAATTGACCTCCACCACCGGAATGCCCCCAACACGGCGTTGAATGGGGACTTCGATCAAGTCCGCCCCCCGAGAGTCAGAGCCAGCCGTTGCCCCAGGGGAGACGGAACTGTCTGCTGTTCCTGAATCGGGGGGACTTGGACAGAGATTATCTAAATTGATAAGCTGACCATGGCCATCCACGAAAAAGCAACCTTCAAACTCTTGGGAGTGGACGGGTTCAGGGAGTCCGAGGAGGGCGATCGCCGCGATCGAGAGCCAAACTGTTCGTTTCATGATGTCCATTGTTAGGGTGTTAAGGTGAATCGTAAAAATATGGCAGCCGTCCCCTCCACACTCTACCAAATGCCCCATCGTCACGAGGCCACATACAATCAATGCCACATAGCCTAAAGCATTTAACAAGGCGTCCTTGTGCCAGATTCTCAACTGTCTCGCCTGTTGCTGCCCTTGGGCTTAGATTTGCGGCGATAGTTTGCGGTTAAACAGGACAGCATTGAAACTGTATCAGAAGGTTGAGGCAGAGCGAACCGGGGCGATCATAGACTAAATGGCAGTTGTTCCCCTGTCGTTTCCCTACATCACGTCCTTATGAACCCCACAGATTTAGCCTTTTCCTCTGCCCTCGACCAAGCTGCCTTAATTCGCTCTGGGGAGATTTCTCCCCTGGAGTTGACCCAAGTCTATCTCGATCGCATTGCCCGTCACAACGATCGCCTCGGGGCATACATTATCGTTGCCGAAGAACGAGCCATCAACACCGCGAAACAACAAAACGAGCAATGGAGTCAGGGCGATCGCGCCAGCCTACCGCCCTTTTTCGGGGTTCCCATGCCCATCAAAGACTTGGCCCCTGTCGCCGGACTCCCCTGTATGCGCGGCTTGGCTGCCCTGCGCGATCGCATTGCTGAGTACACCCCCGCCCATGTCCAAGCCATTGAAGCCGCCGGGTTTAACCTCCTCGGTAAAACCTCGACTTCAGAACTTGGCTCTATGCCCTTCACCGAACCGATGGGCCTACCCTCAGCCCGCAATCCCTGGCATCTCGACTATACTCCCGGTGGCTCTAGTGGTGGCGCGGCGGCCGCTGTGGCCGCTGGCTTAGCACCCCTAGCTCATGGCTCCGATGGCGGCGGCTCGGTGCGAGGTCCGGCCGGCTGTTGTGGCTTGGTGGGGTTTAAACCCTCCCGAGGGCGCATCTCTCAAGCCCCCGAAGGAGAACATCTCATGGGACTGGCCACACCCGGACCCCTAACTCGCACCGTCCGCGATGCAGCGGCCCTGCTCGATGTTATGGCCGGTTATGTTCTTGGAGATCCCTATTGGCTCCCTAACCCCGAAACCTCCTTCCTCGAACAAACTCAGCAGGCACCTCCACCTCTCAAAATTGCTGTGGCCTCGGAAATTCCCGATTGGCCCATCCACCGAGACTGTCAAGCCGCCGTCGAGCGAACCGCTGAGCAACTCGCTCAGTTGGGCCATGAACTGGGGGTTGGCTGTCCTGATTTTTCCGGGTTAGAAGGCCCCTTTCAACAGGTGTTTGCCAGTGCTATTGCGGCAACGGGGGTTCCTCCCGAAGCCCTCAGCCCCATTAATCGCTGGCTCATGGAACAGGCCGGAACCGCCGCTGACCTCTGGCAGTCGATGGCCCAACTGCGCTTTCTCTCGCGGCAAATTGTCGGGTTCTTTGCCGATTGGGATGTTTTACTGTTGCCCACCTATGCTCATCCCATTATCAAAATTGGTCAATGGGCTAATCTCAGCCCCGAAGAGACGTTCGAGGCGGTGAGTCACTGGGTAATGCCCTGTCCTCCCTTCAACGCCACGGGCCAGCCAGCCATTTCCTTGCCGGCCGGCTTCGATGAGCGAGGACTGCCGATGAGTGTACAATTAGTCGGAAAGCCCGGTGCAGATGCTCAAGTTCTGCAACTGGCGGCTCAACTCGAAGGACTTGAGGGATGGACTCAACATCGTCCGCCCGAAACGGTAAGCTAAAGACGCAGTACAATCGGCGGGCGCGAAATACCCCCGCTTACTGGCGATGAATGCAAAAAAAGTGGGTTTCTGGGCAGTGATCTTGATTGCCATCTTTTTTATCCTCGATGGCGATCGCTGGGAGTTTCTCCCACAACCGGTGCGCAATGCAAGTTTTGAAACGCGAACCTTTTTGATTGGTTTGTGGCCAGACTGGTTAAAACCCAAGGATCGTAATGAAGATATGGAACAAGAGATTGAACGGCTACAAGGACAGGTCTTAGCACCGGTTCCAGAACCGTCCTGCCTGCCGTTGAGTGACTCCTCACGTCTTACTTAAGTCACATAAGATAGGATAATTTGAGGCAGTAAAGGCTTCTTTTATTAAAAGTTTTACTGTCTTTTTTTGCCTATTTTGGATTGTAATTTATTGGGTTGATTCTGTCTAAGAATTGGTCTAAAATTGGTCTGAAACCATAAACAATTGTCCCCTGTTGATCTTTAATGAGGGGTCCAACTCCTTCTCCCCAGTATGACTCGTCTTTCCCTGCTGTTAATTTCTAGCCTGATTGCCCTGTGGGTGGTGGCGATCGCCATGTTGGCCGTCCAGAACGCCAGCGCCGTCTCCGTGCAGTTTCTCGTGTTAGCCTCGGTTCCCATCCCCCTAGGAACCCTGATGGCCTTTTCCGGCGCCTTAGGACTCCTGACGGGGGCGATCGCCATTGCCATAACCGCCAAATAACCCCTAATCTGCAAAACGCCCTTTCTATCCTTGAACACCATGACGGATATTGCCATCGGCATCATTGGCGGTAGTGGACTCTACCAAATGGATGACCTGGAAAACCGCCAAGAACATCAGCTTAATACCCCCTTCGGAGCGCCTTCCGATGCGATCGTGACCGGAACCTTACAGGGCGTTCCCGTCGCCTTCTTAGCGCGACATGGACGTCATCATCATCTGTCTCCTTCAGAACTTCCCTTCCGAGCCAATATCCATGCCTTCAAACAGCTTGGC
The DNA here is from genome assembly GCA_001314905.1 of Phormidium sp. OSCR. Taxonomy (GTDB): domain Bacteria; phylum Cyanobacteriota; class Cyanobacteriia; order Cyanobacteriales; family Geitlerinemataceae; genus Sodalinema. Next base: position 4,502 of record LJZT01000103.1, read on the forward strand.
GTACAATACCTCATTTCCGCCTCAGCCGTGGGATCTCTGGCTGAAGCCATCAAACCCCTAGACATGGTGGTTCCCGATCAGTTTATCGATCGCACTCAACATCGCACCGCCACCTTTTTTGCTGAGGGACTCGTCGCTCATATTGGTTTCGCCGATCCCGTCTGTCCTCAACTCGCTACCCTCATCGCCGACAGCGCTAGTTCTCTAGCCCTCGATGGCGTGACCATTCACCGAGGGGGAACCTATGTCTGTATGGAGGGACCGGCTTTCTCAACCCGCGCTGAATCCCATCTCTATCGCAGTTGGGGAGCCAGTGTCATCGGGATGACGAACCTCACCGAAGCCAAACTGGCCCGAGAAGCGGAAATCGCCTACGCCACCCTAGCTCTCGTCACCGACTACGATTGCTGGCACTCGGATCATGACAGTGTAACGGTTGAGATGGTGGTCAATAATCTCCGTTTGAATGCTGAAAATGCCCAACAGGTGATTCGCGATGTCGTCGCTCGTCTCCATGCAAATCCCTTCGTCAGCCCGGCCCATTCGGCCTTAAAGTTTGCTGTCTTAACTCCCTGGGAAAAGGTTCCTGAAAGCACAAAAAGCAAGTTAGAGTTACTGCTCAAGAACTATATCTGATCTCCCCCTTGAGGGCGTTCTAAACCGATCAACAAGTCTGTCCCCCGATAGAGGTAGATCCCGCTTCCCTCTCGATATGCTTAAAGACAGATCGCGCTCGGTCAATTCAATCCCAACCTGAATGCCTCACCCTACCCAGCGGGTAGGGTGAGGTTTTTCCCATCTCGCTAACCCAGACGGGGTCGTTTAGAATATTTAGCAGTTGTGTATTTAGCAGTTGTGCATTTGGCAGTTGTGTATTTGGCAGTTGTGCATTGTGCCTGGCGATAACGATCCATTCACCCATTGACGATTCAAGTTATTTCAGAGGATTAGGCTGTGGTCGTAGATTTCTCCCCTCCAGAAACCTTACTTGCACAACTAATTGAACTTCGTAAAGCCATGATTCGGGATGCAACCCACTCCTTTGCACAATGGCGACCCTTTATTTGGCGCAGTAGCTTTCGTAGTGCAGCTTGGAACTTGGCCTATTATTTAGCCTTACAGCAACGGGATGCTCAGAAACTCGAACGGGCCTTAATGCCTTGGGGGTTATCCTCTCTCGATAGCGGGATTAGTAGTGTTTTGCCACATCTCGATGGAACGATCGCCTCTCTCGGCGCAGTCTGTCGGATTAACCCGACGCTATTACCTCAGCATCCCTCTCCTCGGGCCTTCTTTCGCGGTGAACGGCTGTTAAAACGTCATACCAACGAATTATTCGGCGATCGCCCTTGTCAGCCTCACGATCGCCATCATTGGATTGTCCCTTGTCCCAGTTTGCCCATCGATGCCTCCTTTTGCCAGCAGTTGCGACAACAGCAGGTGGCGGCCTTACGCATCGACTTGCGGGAAAACCCCAAACAAGGGGCCGCCGCGATCGCCCAATTTCAGGCCAACCAAGAGCAGACTCAAGGGAATGGCCATCACCGCTGCAAACTCTGGCTTACTCTGGATGAAGCCGATCTCGGCGACAATCGCCCCGACTCTCAGGAACAACCCAGCCAACGTCATGGCCTGACACGAAAAGAAATTCTCCAGACCGCCGATCTTATCGAAATCACCAACTTAGGCAATCCCGAAGCCTTAATCGCGCTTCATCACGCCATCCAAGAACAAACCCCGAGCGATCGCCCCTATCCTGGCATTATCGTTAGCCTGCACCCGGAGATCTGCCTAGAACAACTCCCTGAGATCATCGTGCGTGGGGCCGGCCGCTATCCCTTTGGCATTGGCATTCCCCCCGCCTTAATCCCCGAAGTGCAGCTATCTCGCACCGGCCAACACTATCAGGCCATCCTTGACCGTTGCCAAGCCGCTTGTGTACCCGTAATTCTCATGAATCAAACTGAAGCCAGTCCCCAGGAGTCCTTAAACGGGGGAACCTCGCCTTTGGTGGCTGTCTTGCGATCGCTCCCCTAAACGTCCTCCTCCTCGGCAACCTCATACACCTGTCCTTGGGCCACAACCACATCCCCTGGCACAAGTTTACGGCCGCGACGAGTTTCCACCACACCATTGACAAGCACTTCGCCATACTGAATTAACACTTTCGCCTCACCGCCAGTATTGACCGCGCCAACCCACTTGAGAAATTGAGCGAGTTTGATCGTTATGGGATCTTCACTCATAACAGCTTAACGACGTCCATTCGACCCATGATTCGACCCATGATGGATGCGAGCCACCTGTTCCGCCGATAGCCAGGGCATATTGGGGTCGCGATCGCTTTGGTCCACCGGCTCTTTGGACTTTGCTTGAGACGGCGATCGTCGATACCCCGGCACCAACTCCTCCACATCCTCAGGTAACGAGAGAAAACATTGTACCGGAGAGGCTTCGAGCATCGCATTCTCATCCGGTGGCACAAAATCATGGCGAATACTGTCGTACTCAAGCACCTCCCCGGTCTCAATATGATAAATCCAGGCGTGCAAATGGAGCTTATTGCGATACAGCTTCGAGTGAATCACCGGATACGTCCGTAAATTCTCAATTTGAGTCAGGACATTTTCCGCCACCGCCACCTCTAACAGGGTTTCCCCATCCAAATGGGAATAATTTTCCTTCAACAATTGCCGAGTCGCTTCAGCATGACGGAGCCACTCATAGACTAGAGGCATCTCCTCCTCCAAGCTGCTGCGTTTGAGTAATCCTTTCATCGCACCACAGTGAGAATGGCCGCAGACAATGATATGCTCAACCCCCAGAGCCTGCACCGCATACTCAACAGCCGCACCTTCACCGCCATTGGCCGCCCCAAACGGGGGAATGATATTCCCCGCATTACGAATCACAAACAATTCCCCAACCTGAGCATTGGTAATTAAATTCGGGTCAATCCGTGAATCCGAACAGGTAATAAACAGAACCCTCGGCTTTTGTCCATGGGACAACTGTTCAAAGAGTTCTTGGTGGGTACTAAAATAATTCGACTTAAATTGTCGCAGACCCTTAAGCAGTTTTTTCATGATGTCTTAGTCTATAGTCCGTAGTCCGTGAATGCCTATAATGCCACCAAGCCAGGTGAACGGGAGTTTTGGCGAGTGTGACTCCATTTCGTTGCTACTGGCTCCTTGCGATCGCGCCGCGAGTCGGCCGCAATCATCCTATCCAACCCGTCCTCTCCGACAAGCCTGATCCAACAAGCCCGATGCAACAAGCCCGATGCAACACACCCCGTCTGAGCGACGTCAAAATTTGCCTTCCGACAGTCGCAGAAACTCCGTATTAACACCCGATTCGCGAGTTAAGGCAATTTTACCAGTTCGAGCAATCTCACGAATGCCAAACTTCTGTAACACCTGAGCGAATGCTACCATCTTGCCGGGATCGCCCACCACCTCAAGAATCAACGAGTCATCAGCCACATCCACCACCCGCGAGCGAAAAATCTGGGCCAACTCAACAATTTCCGAGCGCGTGCTACTCGTCGCATTAACCTTCACCAACATCAACTCCCGTTCCACACAGGGAATCTCTGTAATATCCTGAACCTTGAGGACATTGATCAACTTATAAAGTTGTTTGACAATTTGTTCGATGACCTGGTCATTACCATTGACCACCATCGTCACACGGGAGACATTACCCTGTTCCCCGGTCCCAACTGCCAAACTTTCGATATTAAAGCCACGACGGGCGAACAGTGCCGCAATGCGAGTCAGCACGCCCGCCTCATCTTCGACCAAAACTGAGAGCGTGTGTTTCATTTTGTGTTTTTTGTTAAGAATGTCCTAGGCAACCAATCGTTACTTGTATCATGAAAGCGGCTCGAAACTGTAAAAACAAAGAGAAAACGACCTATGAGTTGGTTAAGCCGAATTTTTGGTAAAGAAGAAGAGGAAAAAGCCTACGAGTTTCCGCCGATGCCCATCAAAGAAGCCGTTGAACAGGCTGGGGGCAGTATTGCTGCCGCTGCCGCTGGCGCCACGTCAGCCGAGGAGGCTGAATCCGGGGAACCCATTCCCCCCGAACGAGTTGGCCTCGATGGCAAATATGACCAAAGTGGGTTAGCCAAACGAGTGGTGCGGGCTTTTGACGATAACCCAGACACCAATGACATTGAAACCATTTGGGTTGCCCAACTCGGGACGAAAGTGGTTCTCAAAGGCACCGTGCCGACTCAAGAGGATCTCGATCGCCTCGTCAGCATTGCCGAGGGGGTTGAAGGGGCCAGCGAGGTCGACACCAGCGAGGTTGAGGTTAGCGCCTAGTCGCACCTAGCCAGTCCAGCCAGAGAGACTTCACATGAAGATGAAGTCTCTCTGAGTCTTGTGAGGCCGTTAGTTGAGGCTCCGGCTCGTCAAAAAAATGAGCCAGCGTTGGGCCTCTTCAGCTTTCTTCGACTGCCTTGGCTTTTGCCGCATCACCTCGTTCGAGAACCAAGCGTAACATCGGCGGTGCTACAAAGGTCGTCGCAATCACCATCACAATGATGGCAGCTTCGAGAGATTCCGAGAGAACCCCACTCGCTGCACCTACACCGGCGAAGACAAGGCCCACTTCACCCCGAGGAATCATCCCCACACCAATCGCCAAACGATTGGTATCCGGTTGTCCAAAAATGGTGAAGCCAGTGATCACCTTACCGATAATCGCCACGACAATGAGGAACGTGGCAATAATCAAGCCCTCGCGATTACTGGGAACCGCTGGGTTTAACACCGCCAAATCGGTACGGGCACCGACGACAACAAAGAAAACCGGAACCAGCATATCTGCCACAGGAATCACCTGTTCTTCTAATTCATGCCGTTTTTCCGTTTCACCGAGAATCAAGCCAGCCGCAAAGGCCCCGAGAATCGCCTCAAGTTGAATCGCCGCCGCCACATAGGACAACAGAAACATGATAATCAGCGACACAATCAGGAGGGGGCCACGGGTTTTCAGTTTGTCCACCAGGGAAACATAATAAGGGGCCAGGAGGCGACCCACTAAAATCGTGCCAATGAGAAAGGCTCCAGCACTAACGGTTAGAAAGAGAATATTATTGACCTGAACTTCTCCCGTTTTAACTAAACTGGCGACGACGGCCAGGACGACAATTCCTAAAATATCATCGAGAACAGCGGCCCCGATGATGATCTGTCCTTCTTTGGAACTGAGTTTATTAATTTCTGCCAAGACTTTAGCGGTAATACCAATGCTCGTTGCTGTTAGAGCTGCACCGGCAAAAATTGCGGGAATGGCTGGGGTCTCAAACAGGTAAATCAGGCCAGCCGTTCCCATGGCAAAGGGTGCTACAACCCCGACAACGGCAACAATGGCAGCTTGGGGACCATATTTAATGAGTTCCCCAAGCTCCGACTCTAAACCGATTTCAAACAGGAGAATAATCACCCCCAATTCCGAGAGGATATTAATCACTTCACTCTCGGCAGAGAACGAGGCGGCTAAGGTTTCAGGGGTCAGTTCCCCCGTTGCTTCAATGAAGCGAAAAATCAGAGAGTCGCCAGCTTGCGCCCCAGTCTCGGGGAAAATAATCAGATTTAAAACCGAAATACCAACGACAACTCCACCCACCAAATCTCCTAATACGGGCGGAAGATTGATGCGTGCACAAATTTCGCCCCCCAGCTTACTGGCCAGGTAAATTACAATCAAACTCAGCAGAACACCGCCTAAGACTGTTGCGCCATCGGCTTCTGCTTCCGTTGCTGTGGCTAAAAGGGGTGAAAATCCACCGGGATCGATAACAAAATTAAATGAGGGTGATAAGGTCATTGTCAATGCTTAACAAAAGGTCTTTTGTAGGATCTACCCTGTCTAATGTACAAGAATTATGGCGACCTGTGACGATCGCCGTCCCAGTCTGACCCCTCGCCCCAATCCACGAGCGCCCTTGTTACAATTCAGGGAAATTCCCGGCCAATCTGAGATAATCGCGACGGATCTGCTAGGGGCCATGAGCTAGACTTGCTCGAGAATGTCCTCAATATCCTTGTTCTCTCCTCAACTGTTTTCTCAACAACCTCCTCAACTACGATGCCCAAGAGACTGCAACACCGGGTTCGACTTCTGCAACTGATGCTGCTGCTGAGTCTTGGCATTGTTGCCCTGCTCGCTGGCATCTTCTGGTCTGGTCGTCGCGGGGGCGAGCCGTTGCCCCCTCGGACTGATAATTCAGACACCGTGGCGGCTCTATCCCTCGGGCCGTCCCAACAGCAGGATGAACTCGAACGCTTGGCCGAGGGACCCGCCTCGGCCGATCGCGATCGCGCCGCCTATGTGTTAGCGGTTGAGGCGATCGCCCAAGGCCAACCCTCTGAGGCCCTATCCCGACTCGACCCGATACGGCCGCGATCGTCCCATCTCGGGGGCTATATTCGGCTGGCCCAAGCTCAGGCTCAGACCTTGGCCGGAAATGAGGCTCAGGCTCACGATCTCTATCAGCAAATTCTCCGGGATTTTCCCGAAGATCCCCTGGCGGCCGAGGCCTTGTATGCCTTAGGGCAAGAAGACTCACAATGGTGGGATCAAGCCCTAGCAGAGTTTCCTCGTCACCCTCGCAGCGCTGAAATTGCCCTGAAACGCCTGGAAACGCAACCGAATGACCCGGATCTCCTCAAGGTACTCTCAACCCACCTTTATTTGGAGAATTTTACGGAACTGCTCGATCGCCGGGTGAGCCAACAGGGTGAGCGTCTGACCCCAGAGGATTGGGAAACCATCGCTTTTGGCTATTGGGAAAAAACCCTGTATGGCAAAGCGGGGAATGCTTACGCTCGCGCCGCCAATACGCCTCGCAATCTCTACCGCACTGCCCGAGGACTGCAATTGGGAGGGGAGAGGAACCGCGCCCGTCAACGCTATCGGATTCTGATTCAGGCCTTCCCGGAGGCGGAAGAAACGGCTATGGGCCTGTTACGTTTAGCGCAGATGGTGGACTCCCCTCGCGAGGCGATTCCCCTATTGGATCAAGTGATTGCTAACTTTCCCAATCAAGCGGCCGAAGCCCTGTTGCTGCGATCGCAGGCGTTGCAAGAATTGGGCAGCTCTCAATCGGCACAACAGGCCCGTCAGTCAGTATTAACGCAATATAGCAACTCAGACACCGCCGCCGAAATTCGCTGGCAAAACGCCCAAAATGCAGCCCAACAAGGAAATTTACGCCAAGCCTGGGATTGGGCTAAACAACTGTTGACGGACAATCCTGATAGTGATGAAGCTCCCCAAGCGGCGTTTTGGATTGGTAAATGGGCTCAGAGACTCAATCGTCGTGATGATGCTGAAGCCGCCTTTATCGCCCTGTTACAGCGCTATCCTGAGTCTTATTATGCTTGGCGGGCGGCCTCCCTTCTTGGCTGGAATGTGGGGACCTTTACGACGGTGCGATCGCTCACCCCAACAGTCCGGGATCTAGCTGAGCGTCCCCTGCTTCCGGCTGGCTCGGATCTGACGCGGGAACTCTACGCTCTAGGGATGGATGAGGCGGCCTGGCGACGGTGGCAAATGGAATTTCCTGACCCGATGAACCCCACGGTAGCCGAACAATATACTGAAGGGTTAATGCTACAGGTGATTGGGGATTACCTCGATAGTCTATTTATGCTGTCGAGTTTGGGTTGGCGCGATGATCCCGAGGAACTGGCTGAGTATGAAGCCTTCAAAGCAGAACCGGCTTATTGGTATAGTCTTTATCCCTTTCCCTACCGAGAGTTAATTCTACGTTGGTCTGAAGCTCGTCAACTTGATCCCTTGTTAACGGTAGCCTTGATTCGCCAAGAATCTCGCTTTATGCACAAAATTCGCTCTGTTGCTAATGCTGTGGGACTGATGCAAGTCCTCCCAGAAACGGCGGATTGGATTGCGGCGCAACGGAATGAACCACCGCCAACGGATCTGACGGACCCCGATGATAATATCCGTTTGGGAACCCTTTATCTCGACTACACCCACAATGAGTACAACAACAATACTCTGTTTGCACTGGCGAGTTACAATGCAGGACCGGGAAATGTTGACCGTTGGATTTCTCGCTTTGGTTTCAATGATCCCGATGTTTTTGTCTCGCAAATTCCCTTTCCGGAAACTCAGGGGTATATTGGTTCGGTGATGGGAAATTATTGGAATTACTTACGTCTTTATAATCCAGAAATCCAAGAAAAACTCGAACAACTTCGAGATGAGTAGACTCAGCAACCTTGGCATCCATATCGGTTGCCTGTTGCCTGTTGCCATCCCCTCTTGGGAGGGGTTAGGGGTGGGTTATGCCTGTTGCCCGTTGCCATCCCCTCTTGGGAGGGGTTAGGGTGGGTTATGCCTGTTGCCTTCTTTTCTCGACTTTTTTTCGACTTTTTTGTCCAATTCAGACCAACTTTTGCTATTGTGAAGCGTTGGCGATCGCCCACCAATCCACTAACCCGAGAAGTAGCGTCAACCCCAAAAGAATCAGATACATCCAAGGTTGAGCCAGAGGGCGCACATCGCGGGTATCAATGCCAGTTTTGGCTTCGACTTGTTTAACCAAACGGGAGAATCCAGCCACGCGCATCGGCAACAAATAGCCCTCTCCGGCATCACTGAGGAAATAATAGACCAAGCCTCCTTGTCCCGTGGTTCTCGGTTTCAAGGCCTTAACCGATTGCCAAGGGAGGAACCAACCTTTACGAAAAATCTTGGCAAACCAGCCCGGATAACTCACCCCAATTCCAGACTCATCGAGAATCACCTGTTCACTCAACGCCCCATAGAGAAGAAGCCAACCCAACCCCAACCCCAGGCTGAGAAACAGGGGCGGAACTGGGGCGTTGGTGGCTTGGGCGAGAATAGGAAGCGGAACCGTTAAGGCTAAATATAACCCCAACAGCGTGATGCGAATTAGGGGGGAGATGCGAAATCGTAAGGGGTCAGAATACGAGGTCATGGTGAGGGGGGCAGATACTTTTGTACAACGGTCCAGCCACTCCAAGATACCGCGAGAAAGCCCAGGGCCAGCAACAGGTTGCTTGTAATATGGAGTCGTCGCATTTGAGGCTGTTTGGGATGAATCCGCCAACCCGTCACCGCTGAGGTGCAGACTAAGGTGACAACCGTCAATCCGGCGGGTAGATGCCAAGAATGACCCAGATTCCCGTAATGGCCGAGCGTCCCAATCAGACCAATGGCCAGCAAAAACAGCACCAACAGAACTAGGCTAATACCGAGTCCTCGATGGGCTAGGGGAATCCAGGCGGGACGGGGCTGTTGGTGACGGCGAGCGTTCCAAAGACTCAAACCACTGATGGCGAGTAAGCCATAGGCCCCTAATGACAGTCCCATAGACCAAGCCGCGAAGCGCCATAACCAGAGAAAGGAGGGAAGATCCACGATACAAACCCCGAAGCTGCGTTGACTTCGATTTTACCGCGATCGCAGGGGCGATCGCCGGCACAGCCTTGGTCAATACCCCTAGGAGTGCGGCGATCGCCCCTGACGGCGGTCTTCAGTGTTATGGCAATCAGTCCAGAATTGACGTCTAGTCAACCGAAGCTAGGGCCGGGGCTTTGTGATCATCGGTTTCGGGTCTAGGACTGGATCGAGGTAAAGGTTCATGATTCTTTACATCATGCAGATCCCCTTTTGCGGTAGAATCGCTGTCACCGTTAGCCCCCGGTTCTGCCTTGGCCTCGGTTTCAGGTTCAGTTGAAACTTTCAGGCGTTTGCAAGAAATGGTGTCCGAGAGGATTGCACTAGCCATCATTCCGGTGTGGATTTCGAGTTGGGCTTGGGGCATCGCCTCAAAGACAAGTCGCTGTCCAGGAAACACAACCCGCTCAAAGTACCAGTTTTGAATGTTGGTGATGCGGGCGATTTGGATCTGGCTAGTTGCGTTGATATAACAGCAAAGGATCGGGTCGGAGCTGTCCTTCGGTAAGGGATCGAGTATTTGAGCCATAACGTTTGAGCGTCTTAGTCTAGTTAAAATCTAAAGCGATTGTTATATCCGAAGACTAACACCTAGCGATCCCAGGTGGCTGTAAAAGCGAATACCAACTCCCTAAAAAGACTTAACCCCATTTGGTCTGTCCAACGGGGTTAAATCGGCGATTGGCTGGCTTTTAGGGATATTCAGGGCAATTATCGACGCGATCGCGCCGCAAATAACTCTCTAGCATCCTCCTCCGTCGAAATAACCCCGTTGACACACCTAGACTCCCGCTCTGGGGCGTCTAAAATTGGCATCAAAATTTTATTTTTTTTTTCGATTTATCCCTAATCGCTCTCAGTCATTCCCTGAGATGACCCATCTGAGCAGGGTTGGGAAACAAATGTTATGGTGAAAACTAAAGATATATGAAGCGTTTTTATGACGACCAACCTCGATCGCGTCCTCTATGTCCGCCTTCCCTGTAACCCCATCTTCCCCATTGGGGTGGTGTATCTCGCGGATCATCTACACAAACTCTTCCCCGAGATTAAACAGCGCATCTTCGATCTCGGGGCCATTCCCCCCTTAGACTTCAACGGCGCCCTCGAACGCTGTATCGACGAATTCCAACCCCAGTTACTCGTCTTCTCCTGGCGAGACATCCAAATCTACGCCCCCGTCGGTGGACGCGGTGGCAATCCCCTACAAAACGCCTTTGAGTTTTACTACGCCGACAATCCCCTCGTCAAGTTACGAGGTGCATTAGGGGGATTGCGCCTGGCCGGATCTTACTACGGCGAACTCTGGCGTAACCTGGGACTGATTCGTCAAGGCTTAAAACGAGCCCGTCGCTACCATCCCCAGGCCCGGGTTGTCGTCGGAGGAGGGGCCGTCAGTGTCTTTTACGAGCAACTCGGCCGCAGTTTACCCAAAGGAAGTATCATTTCCGTCGGCGAAGGAGAAGCCCTATTAGAAAAACTACTGCGGGGACAAGAGTTTCAAGACGAACGCTGTTATATCGCCGGCGAAACTCAACCCCGAGAGCGTTTAATCCACGAAAAACCCGCTCCCATCGAAAAAACGGCTTGTAACTACGATTACATTGCCAGCATTTGGAGCCAATTTGACTATTACTTTCTCGATCAAGACTTTTATATCGGCGTTCAAACCAAACGCGGCTGTCCCCACAACTGCTGTTACTGCGTTTATACCGTGATTGAGGGGAAACAAGTCCGCATCAACCCCGCCGATGAAGTGGTGGCCGAGATGCGTCAACTCTATGATCGCGGCATTCGCAATTTCTGGTTCACCGACGCTCAATTTATCCCGGCCCGTCGCTATATCCAGGATGCCATAGAACTGCTGCAAAAAATCCTAGATTCAGGGATGGAGGATATCCATTGGGCGGCCTATATCCGCGCCGATAACTTGACCCCGCAACTGTGTGATCTGATGGTCAAAACGGGGATGAATTACTTTGAAATTGGTATCACTAGCGGTTCTCAGGAGTTAGTCCGCAAGATGCGGATGGGGTATAACCTGCGGGTCGTGTTAGAAAACTGCCGCGATCTCAAAGCGGCTGGGTTTAATGATTTGGTCTCCGTTAACTATTCCTTTAATGTCATTGACGAGACCTATGAGACCATTCGCCAAACCATCGCCTATCACCGGGAGTTAGAGCGAATTTTTGGGCGCGAGAAAGTCGAACCCGCGATTTTCTTCATTGGCTTACAACCCCACACCCACTTGGAAGACTACGCCTTTGAGCAGGAGGTCTTGAAACCGGGATACAATCCCATGAGTTTAATGCCCTGGACGGCTCGAAAACTGCTCTGGAACCCGGAACCCCTCGGCTCCTTTTTTGGGGAGGTTTGTCTCGAAGCCTGGCAACGCAATCCCAATGATTTTGGCCGGGAGGTGATGGATATTTTAGAGGAACGGCTCGGTTGTGCTGAACTTGAGGAGGCGTTAAGTGCGCCGATGGTGGATAAATCCCCGCAAGAGGCGACGACGTTAGTTCAGGTTTAAGGGGTCAGGTTTAAGACGAGTCCTCAATTAACCCTCAACCGGTGATCCCCTGGAGTTTTTCGCGAAACTCTGGGGGGTTTGCTGATCCTGGGGAGGATCTCGGGCCGGGGAGTTTAACGAAACGTGACAGGTCGGGTGAGTCCGGCGATCGCTCGGTCACAATAGATGAAGACTCTGAAAATTCTCTATACCATCAAACGGATTATGGAAGCTGCTCAACGATTACTAGAACGCTATGCTGCTGGCGAGCGTAACTTCCGAGATTTAGATCTGTTTCGTGCCGATCTCAACGGGGCTGACTTGAGTGGGGCCAGTTTCTTTCGGGCCAACCTGTTTGGGGCGAATCTCTTTCGAGCGAATTTGATTGGAGCGACGTTTTATAATGCCACTTTAATTGGTGCCAATCTGTATTGTGCCACGCTCAGTGGTGTTGATCTCAGTGGGGCTAACCTGACCTGTGCTAATTGTGAAGGGGCCGATCTCAGTGGGGCCGATTTGACGGCGGCGGATCTCGGAGGCGTTGATTTTAGTCATGCGAATCTCAGCTACGCCAATTTAACTCGCAGTAATTTGATGCGGGCTAGTCTGGTGGATGCGAAACTAGACCATACGAATTTTACCTCAATGTTGCAAGAAGGCTCCCGCCATAATCTTTGATTTGGCGGTGAGATGAATGGCAACCCACAAAAAAGAATACAGGATTTGTGCTTATC
>LJZT01000104.1 GCA_001314905.1 Phormidium sp. OSCR
AATCAAAAAGCCTTATTTGCCTATATCGGAAGCTGGTCGGATAATAGCTATATTTGGCGGCATATCTTGCGTCAAACCGTCGATAGTCTGATGCAAACTCCCGAAGATGAAAGCCAATCCCAATTTCTACTTTGGCTCAATAGTTTGTCAGCGTTTCAGGACAAGAGCTTAACCAAACGGATATTAGGCGAAAAAACGGTCTTTGTCCAAAACTTCAAGAGTAGCTATCCCACGGGAATTTATCAATCTAAGAACTTCTTTAGTGCTTTGTATCATGCGACACAGCCCGAGGACTATCTTCTGGCCTGTGACTGGTTGCGAGGAGAAGATTTAGATACCAGTGATTTAAAGAAACTGGGAATCCGCAAGTCCTTATCGAGCGAGGAAGATGCCAAAAACATCCTCATGAACTTAGGACGGGTTGCGGCGAAAGCTCAATATCCTATCGTTTTGTGTTTTGATCAGGTTGATCAAGCCTGTCTTAAGGAAAATGGCTTACCTACTCTATTAGGAGCGAATACAACAATCCATAATGAAAGACTTAAAAATTTTGTGGTAATTTTAAGTCTAATTCAAGACACTTGGGAAAACCAAACCACGAAATATCCCTGTTTGGCTGACCAAGACCGTATTGATCGGATAGTTAAGCTGGATAAAATCACTCTAGATCAAGCTGAAGAGATTTGGCAAAAGCGCCTCTATCCCTTGCATCAACAAGCCAACCCCAAACCCGAGTCTGACATTTTTCCCTTGACGCGAGACGAGTTGAAGAAACGTTCTCCAGGGGGTCGAACCGTTCCTCGAACGGTCATCCAACTCGGCCACAAACTGATTCAGGAACTCAAGGGAACTGGACATATCAAAACTGACGATAGCTTTTTGCTGGTTTGGGATAAGGAATTTAAGAAAGTCCAGGCTAAAGTAGAACGCATCCGTCAGCAATCCTCCAGTGAGTTGGCTCAATACTTGGCTGATGTCTTGGAGATGCTGGGAGTCCCCAATGTGAATTATAAATATTTGGAGGGGTCGAAGTATTTAAATTACTCCTTGAGTTTCATCCATCCTAAAACCTCTAAAGAAATTGGGATTTTGTGGAATGAAGACCCCAACATGAGAAGCTTTTATTACAGTATGTCTGCTTGTGAGAAAGTGGTTAAGGCGGGAGAGTGCGATCGCCTCATCTTCATTCGTAACGAACCCTTTGGCAGCACAAAGAATAAAGGCTACAAGCTCTTCCAGAAGATTTTTAGCGGTAATCCCCACCGTCACATCTGTCCCCATCTTGACTCAGTTCACTATCTTGTCACCTATCATCGCTTGCTCAACGAAGCCACGTCAGGGGAGTTAGTGGTGGGGTATGACTCCCCTAAACCTAACCATCTCAAGGAATTAGTCAAGCAAAGCGGCGTGTTTGAGCAATGTCAGCTTTTGAAAAATTTAGGGATTATTGAAAATTCAGGTGACAAGGGTGACAAGAGGGAGATTCCCCGTCCCCAGACCCCTGACCCCGACATCAAAGTTCGTGAGTTTTTGCTGAAGCAGATTAGAAGTCAAGGATTGTTGGGAGTTGAGGTCTTGATCAACTCGACTTTGGCGGAATTTGATGCGATCGCTCTGAAAGATAAAGATGTAGTTAAACAGCTTAAGGCGTTGGAACGCGAGAACTACATCCAAATGATTGGCAACGATAAGAATATCAAAGATCAGTCAGTGTTCCGGGTTCCCGAAGACCAACGCTAAGCCTCTTAACCTTGCACATCCTTCGAGAGCCAAATCCGTGTACCTTCGCCAAGCCGATGAAATCGAGGCCGCCATTACTCGTCTCTCTCGCGCCTCCCAACTCTGGATTGATACAGAAACCGCCGACTGGTGGACAAAATCGCCGAAACTCTCCCTAATCCAAGTTAGCGACGATGGAGGCGATCGCCGTGGCGACTCAGTCTATATCCTCGACGTTCTCCAACAGCCTCATTGCATCCGCCTCTTTAGCGAGCGGATTATGGCCAATCCCGAGATCGAGAAAATCTTCCACAACGCCGTCTATGATGTCAAATTTCTGGGAAAGTCCACGGCGCAAAACATCACCTGCACCCTCAAACTGGCGCGAAAGTTGGGAAAACAACGCCTAGGAGTCTCCAATCTGCAACTTAAAACCCTAGCCGCCGAACTCTGCCAGTTTTCCGATATCGATCGCGACTCCCAAGGCAGCAATTGGGGGCAACGACCCCTAAATCAACGGCAACTGCACTACGCTAAACTCGATGTGGTGTATCTGGCCGAGGTTCATCGCCATCTGTTGACCCATCTTGGCCGGTCTCATACACCGGCTGAGAGCGTAGAGGAGCAACAATCTGTGAGTGCTAACCCGAATTTTACTGCCACTGATGTTCGTGTGGCCAAAGAATGTCCCCGTCTGTTTTATTTGGGCCATCACTCAAATTGTCGCACTGTTTTCATTCCCCAAGAGAGCCAAGTTTCGGGGGTGGGACATGACGTTCACCGTTTAGCACAGGAATTTGTGAACTTGGCGGCGGCGGACTCTCGCTTCAGTCAACTGCTGACCCCTCCTAGTGAACAGCTTGAGGTTGAGCAACTGTCTCAGGATATGCAGCAACTTTTTTACGACCGTTGCTTTTATCCCTATCTCATCAAGACAATTAGCAAAAATCCCGATTCTGCTCAACGGTTGGAACATATTTGGCAAGGCTTGCAACGCTTAATCTATCACTACGCCGAATTACTCAAACGCAATCGTCAAAGGTTTTATCCTGAGCAAATTATCGCCGAAACCTTTATTGATAGTGAATTACGGCTGAAGCAGTCCTATCAACTCCCCAACGGCGACGAGCAAACCGTCTCGGGACAGTTTGATAACTTAGTCTATGACGGCGATCGCCAGCGCCTCTGTGTTGTCGAGTACAAAACCTATCAACCGGCTGACCCTTCCGCGCAACTGATGCAAGTGGCCCTCTACGCCGATCTAGTCCACCGCCAACACCAGCAACCCGTTGACGCTGCTGTCTATTGCCTCTTTCCCGAGTTTCAAGTCTATTCCTATGACTGGGATGAGTTGCGATCGATGCGTGACATGGCTTTACTCCCGCATCTGCAACGGATGCAGGACTGGCTGAGGTGGCAACGAGACAGCCCCAACCCCCCACCGAAAACTCACGAGGAGCGGCTCTGTCCTCTCTGTCCGCAACAAAAAACCTGTCAAACGTTCTTTCTAGCCGGAGAGCAAGCCACACCCGTTAAAGCGCCGTATAGCGCCCCAATCCCAACACCAGAGCCAGCACCCAGCCTCAGTGTCACCCCCAATCCTACGCCAAATCCTACGCCAACCCCGCCAACCATCGCTCCCCCCGATAGAGAAGAAGGGGAGAAACTCGGCCAGCAACTGACAGAGGTGTTCAACGCCTTTGGGGTGGATGTCACCTATGAAGGGGCCGCCATTGGTCCGTCGTTTATTCGGGTTCGCCTCAAACCTAAGTTGGGGGTGAAGGTGTCGTCGCTGTTGCGGCTGTCGGATGATTTACAGGTGCAACTGGGGATCTCCGTTGCGCCGATGATTTCTCCTCAGGCGGGGTTTGTGAGTGTGGATATTCCCCGGAATCCGGCTCAGATTGCCTTGTTTGAACGGTATCTTACACCGCAATCGTTGCCGGTGACGGCCCCCGTGCGGGTGGCCATTGGCGTGAACTTAGAAAATCAACTCGTCGAAGCCGATCTCTCGGACCCCAATACCTGTCATTTCTTGGTGGGGGGAACCACGGGAAGCGGTAAGAGTGAGTTTTTGCGAGCTTTGTTGCTGAGTTTAACGCAACGGCGATCGCCGGACCATCTCAAATTGGCCCTAGTTGATCCGAAACGGGTGACGTTCCCGGAGTTTGAGAATATCCCCTGGCTGCTGTCGCCGATTGTCAAAGACAGCGATCGCGCGATCGCTCTGATGGAAGATCTCGTCCTGGAAATGGAATCTCGTTACCGGGCCTTTGAAGCGAGCCGTTGTAACGATCTCCCCACCTACAATCAACGCTGTTTAGACCGCAACAAACCCATCAAACCACCGATTATTTGCCTTTTTGACGAATACGCCGATTTTATGGCCGAAAAAGAGGTCGCCAAAGTGTTAGAACTTTCCATTAAACGCCTTGGGGCCATGGCGCGGGCCGCCGGAATCCACCTCATTATTGCCACGCAACGACCTGAAGCCAAGGTGGTGACACCTCTGATTCGCTCGAATCTTCCGGGACGCATTGCCCTCAAAACCGCCAGTGAAGCCGATTCTAGTATTATTTTGGGGGGCAAACAGGGGCAAGCTCAAAATCTATTGGGAAAAGGAGATCTTCTCTATTACGGTGGGTCTAAGTTACAGCGTTTGCAAAGTCTGTTTGCGCCTAAAATTGATTTTTCTCGATAGTCAAGACCCTAAATTATTAACTTAAGATTCATGATTGTAAGATTCATGATTGATAGTCCCATTTGAGGTATCTTGCTGCATGAAAAACGTCCCAGAACGTAGATGTAAATCTCGTTGTGGGAAGGGAATTTCGATCGCCCGCCGTTTTAACTGCTCATGAATGCCAAAATAGAGATCACTGCGGAGAATCTGTTGCTGACTAGGGTCCCCACACCAAACCAACAACTGAAAATCCAGGGAACTGTCGCCAAAGCCGGAAAAAAGAATGCGAGGCGGCGGAATCCGTAACACCTGGGGATGATCTTGAGCCGCTTCTAATAAAGCCTCCTTGACATCCTCTAAATTAGAACCATAGGCTACACCCACCGGTAGCCGTAAGCGAGAGACGGGGTTATCATGACTCCAGTTAATGACCTCAGACTCTAGGAAACGAGAGTTAGGAACAATAATCGAGACGCGATCGAGGGTACGAATTAGGGTACTGCGGCTACCAATGCGTTCGACTGTTCCCATCGAGTCTCCCACTTCGACAAAATCCCCCACCTGAATCGGACGTTCAAACAGCAAGACTAAGCCGCTACCGAGGTTTTTGGCAATATCTTGTAACCCGAAACCAATCCCCACACTCAACGCACCGGCGAGAATCGTCAGGGAACTAATATCCAATCCCCAGAGATTGAAAATGACAACGGTTCCCATCACCATCAATGTATATTTGATGGCCGTGGCGATCGCATCCTGAGCCGAACGATTCAACCGAGATACCGCCAATACCCGTACTCGCAACAGTTGACTAAGGCGGTTTGCACCTACGACCAAACCCAGTAAAAAGGCAATTAAAATTAGGATATCAACCAAGGAATAGGTATTAGCATCGAGGGGTAAAATCGGTGCCGTAATACTATTCGTAATAATCTGTCGCAGCCGATAACTCCATTGACGGGTCGTGGGAAACAAATCACTCACATAAAAAATCGTGACGCTCCACAAGATAATTCGACTGAGCCAGACAATCAGACCTCGCCAGGCTTCTAACAGGCGTGTATCGGGATAGACCCCACAGAAATAGAGTGAGAGGCGATGAATCCCCCAATGTAAGCCACAGGCCAGACTAACCACCAGAATCACTTGTAGGATAGCCCGTCGCAAAAACGTATCACTGCGTTCTTGGTTAGCCTGACGTAACACCTGACGAATTTGCTCGGCCCATCTTTCGGCCTGATCTCTAGGATTGACCCCAGTTCCGAGGCTGGCGTCACTTTTGGTGACCGTAATCAGATGCGTTCCATCGATGAGTAAGGTGGGTAACCCATTGCGCATCACCACCTCAATGCGCTCAAGTCCAGGGGATTCAGCGGCTTGTTGCAGTTTGTCGTTCATCAAGGCGGCCCGTTCTTCGGCGGGAAACTGAGCCGTATCGGCCATCTCAAATAGGTAGATCCCATCGACAATGACTCTGGCACTTTCGGTTTCTGGGTCAAAAGTGGGTCGTGGTGAGAGGGTTTCGGGAATGACCACCTCAGGAGGGGTATCGCTGAAGTCATTACCGATATCGGAGAGAGAACGGGGAGACTCATCCGGTTGAGCCATGGCCCCGGTTCCCCAGATGAGTAAGACCGTACCTAGGGCTAATATGACGTTGGCTAGGGTCTGCCGAGACAGTTTGATCACGTTTTTAGGGTTCCCTTATCTGAGCTTCAAAGATGAACTAATCCTGCGCCAAATTGCGCGATTCCGGCGCGATCGCCGCTGAATTTGCCTCGATCTCCCACATGAGCGATGTCCACCAAGTTTCAAGATTAAGGGAGTCACCGTTTTGACTGTCGCAACTATCACTTGTCGTTTCAGGTGAATCGACTAGAATGGGTCTTAGTTTACGTGGTGTGAAGGCGACTCCTCTGACGGAACTCAGCGGCTTATGGTTCGTCTGAGTTAACCAATGGTTCTCAACTGTACGCTGCTAGGATAACCTAATCGATGATTAGGTTGCCTAGCTTTTTTTTCGCCCCAAATTTTAGCTGATCCCGATTGCGGGGCGATCGCCGATTCTTTTTTCGATTCGATGGCCCTAAGCGTTATCGTCGCTTGGCTTCACTGCGATAGCGAACAAACTCGGCCACAAAGGCTAAAATCCCAGAAAAGCTAATCAAAATTGCACTCAGCGCATTGACATCGGGTTTCACCCCAGTCCGGATACGACTAAAAATTTCCATCGGTAACGTCGTCGCCCCGGCCCCGGCGGTGAAACTGGCAATGAGAAAATCATCCATACTCAAAACAAAGGCCAGCAGACAGCCCGAGACAATTCCCGGCATCAGTTGCGGCAATAAAACCTGAAAAAAGGCCTGGACGGGAGTGGCCCCCAAATCTAACGCCGCCTCCTCCAAATTGCGATCTAAATCCGCCAAACGAGTCGAGACAACAATGGCAATATAGGCCAAACAGAAGACAATATGGGCCGCCACAATCGTCCATAAACTCAGGGAAAAACCAACCGCCGCTAAAAACACCAACGTCGCTACGGCAATGGCGATATCGGGGATAATCAGCGGTAAATAGGAAATGCCTAAATACAGTTGACGGCCAGGGAAGCGATAGCGAGCGAGTCCCACCGCCATCAGCGTTCCCAACACGGCCGAGATGGCCACCGCCGAGATGGCCACAGTCAAACTATTGCGCAACGCCGCAAAAATGCGCGCGTCGGATAGTAAATACCCATACCACTCCCAGGTAAATCCCTCCCAGGTCGCACTATAGGCCGACTCATTAAAGCTATAGACCACTAACACCAAAATGGGGAGATACATAAACACAAACATCAGCCCCACAAACACTGATTGCCAAGACAAACGCGGTTTAAACGAAGAATGTGCCATATCTAGGGAGAAATCAGGGGAGTCGGGGTGATCGAGATCCGGTTGAGGAGTAGGAGCCGTTTCAGTCATTGAGGGTTGGAGACAGAGTACATCTCGATTAGCGTTGAGTCGCAGAGGAGTCGCCATATTTGAGCAATAGAGCGATCGCCACACTCACCGCAAAAATTAACACCATACTTAAAGCTGAGCCAAAGCCCCAGTTCGGTGTTTGTCCTAAGAATTGGTTATAAATCAAACGGGCCACCGTCATACTTGAGGCCCCTCCGAGGAGTTCAGGATCGATAAAATCCCCCAAACTGGTGATAAACACCAATAATGACCCGGCGGCGATTCCCGGTAACGCTTGAGGAACCGTGATTTTCCAAAAGGTTTGTAGCGGGGTTGCCCCCAAATCGGCTGAGGCTTCTAAGAGTTGGCGATCGAGTTTTTCTAGGGATGAATAGAGAATTAAGACCATATAGGGCAAAAAACTATAACTCATCCCCACCAACACCGCCGGAGGCCGATTGAGAAGATCTAATCCCGGAATACCGACAATCCCCAAAAGGGAATTTAGCACCCCAGTCGGTCGGAGAATGGCAATCCAGGCATAGGTTCGTAGCAACGAAGATGTCCATAGGGGCAAGACAAACCCCAGCAGCAGTAGATTACGCCAACGTTGGGGAGCTAATAGGGCAATCCAATAGGCCACCGGAAAGCCCAAAATCAGACAGAGGAACGTCGTGCCGATCGCCAACTTCAGCGATCGCAGCACCACCCCCAAATTTCCCGGCTCCAACGCTCGTAAATAGTTCTCAATCCCCGAGGGAATCACCACATCTCCCGGTCGGATATTGGGCACCAGACTCAACTGAAAAATGACCAGCGTGGGCAACACCAGCAACAACAGCAGCCATAACCCAGCCGGAGCCAATAATCCCGTCACTCCCAGCCAGCGAGTTCCCCAAGCTAACTCAGAGTTTGGGGACTGGGAGGTCTCAGAAGGAGGAGGAGAAACAGACACAGTAGTTTTGAAACTAAAAGGGCAAGGACAAGGCGTTAACCGCTCGTCAATCGCGTCCAATAGCGATTATAAAGTTCCCCAACGTCCGGGGGAATCGGTTGTAAACTTTCGGATTTTTCCAAGGCCGAGTCCGGGGGAAAGAGGCTGGTATTGGTTTGAACCGACTCCGGTAACTTGGCAAAGGCCGCCTTATTGGGAGTCGCGAAACTCAAGCGTTCCCCGATGCGTGCGGCCACCTCAGGGCGCTGCATAAAGTTAATCCAAGCATAGGCCGCATCCACATTGGGGGCAGTGCGAGGAATCACCAGGGCATCAGTCCAAATCGAGGAGCCGCTACTGGGTAAAACATAGGCTAAATCCGGGTCTTCCTGAATCACCTCATTGGCATCAGACGAGAAGCACATGGCAATTTTCAAATCACCGCTGAGAATTTGGGGTCGCCAGGCATCGGAATCAAAAGCGGCGATGCTAGGTCGCAGTTCCACGAGCTTGTTGTACGCGGCCCGAATTTCTTGAGGATTGGTGCTGTTGTAGGAATAGCCCAACATCCGTAGGGTGGCCCCAAAGACCTCCCGAGGGTCATTGAGTAGGGTGGCGCGACGAGTTAGACGTTGCTGATTCTCCCAGAGATAGGTCCAATCCTCCGGAGAGGGGTTAAGCACTGTGGTGTTGAAAACCAGGCCCGTTGTCCCCCAACTGATGGGAATACTATGGCGATTGTCGGGATCATAGCTGGGACTCTCGAAACTGGGAAAGAGGGAATCGAGTCCGGCGATGCGATCGTGATCGAGTTCGAGCAGCAGTTGCTCATCGATCATGCGCCGCACCATGTAATCAGAGGGATAAATGAGGCTATACGCGCCCCCGGCCCCTGCTTGCAGTTTGGCCAACATTTCTTCATTGGAGGAGAACACATCGGCGATAACACGGATTTGGGTTTCTTGGTAAAACGCCTCAATCAGCTCCCGATCCGTGTAGCCGGCCCAAGTATAGATATAGAGGAGGTCGTCCGCTGTTTGTACCGTCGATCGCACATTGGCCAGAGTCCATCCGCAACCCGATAGGGCTAACCCAGACAGGGCAGCCGTTGAGAGATTCAGAAACTGGCGGCGGCGCATGGACCGCGTGGGCGGTGAGGGGGGATGAATCACAGATCGCAGTTGCTCAGGTCAGCGAGATAGGACATTGACAAACCAGTGAGAAAACGCGGCTCCCCAGAGCCATTCGTTGGCTATCGTACCCTGTTCTAGTCCGATTCTACCCCCTAGAATGCCCCTAGGCGGCTAAAACAATGCCTTGATGGGGCAACCAGGATAAGTACACCGGGGAATCGGGGCTGGGAAGGTCTTCGGGGCGACTGGCTTGACGTAGGGTGACAAGTTCCCCTGAGTCGAGGCGGATGACGCAGTGGGTATGGGTGCCGAGATACATGGCCGTCTGAAGTTGACCTCGATAGAGGTTTGGGGCGGATTCTGGGGGAGTTCCATGAAGTTGGATGTTTTCGGGCCGGATACTGACGACAGCGTGATGACTTAGAGGTTCGGCTTCGGGCGATCGCCCCACCACCAGTTTTAAACCTGAATGGCTACGCACCACTATGGTGTCAGCATCCTGATGTTCGACGGTTCCCTCGAATAGATTGGTTTCCCCGATAAAGTCGGCCACAAATGGGGTGCGCGGCCGTTGATAAATCTCCGTGGGGGAGCCGATTTGCTCAATTTTGCCATCTTTCATCACGGCGATGCGATCGGACATCGATAAGGCCTCTTCTTGGTCATGGGTGACGGTGACAAAGGTTAAGCCTAAATTACGGTGCAGATTGGATAACTCCATCTGCATTTCTTTACGGAGTTTGAGATCTAAGGCCCCAAGGGGTTCATCGAGCAGTAGCACCGCCGGATGATTGGCAATGGCCCGGGCCAGAGCAATTCGTTGCCGTTGTCCACCGGATAACTGTTTCGGGTAGCGGTTAGCGAAGGCTTCCATCTTCACCAACTGCAACATCTCCTCGACACGTTGCTGAATTTCACTGCGGCCAATCCGTTTCAGTTTTAAGCCAAAGGCGATGTTCTCCCAAACGCTCATATGGTCGAAGAGGGCGTAATTCTGAAAGACGGTATTGACGGGTCGTTCATTGGGGGGAACCCGGGTCATGGAACGACCGCCAATAAGAATCTCTCCGGCTGAGGGGGTTTCAAAGCCAGCAATCAGTCGTAAGGTGGTGGTTTTGCCACACCCCGAGGGTCCGAGAATACTAAAAAACTCACCTCGGCGAATCTGAACTTCAACGCCGCGCACGGCGGTTTCGCCGTTAAAGACTTTGAAGACACGATGCAGTTCGACGTCGAACTCTGATTCACGCCCGCTCAGATCGCTGTTTTGGCTGGCAGCTTGCAGCATGATGACGGCTCCTGGATAGTCATTGTCCCAAATTCCGGGGCAGGATTGGGCAACATCCCACGGCGGGGAGTTGACCGAACCTGGCTCTAGTCTAGTTTAGCGACAAGGCGATCGCTTCTCCTATCTGACATTCTCCAACGGTGAAGCAGCCAATACTATAATGACAAGTCGAAGCGACCTGATCGTCTTGCCAGCCCTAGCCCACATTTGTTCGCACCCACTCAATTATTATGACCTCGATTCCTTCTAACGGTTACGGCAGTCGCACCAATCAACGCAATATTGGCGGCCTTGTGCCAGCGGTTTTGATCATGGTCGGCATTACCGCCGTCATGCTCGGGGGAATTGGCGCTCGTTTGGCCTATCTACAACTGATTCAAGGAACCCGCAATCGTCAACTGGCTGAAGACAACCGTATTCGTCTGATTCCCACCCAGCCGGTGCGGGGGAATATCTTTGACCGTCATGGGAATATTCTGGCCACCTCTAGCCTCTCCCATACGGTCTATCTTTGGCCGTTAGCACTCCCCCCTGAGGATTGGCCTGAGGTGATTGAACGCCTTTGTGAGATTATCAATATTCCCCCGGAACAGGTCCTCGAACGTCTGGAGGAAACGGGCTATAACAAGGCACTGCCGATTCGCGTGGCCCGTCGCCTCAGTGCGGCTCAGGTGATTGCGCTGACGGAGTATAGTCCCCAACTTCCGGGAATTGAGGTCAATGTTGAGGCGGTGCGACATTACCCTCATGGTTCCCTTGGGGCTCATGTTCTTGGCTATACGAGCGAAATCAGTGATGAGGATTTATCCCGTTTAGAAACTCAACCTGATAATAAGTATCGTTTGGGGGATATTGTCGGCCAAATGGGCATGGAGGCAGCGTTTGAAGAGGAACTTCGAGGAGAATGGGGGGGACGGCAGGTTGAGGTCGACAGTCGCGGCCAGGTGTTGCGGGTGTTGGGGGAGAAACAAGCCGAAGGGGGACGGGATGTGCAAACAACCCTCGATTTGGATTTGCAACGGGCGGCGGAGGAAGCCCTGGGGGATGTTCAAGGAGCCATTGTGGCCATTGACCCCCGAGATGGGGCGGTGCGGGCGATGGTGAGCCGTCCGGCGTTCGACCCCAATATCTTCTCGGGGCGCATTACTGAGGCGGATTGGCAGGCGTTACAAGCGGCCCGCTATCCGTTTGTGAATCGCGCTTTGCAGGGATTTGCCCCGGCGAGTACGTTTAAGATTGTCACCACCACGGCGGCGATCGAATCTGGGGAGTATTCTCCCTATGCGGTGCTACCGACGTATCCCTATGTGACGGCTGGGGGGATTCGCTTTTGGGACTGGAACCGCAGTGGCTTCGGACCGTTAGGCTTTACGGGAGCGATGGCCTGGAGTAGTGACACGTTTTTTTATCAGGTGGCGCAACGAATTGGGGCTGAGGTCTTGATTGATTGGACACGCCGTTATGGTTTTGGTCGCAAAACCGGCATTGAACTGGCGTCGGAAGAGTGGGCGGGATTGGTTCCTGATGCGGCTTGGAAGGAGCGGGCGTTAGGAGAAGGGTGGTATCAGGGAGATACGATTAATATGTCGATTGGTCAGGGCTATTTACAGGCGTCACCGCTACAACAGGCGGTGATGTTTGGGGTTCCAGCTAATGGGGGCTATCTGGTTCGACCCCATTTACGGAGTTTGGATGTGGATGTGAGTTATTGGCGCGAGTCGCTCAATATCAGTTCTGAGACGATTGATGTTTTGAGACGAGGCTTGCGAGAGGTGATTACCCAGGGCACGGCTACGAACATCAATACCAGCACGATTCCTCCGTTTGCGGGAAAAACGGGAACGGCGGAGGCTCAACCGAATCCCTCTCATGCTTGGTTTGGGGCGTATGCTCCTCTTGATGATCCTGAAATTATTGTTGTTGCGTTTGGGGAACATGCGGGCCAGGGTGGGGGCGCGTTGGCGGCTCCGATTGTGCTACAGGTGTTACAGGATTATTTTAAGACTGAGACTGAGTCGAATGGAACTGGGGATTAGAGGAATTTGGGCTGAGTGGTTAGCTATCTTCGTAGCCGAAGCACATGGTAATCTTTTTGTCAAGAGCCGCAATAAGAAGCCAGAGTTCAAAGCCTTGCGCCCAGCGTCGGGAGGGAAGATGGCCGACGGGGGCTTTGAGACTGTAGCTAAATTCAAGGGAGGGCGATCGCGAGGCGCTGAGTTTCCAGCCGACGGTGGCGCAAAAGAGGGGATAGTCCCGACCGACTTGTTGATAGAGTTGTTGCTGGACGCTAAAGCCAAAGCGATCGCCTGAATAACGTCGCCAGAGATAGTCAAGGGTTTGCAAGTCGGTGCAGGGTAGGGCCTCGATGTCGCGAAGCCCAAGATGACCGCCTGAGCTTCCCCGTGCGGCTCGACAAAGCAACTGATGGGTGAGGCGATCGCCGATTTCCCACTGTCGCCGACGCAGGGCGTTCCAAAGCTCATGATAGTCGAGGCCCACGTCGGAGAGTAGGGGAACGTCGGGAGTTTTGCCAAATAGCTGATTGAGTTGCTCTAGGGGCGATCGCCGTTGGACCCGTTCTAGGGTAATTTGCGGTTTAGCAAGCCGAGGGGAGTGACGCGGTGGACTCACCGCCAGGGGAGAGGGGTCAGGCGAGGCCAGGGGTTTGGCCTTGAGGGCCTTAATCACCTCACTAGCTGAATGAAAACGCCGATTGAGAGGAGTTTCCAGGAGTTTGTTCACCACCTGGGTCAGTTCGGGACTAATCTGATGGGTGAGGGGTAAGGAGCGTTGCCAATCCCAGCGGCCACCGACAATATCATAGAGTTCCAGAGGCGAAATGCCCGTCAGCAAACGGGCACAGGTGACGCCGAGACTATAGAGATCACTGGCGGGAAAGGCTTGACCGCGATTCTGCTCCGGGGCCATATATTCGGCACTGCCCACAGCGGTATAACCCGAGACCATCTGGCTGTCTTGCAGCACTTTCACCACGCCAAAATCGATTAGAAACAGTTTGCCATCCTGATGACGGCGCATGAGATTATCGGGTTT
The DNA here is from genome assembly GCA_001314905.1 of Phormidium sp. OSCR. Taxonomy (GTDB): domain Bacteria; phylum Cyanobacteriota; class Cyanobacteriia; order Cyanobacteriales; family Geitlerinemataceae; genus Sodalinema. The sequence continues at coordinate 13,754 of LJZT01000104.1, forward strand.
AATATCCCGGTGAATACTCCGCTGACCGTGGATATAGTCGAGAATGGGTAGGAGTTGCCCCAGGAGATCGCGAATTTGGGTTTCGTCGAATGTCCCCGTTCGTTGCAGTTCCTCGGTTAGCGTCTCACCGTCAATCCACTCTTGCACTAAATAAAAATACCCCTCTTGGTCAAAATGAGCGAGGAGTGTGGGAATTTGGGGATGTTGTCCCAGGCGATCGAGATTTTCCGCTTCACGGTGGAAGAGTTCGAGCATTTTCGCCCCCATTTCTCCTTTGCCGTCAAAGGGATGAAGTTGCTTAATCACACAGCGGGGCTGAGACGGTAAATCATGATCGATCGCCAAGTAGGTTTTCGCAAACCCACCTCGACTCAGGGGGGCGATCGCCCGGTAGCGATCGCGCAAGGCCAAACGATAGCCACAACTCTGACAATGTTGGGCTGAATCAGGATTTTCAGGTTGAGAACAGCGACGATTGAGACAATAGCTCATGGCAGGGCAGACCAATGTGGAGTCTCCTCCAGAATACTCGCTCATTCCCAATCTTGAGTCCTCGGCCTGCCGCCCCTTTCATCTGGGCCGTTTTCTCGGGAACCTCTATTGGAGCAACAATGCCACTTCTTTGGCAAAATAGGTCAAAATCAAGGTCGCTCCAGCCCGTTTAATACTGACCAACGTTTCCAGCATCACCTTTTTCTCATCAATCCAGCCTTTCTCTCCGGCGGCTTTAATCATGGCATATTCACCACTAACGTTATAGGCCGCCACAGGAACCTCGGTGACATCGCGAATTTGCCGAATAATATCGAGATAAGGAAGGGCCGGTTTCACCATAACAATATCAGCCCCCTCAGCAATGTCTAACTCGACTTCTTTGATGGCTTCGATCGCATTGGCTGGGTCCATCTGATAGGTTTTCTTGTCACCGGATTTGGGGGCGGAATCGAGGGCATCCCGAAACGGACCATAATAGGCGGAGGCGTATTTAGCGGAATAGGCCAAAATCCCGACGTTGGTGAACCCTTCCGTATCTAAGGCTTGGCGAATCGCCCCAATCCGTCCATCCATCATATCGGAGGGGGCGACCATATCCGCCCCAGCCCGCGCTTGAGACACGGCCATTTTCGAGAGGACTTCAACGGTTTCGTCGTTGAGGATATAGCCCGACTCGTCGAGTAAGCCGTCATGACCATGACTGGTGAAGGGATCGAGGGCAACATCGGTGATGACGACTAACTCGGGGGTTTGGGCTTTGATGGCGGCGACGGTTTCTTGGACGAGTCCCTTGGGGTTATAGCTTTCGCTACCGGTTTCGTCTTTTTTGGACTCGGAAATCACCGGGAACAGGGCAATGGCGGGAATCCCCAGGGCGGCGATTTCGGCCACTTCTTTCAGGAGTAAGTCGAGGCTAAAGCGATAGCAACCGGGCATTGAGGCCACTTCGATTTTTTGATTTTCCCCTTCCGTGACGAACATGGGGTAAATCAGGTCATTGACGGAGAGTTCTGTTTCTCGAACCATGCGTCGCAGGGATTCGTTGCGACGCAAGCGACGGGGACGTTGAATCAGGTCGAGGACGTAGGAGGATGTAGACATACTTTTAAGGATGAGGCGTTGCTGTTTAGGGCGAAAATGAAGATGTTAAACGCTTATGCCGTTAAGACGGTGGTTGACGTTAGGGGCGATCGCCGATTATGGCGGTAACGGGCCAACCATCGAAGCATGGTAAGTCATTGGCGGGGACGGGGTAAACATTCCGTAATGTTCTGCAACATCAAGCAATGGAAGAACAGCCACGATTGTTGAGAATCCCCTTCACTAGAATTTGACTACAATACGGATCAGTTGCCCTTCATCGTCCTAGTTTAATGACCCCCACTGTCGATTATCTCCGCATTAGTCTAATTGATCGCTGCAACTTCCGCTGTCAATACTGTATGCCCGATGGCGATGAACTTGACTATGTTTTGCAACAAAATCTCTTAACGCGCCAGGAACTGATCCGTCTCTTGCAAGAGGTCTTTATTCCCCTAGGATTTCGCCGCTTTCGGCTGACGGGAGGGGAACCGCTGTTGCGGCCTGATGTGGTGGCGATCGCCGCTGATATCGCTACCCTGCCCCAAACCGAGGATTTAGCCATGACCACCAATGGCTTATTATTACCCGGTCTGGCCCAACCCCTTTATGATGCTGGCTTACAGCGCCTCAATATCAGCCTAGATTCCCTCGATGCTGAGACATTTGACAAAATCATCGGAAATCGCGGTAAAAGCCGCTGGCAGCGCACCTGGGCGGGGATTCAGGAAGCCTATGAAGTGGGGTTCAACCCCCTGAAGTTAAATATGGTGGTGATCCCTGGTGTGAATGATGGTGAGGTGTTGGAGATGGCGGCCCTAACACGCGATCGCCAATGGCATATTCGCTTTATTGAATTTATGCCCATCGGCAATGGGGCCTTGTTTGAGCATAAGGGTTGGATTGACTCAGAAGAGTTACGAGGGCGAATTCGCCAACGCTGGGGCTTAGAACCAGCCAGCGTCACGGGAGCTGGCCCGGCAGATATCTTCAAAATTCCTGGCGCTCAGGGGACACTCGGGTTTATTAGTCAGATGTCTGAGTGTTTCTGCGATCGCTGCAATCGGATGCGACTCTCAGCAGATGGCTGGCTACGTCCCTGTCTCCTCAACGAAACTGGACAACTCAACCTACGGGATGCCCTACGAGCCGGGGTTCCCCTCCCTCAACTACGTCAACAGGTGCAAACCCTCTTACAGCTAAAACCCGAGATTAACTTCAAGGAACGCGATATGGGCAACAGTTCCCAAACCTATCAACGAACGATGTCGCAAATTGGGGGGTAGGGGAGGCAAGAGGTAAGAGGCAAGAGGCAAGAGGCAAGAGGCAAGAGGCAAGAGGCAAGAGGCAAGAGGCAAGAGGCATAACCCACCCCTGCCCCTCCCAGGAGGGGAAGGCA
>LJZT01000001.1 GCA_001314905.1 Phormidium sp. OSCR
TCCTGGTACAGTCCCGCCAAATTGTTTAAGCTACTGGCATAGTCGGAATGGGTCTCTCCCAACTGCTGTTTGAAAATCTCCATCGCTTGGCAGAAAAGGGGTTCCGCCTCCCCCAACCGCCCCATCTCCTTGTACAGTGCCGCCAAACTGTTTAATAAAGCGGCATAGTGGGGATGCGTCTCTCCCAACTGCTGTTTCCCAATCTCCATCGCTTGGCAGAAAAGGGGTTCGGCCTCCCCCAACCGCCCCATCGCCAGGTACAGTCCCGCCAAACTGTTTAATAAAGCGGCATAGTGGGGATGCGTCTCTCCCAACTGCTGTTTGTGAATCTCCATCGCTTGGCAGAAAAGGGGTTCCGCCTCCCCCAACCGCCCCATCGCCTGGTACAGTTGTGCCAAATTGTGTAAGCTACCGGCATAGTTAGGATGAGTCTCTCCCAACTGCTGTTTCAAAATCTCCATCGCTTGGCGGTGAAGGGGTTCGGCCTCCCCCAACCGCCCCATATCCCGGTACAGTGCCGCCAAATTGTTTAAGCTGGTGGCATAGTCGGGATGCGTCTCTCCCAACTGCTGTTTCAAAATTTCCCTCGCTTGGCAGAAAAGGGGTTCGGCCTCCACCAAACGCCCCATCGCCTGGTACAGTACCGCCAAATTGTTTAAGCTGGTGGCATACTCGGGATGATTAGTCCCAAAAGCAGATTTCCCGAGATGAGCGGCTTGTTCAGCGAAGTGAACACCCCGCTCATACTCACCCTTCTCATAAGCTATATCTGACTGGTGACGCAACCGTTTAATTTGCTCAAAAATTGTCTCAAACATCTGCTGACGTTCACCTCCAACTTGCACAACACAACATTTCTCCAACTCCGTCCTCGCCTTCCCCCCAGCCAAGGAACGCCTCTCCCTCACCCCTCCCGCACCTGAAAGCGTTTATAAAACAGCTTCCCTTGCCATTGTTTGCCCAGTTCCTTAAAAATCTCCTGTAACCGTCGTTCATCCACCTCAATATCCCTCGGTTCACCATCGGGACGAACCCAAGACAACGCCAGGGGAGTTTCCGTGAGAATGGCCAGAAAATACTCCTCCCCCACCTCCGTAAACCGTAACGACGAGGCCAACGCCTTCACATCGGGGATATGGAGAGGCTGATGGGCTTGACAGCGGGGGTTCGGCTGAAAGGCTTGGGAGGGAGACAGACAAATAGTGGTCATCTGATTGTCTTTGGACGTCTCTTGACTGCGATTGAGCAAGAGTAAATAGCCGCTTTCGGGTAACGTCGCGGTTAAGTAATAGGTTTCCCCGGCTTTGAGACTCCCCTCGGGGCTGGGAATGTCCCCTAAATCCAGTTTTCGAGATTGGGGATTCAGGGGGTTCATCTGCAACTCTTCCACCCCACAAGTTGCCAATTGGTTGGCCCAACTCCAGCCCTCACGGGGAAATTTACAGGTCCATAACCAGTCATAAATGACTTGCCAAGGATAGCGGTCTTCTGGGGTTTTGGGACTCCAGCCTCGTTCCCGTCTCAATCCTTGCAAGTCCACGCCATCGGCGGTCATCTCGTCGGCTAAGGTATCTTGGATTTTGCCTATCACCGCCGCTAGGGTGGCGGACATATTGGGGCTGTGAAAGCCGCCGTTGAGGGACTTGCGAATCTGTTTGGCGACTTGGGTGTTGGTCTGATGTCGATTTTGGGGATGGAAACGCCACCAAAAACACCATTGCTGGGGTTCGCTGCGGCTATTCCACATCACGGTTTCGCGGATGTGATGTAAGAAGTGTTCCTGGAATGAGGAGGGGATGGGTTTGAGCATGGTTCGGCCTCTCGTCGGGGGAAGGGCTTGGGGACGGATTCCTGGGGATAGAGTCCGGGATGTTCTCCTATTTCAAGGTAGCACGAGTCTGGCTAATATGGCTTGAGTCTCCCGCCTTTTGGTTGGTGGGTTGAGGGCTGTGAATCTTGATTGATGGGCGTTTGGGGATGTTGGTTTTGTTTATTAAAAAATGTTGTTGGGCGAGTATTTTATTTGTTTTTATTTGCTTTTATTGGTTTTGATTAAGTTTAATATATCTCTTGATTGTTGTGGGCAAAAATGAGGATTGATTTGCTATCAATTCTCTTGTTGTCGGTGCGAAAAATCCCCTCCTGGGAGGGGTTGGGGGTGGGTTCTCCCTCGGGGGGGAGGGATGTCCTCGTGTCATGGCTGGAGCCGTGACACGAGGAGGGGGGAGGGCGAACAGCCGTTCGCCCCTACATCGGGGAGGGCAACCACGGCTCGGCTATCGCTCGCCGACCACAAGGGATTGCTACGTGGTTCCCCTCATTCCCCTCCCCAAAATCCAATTTTATTTAAATTTATATCCCTCTATTTACCACTATAATCCTTGGATTTATTGCGATTTTACAGCTATTTACAGTAATTTTGAGCCTGGTTTTTGATGGAAGTGTCCAGGCATTCGGTGACATCATGAAACCTCAAACTACTCTATCAAAAACCGCCATACTTGAGCTTTTAGAATGTCTCATTCCTAACTTAGTGGGACTTTATCTTGATGGCTATCTCGGCTTTGGCTTGAGTCTGGTATTATTCCTCTCTCATTGGTCAAATCGCCGAGGGGGAAAAGGCTGTGAAAAACGGTTCTTGTTCTGTCTCACGGCGAGTCTGCTGTTGGTGGTGTTCCCTCACGAAAACCTCCCTGGGGGAACACTCCCACAGCGGGAGGCTCCCCGTCAGGGGGTAACTCGGGATATCTTCAGCAATGGCGAAGGGAAAGGAGAAACCTCTCCCCCCCCTAGCGTCCCCTTAACGCCGCCAACTTGCGCCGCCAGTCCTGACGCTGCACCGTCTGCCATTGCTGGCGTAACTCCTCGACGGGAACCGACTCCTTCCCATAACGCCAACCCACATAGGCTTGACAAATTCGAGACACTATGGTAGCAACTTCGGGAGGATAGCGATCGCCCACCTGACAAGCAAACTCCAAGGGGGTTTGAGCGGGATGTTTCGCACAGCCATCAGTCGCTAACCGTTGCAACATCTGCTGATATAACCGCTCCATCGCCGCCAACTTGGACAGCCAACGACGGCGTTTCCATTCCCGCCACCCTTGCCAACTCAGCCATCCGGCAAAGCTAAACAGAACCAGGGTCAACAAACCCGTCAATATCCCCAACCATCCCTGGGAAAATCGCCCTAAGAACCAATCAATGGCCCGGCCAATCATCACAAAAATGCCGTTGATAAACCCCGTCACCGGGGAAGGAAGCCAACCCGCAATCCAATCCCAAAACTGTCGTAAGACCCCAAAGGGTTCATACTCACTCACCGAGGGGGGAATCACCTCATGGCCAGGGATGGGGTCAAAGGCGAACCAACCATGACTGGGGAAATAGACCTCCGTTAAGGCGAACGCATGGGTATTCTTGACCTCATACAGTCCCGTAAAGGGGTTAAAGTCCCCTGGTCCGAATCCTGTGGCTAATCGCGCCGGAATCCCCAGGGAACGCAACAGAAGGGTTAACACTGTGGAGAAATGGTCGGGATAGCCGCCGGGAGTACAAGCCGCTGGATTGGGGGACTCTTCGCAGCGGAAGAGGAAGTTGAGGGCTAAGTCTTCCCCTTCGTCAAGAAACTCTAAGCCAAAGGGATCTTGAGGAATGTCGTAGTTCTGTTTGAGATATTGGGCCAGATACAGGGACACCTCATAGGGGTTCGTGAGGGGGTTGACGGCGTTGGCTAAGACTGATTGGCTATAGTTCCGTAATCTCTCCTCAATCTCCTCGGGAACTTGTAAATAGACCTCGGAGATGCTTTGCGGATAGGTAGTGTCAGCTTCTCCTAGGCGGGTGCGATCGCGCAAGGAGACGTGAGAGACGACACTATAGGTTAAACCATCAGATAGGGGGACTGGGGAACGTAGCGACCCCTCTGGACCGATCGCCACATCCTCTGTGGGAAAATAGAGGTAGCGGGGTTGGTCGAGAACCGGAATCAGTCCGGGGAACTCGGCGACAATGCTATAGGTTTGAATCACTTCCTGGGTGAAACTGCGGGGTCCCATAAAGGGTAAGTCAAAGCGGAAACTCCAGGATGAGCGACGAATCTCGCGGACATCGTCATTTCTGGAGATGCGCCAACCCTGGCCGGTATACTCGTCAAAGGCAATCACTCGCCAAAACCCCGGAGCCTGCGATCGCACCCGCATCACCACCTGAGGCGTCATCGACCCCCGCAGGTTTTGGTTCATACTCTCAGCAAAACCTGCATAGAAGGTCTCGTCCATCTCGCCAGGTCCCTCAGCCGGCCCGCCTATTCCCTCGCCATTACTCTGATCACTATCGGTTTGAGCTTGAGGACTAGCGATATTGCGACCATCGAAGTCTCCCTGAAAATCGATGGTACTACTGACGGGAAACGAGCGTAACTGATATCCCGGAACCCGAGGAATGGCCGCAAATAGAACTAATCCTAAACTCAACACCAGTAAGGCCAGGGTTAGGCTGGCTTTCCAGGGAAACGACTGGCGTAAGCGTGTTACTACCGAAGTTTGGGAATGGTCGGAGGGGCGATCGCTCAACCCCAAACGGGAGCGATAATCATAAATCAAGGTGGGAATCGCCAACAGCAAAAATAAGACTAAAAACGGGGCAAAGGCCATGGTTTGGCTAATGGTTCCCGCCACCCCAATCAGAATCAAGGCGATGACCATCGAATAGCCCAAATCCTTGCGTCGTGGCAAGTCGAAGGTATGCAGAACTTGCACCTGAATCAACAGTTCCGCTAAAATCACCCTTGTGTCATTGAGGGTGGCCACCAGGTTGTTGAGAAAGACCACTAGGGTGACAATCAGGGCGATCGCCAAGACAAACTTCAGAACCATGTTACGCTCTCGGCGACGGAACCAACTCCAACTTGCCCCGATAATACTCAAGGGAACCGCCCAAAGACTAATCAGGGTTCCCGCCGCCACATCCGTAGCCACAATCCCCACAATCACCAGCAATTGCACCAGCACCCGTAACGTCACCGAGTCTTCCGGGACTGGCGGGGAGAGCGATCGCCACCACTCCCAAAGTCGCCCTAATAGCGGTAGAGAAGTCCAACGTGGGGAATTAGAAGCCGACATAGCAGTTCTCGGGTGGGCCATGGAACAGGTTTAGCCCCAAATTCGTCTCAACCGTTAGGGGCTACTGATTACTGTGCCATAACAGACCGCTATTTTGCGACTTAGCTAAATTTACTGATGTCTCTCGGGATAGCGCTGCCAAAGACTCCCCTAAAAACTTGTATTTGCACGTATAATCTAACTCTAAATGGGCATCAAACAAAGCTAATCTCCTGTGAACTAACGAGAGAAAACGCTCTAGCAGATATCCATTCAGCGATATTACGGAATCCCCAATCCATCAACTTTACCTAAACTTTATCATCACAGCCCCTAAGCCTTACACAACTTTTATACAAGTCTTCCTGCCGCTGAATTATACTAGAGATAGGAGTGGTGTTAGTAGACGTAATCTAGGACAAAGATGAATAAATATCTCACAGTAGGACTTAGTTTTCTCGTCCCCTCAGTGATGGCGATCGCAGCATCTCCTGCTCACGCCTTCAGCCTAAGTGGTTCTCTCTATAACTACGAACAGGATGACACCAAAGTTGACTACTCGCTTACCCAAGTCGAGGGTGGCATTCAATTTGACTTCAGAGTCGACACCAGTGTCAACATGGCTGACCTACGAGGGCTGTTCCTCAATATTAACGACGAATCCCTCCTCAGCGGCTTAAGTGCCACCGCCGCCAGCAACCCCTTTGCTGACATCGATGCGGCCAACTTCTACAGCATCGGTTCTGACGACTTTAGAATCGATAGCGGGGGGACAACTGATTTTGGCTTTGGTGGTGGGAATGTTCTCCAGGGCGGAGGCAAAAAAGCCCCACAATACACGATGGGCTTTGATATCGGTGAACAAGGGATTGCCAACTACGACATTCAAGGTACATCCTTCTTGCTCCAACATGACAGCCAAGACCTCTCCTTAGACCTCTTTAGCGAGAGTATGTTGGGTGTGCGTCTGATGAGTGTTGGTGATAACCGTCAAGGCAGTAGTAAATTACGAGGAGAAACCTCCAGCGAGATTATCGCCTCTGAGCCAGAACCCGAGCCAGAACCCGAACCCGACCCCCAACCCACCGTCGTTCCGACTCCCCTACCCACCCCCGCACCAACTCCCGAGTCTCGGGAAGTTCCCGAACCGATGGTCTTACTCGGCTTAGTCGGTATTGGTGCGGCTCTGAAAACACTACGTCGCCGTTAATCACGTCGGGCCGTTTATCGTAGCCCCGTTTATCTTAAGGGGAGAGGGCTCCCACTCGTTGCTAAAAGCAGTTCATCCCCGTCCAGGTGCATCTACACCACTCCCTCTCCAGCGAGTCTTTGAGTCATTTCACCACAGTTGACGTATCAGATCTCGGTCATTTCAGGGTTTGAGATGTGATGGGTTTTCACCGGCTTCGAGGCTTGGCGATCGCAACCAGGCCACCAAAAGGAACTACATTAAGGAGAGGGAACACCGCGATCGTTAACCCTCCCTCACGTCCTGCTGATAGTTCCAAGCACCGCTTATGACCGCTTACCCACCGTCGAGTTCTCCTAACCAGGATGCAGCCGCCAACCTCAATCTCGACCGTCGGTTTCAAACCCTAATCCAACAATCAATCACCACCCTAGAAGCCTTACTCAACGATGACACTCTCGCGCCCCTAGATCGCGCCAAAATTGCCCTAGACCTATTAGCCTTAGCGCAGAACAACCAAGACATTCCCGAGTTATCCTCCCTCAGCCACAGGAGCCGCTCCCTCGCCACAATTGGGACTGTGGCCCAGGAAGCAGTCCCCGCATCGAGTTCCCAGGAACTCGATGCAGTGGTCTGTCTCGATGATTTTTTAAGCCCCGAGGAGAATCGTCAGGCCCTTGAGATTGCCTTAAATCAACGCCAAGACTTTGTCCCCTCTAGCACCACCAGTAAAGCCGATAACTACCGCCAGTCATCGATTCTCTACGCCACCCATTTTCCCCAGTTTTATCACCGGCTCAAACATCAAATTCTCGTGATGCTCCCCCAAGTTTGGACTCCCCTTCAGCAGTCTCCCTTCCCGGTGACTCAAGTGGAGATGCAGCTGACGGTTCATGGAGATGGCTGTTATTACAAGGTTCATAACGACTCAGGGAGTCCAGAAACCGTCACCCGTGAACTGACCTATGTCTATTATGTGCATCAGGAACCGGCGCAGTTTTCCGGGGGAGAACTACGGTTATATCAGACGAATGCCAGTGATGGCCGCCTACGCGATCGCCACCGCTTCAAAACCATCACTCCCCGCAACAATCGGCTCGTTGTCTTCAACAGCCGTTGTCAACATGAAGTGATGCCAGTTCGCTGTTCCTCCAACAAATTTGAGGACAGCCGTTTTACCTTTAACGGCTGGCTCAGACGCTAGGATCTCCCCCATCGCTCAACGATTTTTGACAGTTTAATGATGACATCCATAATCTGCACAATCCTCGCTAGATAAGAAAAAGGCAGATTTTTTTTGTCTTAGTTGTTTTGTCTAACAAACCCAAAATTAGAGGGTTGGACAAAGGGAAAACACAAGGGGAGATTGGCCAGACGCATCAAGATGAACTTCGAGCGTATACGTGTGATTCACCTGAATATCCGCCAGTTCAACCGTGATGTGACCGGGAGTTGAGCGTTGTGCAGTGGCCATGGCTCCCTCACCACGTAACTGAACGCGGCCTCCATCGGGAAGTTGACAACACACTCGCAATTGAGACACATCATCCTCAGTCTCGAACGCCACCTCAAGTTGCAACAGTCCTTGAGCCGTGAGCCATTGACGGCGATCGCTCGGCTGACGGGTCGAAACGTTCAACGATAAGGATTCGACAATTTCTTTCGCCGCCAACAGCGACAACAGCATCTGCTGAGTGGGAGTCGCCCCCTCATAACTGCTAGGAAATTCCCCCTCAGACGGTTCAATCAGCGTCTCACCACTGCGGCTTGTCGACCACACCAATAAACGCTCCGTCCAAAGATTTAACTCCTCGCTGCGATCGGGGAAGAGACCTTCAACCGCCGCAACTAAGCGTTCTCCTTGACGTAGCGAGGTTCGTAGCAACTGCTGACAGCGGACTAACAGTTGCGCAAAGGTGTCTTCGGAGATGGGAACCGGAAGCCGCAACTGTTCGAGTTGCGGTAACCAGACCGAAGTGGGAACTCTCGAATCAGCTTCCTCGTCAATGGGATCATTAGCGTATTCCAACACCTCGGTGGTTTCCCAGGGGAACAGAGGTAGGTTCTGTTCCAGTTCTTGTTGAATGCGACGCTTTAAAAGCGCCTGAAAACGGTTCTGCACGGTGGATTCCTCTCCTATGGGTATCGCGTCAAAATCCAGAAACTTAGATGGGGAGCGCTGGGGTTCGACACCCGCTCCCGCGTCAGGTTCGTTGTCCTGGATAACCTCTTGTAAAAGCCAGGCGAGGAAGCGTTCTGCTAAGCGCTCCTCCTCCTGACTCCATTGGTTCCTATCATTATTCATTCGTTGACTTCCCTTCTCCGGACGTTGGTCCGTCCGGTTCCTGATGGCGAGGTCTAGCTTCGAGATCTCAGACAAGGGGCCAGTTTGAGGCCGGTTTGAAGACTTGCCTCGATTGTCCCCCTTCAGCGAGATGTTTGTCACCCCATCGGCTTGACTGACGGCTTTTCTACTCATTGCGATAGTCCCAGGCCCGCTTGAGAAGCGTAAACCAACGTCGCTGGAGTTGCGAGAGACTGATTCCCAACTGTTGAGCCAAATCGTGATCGTCATCGCCGCGACGTTTCCCTTCAAGCAATATCAACTCATCAGATTGACAAGTCTCGACGAACGCCTCCCATTCCGCCGTCGTCATCCCCAGATTGCGATCGAGATCCGCATCGAGCCATTGGTGAACTAACTCCCAGCGGTGGGATAGGGCAAATCGGATCAGATGGTACTTAAACCGTTGTTGTAAATAATCTCGCTGGCGGGGGTCTAACCCCAGGATGGCTTCAATCTCCCCGGCTGGCAAGTCCTGTAGCCGCAAGACAAAGTAGTCGGCACAAGCACTTTGATCATTCTCATCGAGGTAAGCAATCAGTTCCTCGATAATGCGGTTGCGCAACAGATCATTGGTGGGATCTTGGGCGCGATCAACCATGCGATCGCGGACTTGAGCTAACGACGCTTCCCCCCAACTACTCCCCCCCTCATTGGGCTTACCATCACTGGCTTGTTGTAAGTCAACGGAGTATTCAAGAGGCTGTTGCTGTGCAAAAGTCTGGGCGCGTAAAATCACTAACTGCTGACTACGTCCTCGATTGAGATGAATGCGCCGTTTCCCATAGCGTTCGGTAAACGCCAGATATTCAGCCAATTCCAGGAGCGATCGCGGCGAGTAGGTCGGCGGAAGTTGCGCTTCGCGACGCAAAGCGTTAAGGGTTTCGACGTAAAACCCCTGTAGGAAATCCTCAATCAGTTGCAACCGCGCCCCATAACTCGACTGCACTGTTGGGGGCGTAATATAGCGATAGACAATGGCGCTGAGGGTACTATGCAACTCCAAGCGCCCCCCTTCTGAGCCACGCCGATAATAATTGAGAACTTGTTGCAAGCGATGTTGTGCTAAATGATAGCCCCAGCCGAGCACATCACCGGAGCGTTGAATACGTTGACTTTGTTGACAGGTTCGCGTCACTTCCTCGGCAATGCGATTAGCGACGGTTTGGCAATGTTTGGGGCTGGCGCGAGTACCGGTTTGCAGTTGTTCGACTAACCATTGCACGAGGGAATCTGTCATGGAACTTTCGGGCGCTACTGGGCTAACCATCACCAAGAGTATTGAAACAGCATCAAGCCCAAATCCCCCAACCTGTCTAAGGTTGAGCGATTGGCTTGGTCATGGTAGATGCTCCCTCAAGGGTTCAACTTAGATCACACCCATTCCGGGACAATCGGCTATCCTTCGGACTCAAAAGCTGGCGGTCGGTGTTTCTGTGTGGGAGATGCAGGGAAAGTCAAACCCCTCGAACCTGAGAGTAGGTGTCTCGATCCGGGCTTTCGACTCCCTAGCGGTACTTGACTCGACTATTCCCTGCAAGTTCCATTTCAGCGTCTCGTCGCCTGAGAAGGACCGATCGTGACGATTTTGGCGTCACAGTTCTTTGATCTGGCCAGTCTGCGATCGCCCTTGCGCCTCAAGACGACGTTCGAGTTGTTTAAGAATCGGTATCATCAGGGCCACGCTCACGGCCAGAACCAGCCAGAAGCTGTTGGCGACGCTTTGGGAGCGATCCAGGGCGGCCCCGCCAAGGGGGGGTCCGATCGCATAGCCAATGGCCCAACACAGGGAGTTAATCGATAGATACACCCCTCGCATCTCTTCGGGGGCTAATTCAACCACTAAGGCGGAAGCGGACGGGGTATAGGAGATGGTGGCGATCGCCATCACCCCCAAGGCGACAATTGCCCAAATCAACGGATGACTGCTCACCCCAATCACCCAAACACTGACAAAGCTCAACGCCCAGATCCCACCGGAAATCATCAAGGCGTGAGCATGATTAAAGCGATTCAACCAACGGGCGATGGGCAATTGCAGAACCACGGACACCGCAATATGCCAAGCAAATAAGCCGCTAACAATTTTAGCCGGAAAACCGCCGCCTTCGGTTCCCGGAACGAAGTTACTGAGATACACCGGGAGAGCGGTGTGGTTTTGGGAAATGTAGGTGGTAAAGAGGATATTGGCGGCGGCGTAGATTAAGAGGGTGCGATCGCCTAAAGCCCGCAACCAGGTTTTAATCGGGTTATCCCGGTGCAGTGTCTCGGAGACGGTTTCTCTCAAGGCTATGGCCAGCAGTAGGAAAAAGACCACATAGGAAATACCGTCAATGATAAACAAGAGACGATAGTCCTCGGTCCATTCGACCCAAGCCCCCCCCAACACAATGCCAAATTCTAACCCCAGGCTATCGGCGAGACGGTTAATCGCATAGGTTTCTCGCCGCCGTTCGGGTTCGGTGAGATCGGCCACAATGGTTTCGGCGGCGGGCCAATATAGACCTAGCCCCAATCCATTCAGTAAACTGCCCAGCAGCAGGGTGGAGAAATCTTGGGTATTGGCCAGCATAAACGACCCTAACCCGGAGGAAACGGCCGACAACAGCAGAGTTCGTTTGCGGCCAAACCTAGGAGAATCGCACAGAGAACCACTGAGAACTCGCCCGACAATGCCGGTGATTGAGGCAGCACCAAGAGCGGTTCCCACCAGTGTCGCCGAAATTCCCACCTGGTTAACGAAGAAAATTGGCGCGTAAAAGAGGGTGAACCCTGTCCCAATTTGTGAAAGAAACCGTCCTAAAATCAGGATGCGGACTTGTTGACGGGCGCTAGTGTTTAGCATAAAAACTCTATAATGTCAACCCCTATTCTCCATCCTAACCGGGCAGGCTGAGACGCGTCAGACGCTCAAATGCCGCGATCTAAGGCATAGATATCCCGTTCTCGTCCTAGGGCAAAGCGCAAAGAGTGGGAGATATCTTTGCTGTTGCGGGTGATAAATAACAGCTCGGCGATCGCCGACAAAATAGCGGCAATAGCAAAGAGTTGGGCATAGCCGAGGGACTCGGCGAAGGTTCCCAGAAGCGGGCCAGCGATGGCAATCCCGAGGTCAAAACCACCGATACAGAGGGAAAAGACCCGTCCTCGTTCTTGGCTTTGAGAGCGATCGCTCATCAGGGCGATGGTCGTCGGCAGCATGGTTCCGGCCGCCATCCCCTCGATCAGTCCTGCTAGGGCAAACATGAACGGGGTCTGGGCTTGCCATAACAGTACCATTGCTAGGAAATAGCAAATCAGAGCGCCACTGATAAACACACCCCGTCCCAGGCGATCGGAGGCTCGTCCCGTGAGTAAACGCATGGAAAAACTAGAGATGGCCGTCATGGTATAGAAAAAGCCGGGATTAAAGTTAACCCCAGTGTCTTGGATATACAGAGGCACAAAGGTGGTAATCGTCCCGAAAATCAAACCCACAATTAGCATCAATATGGCCGGAACCTGAATCCGGGGGCTGGCTAACATGGTCCAGAATCCCTCGGAGGGGGTGGCAGAGGCAGCCTTAGCGCGAGCTTCCTGGCGGTTGGGAGCGGGCGCGTTATCGAGAAATCCTGAACACAGAAGACTCACCAGTCCTAAACTGGCGGTCATCAGAAATAGGGATAAATACCCGAGTCCCTGTTGCACGAACCCTCCTAGGGCTGGCCCAATGGCTAATCCTAGGGGTGTGACCAAGCTCATATAGCCGATGAGTTCTCCTCGTTGCTTGGGAGGGGAGAGATCGGCGATTAAGGCACTGTAGGCGGTGGTGAAAGCGGCAATGCTGATGCCATGAAAGACCCGCAAGGCCATCAGTTCGGGGATGGAGTCGGCCAGGAGATAGCCGAGGGGGGCGATCGCCACCACGGTGGTTCCCACTCGCAACACTAACACTCGGCTGTGGTGGTCAGCCCAACGGCCTAGGGTGGGACGCGACAGCAGTAAGCCAATGGCAAAGGACCCCATCACCCAGCCAATTTGCTGTTGGCTGCCCCCGAGATCTTGGACGTAAAGCGGCAAAGTCGGCAACAGTGAGGCCATGCTGGACCAAAAGAAGAGACCTCCGACAAATAACAGGCTCAGATTCCGTTTTTGGGCGCGATCGAGGGATTGAAAAACTTGCAAAACAACCGTCCTTGCTCTGGAATGGTACGAAAATTTCTAACCAGGACGATCGCCTTGGGGATAAGGCTCCGATGTGACTCTCGAATGGGAGTCTCGGCAGTCCGGGGCGATCGCCATAATTGTTCAAAATATGAATTTATGTTAACAAACTTCTCAGATGCGGACAGGTCGAGAATCATCCTGAGTAGACAACAGACTAGGCAACAGACTAGACAACAGGGCAGACAAAAAATGAATCCAATGGATACACTGGATTAGCGTCGATTCTTGGGGCTAACCGGGAATCTTCAGCGGTTATCCTTTATCCTTGACCCTTTACTCGTGAAACTGAGTCACTTTTGCTTTAAGAATCAACAGACTGCCATAGGAAGTCAGATCGATCAATGGTCAGATCTGCAAGAACTTCCTTACCAAATCGGAATTGCCACGGGCCAGCCGGTGTTGGTCTTAGTCGGCGGGGCCAGCAAGATGGAACCCGAGGCCTTGGACCGGTTACAACAGGTCTTTATGGACGTGTTAGCCCCGCTGATGCAACGTCTCAACGGAGTTGTCATCGATGGGGGAACGGATTGTGGTGTTATGCAGCTCATGGGTCAGGCCCGGCAGGAAATCGGTGCAACCTTCCCCCTGATTGGGGTTTGTGCCATCGGTACGGTGATGTTACCGGACGGAACCCCTCCCACCTCTCCAGACGCCGCTGAACTTGAACCCCATCATAGTCATTTTGTTCTGGTTCCAGGAGATAACTGGGGGGCGGAAAGTCCCTGGCTGGCGAAACTCGCTACGGTCATCGCCGATGGCTCTGCGAGTTGTACGGTGGTCAGCAATGGCGGGGAGATTACTTGGCAAGATGTCGGCTGTAGTGTCGAGGAACAGCGCACCACCTTTGTCTTGGATGGGAGTGGTCGCACCGCTGATGCGATCGCGGCGGCCCTCAAGGGAGAGGACAGTGATCCGCGATCGCAGCCCCTAATCGCCTCTGGTTATCTCCAACGTCTGGCACTTGGTGATGAGTTAGAGCAGTTACAGCAGATTTTGCACACCTGTCTAAAAGGCATCAAACGTTGAAAATTGTTGATTTTGTATTGACAATCCTGTATAACTATGGTAAGGAAACAAGTGTAGAAGTTGTAGGCGTTTGTCCAAATTTCGAGCGATCACCCATTATCTTGGAAAAAAGACTCCCATCAACGATCGCCCGTCCTCAACTCAAAGTCCCCCCACCTCCTGCCTTCTATTCACTACTCACTATTCACTATTCACTACTCACCGTAACCTATGCACTTCTGGGAATCCTTCTGGCAAACCCTAGTTACCGCCAGCCGGGCTAATCCTCCCCGCTTCGTGGAACTGCTGATGCTCAGTTTAGCCGTGCTGATGTTGCTATTGTGGCTGTGGCAAGATCAATGGCCCTATCTGTTGCTGAGCGCCAGTTACGTCCTCGGATCGGGGATGTCCCTGTGGGTTCGTGAGTGGATGGCTCCCCAGAGGGGCGATCGCCGCCGCCGCCTCAGCCGGGCCAGCGCCCTCCTAGGTCTAACCATTATGTTAATGCTCTTGAGTCTACAAGAACTCAGTCAGCAACTGACTCACTAGCTCCTTGGTGGAGAATCAAGCGGTTGCCATCGGGATCATAACCATAGATTTCTCGACCATGGGAAGCCGTTATCAGAGACCCCGGCGGCGGGTAGCCCAAAGCCGTTAAATGGGCGATCGCCCCATAAATATCCTCAACCTCCAAACAGAGACTCATCGCCCCCGGCGGAAGCGGTTTAAACTCCGATGTCTGGGACGCTCCCGGCTGAAAAATCGCCAGCCGCAGTCCCGGGACTTGATACTCGGCATAAGTACCCGGAATCGCACTGTGGGGAGACTGGCCCAACAGGCGTGTGTAGAACTGCACCAACGTCTCAACCTGCTGACTGGCTACAGTGACAAAACCATTACAAAGGCCAAGGCTCATCGTCAATCACACCCAAATGATAGTCCGAGACTTCATCTTAGCTTTAAAGTTCCCCATCAAATCTCTTAAAAATAACAAGTTTCTGTAAAGTCTGCCCCAATAGGATGACAGGCTGCGATGGATTTGGTTAGGCTTAACCCATAACTAGAGTTGTCCCGAGTCCCATCCACCGAGAAATCCCATGAATCGTCAAATCCTCGCCCTCAGTCTATCGCTTCCGCTACTCGGATTGGCTGGTTATGCACCTCAAGCCCAAGCCTTTACCGTTAACGGTCATCTCAATGGCGAACAGGCCTTTGAAGACTTAGGAGTCACCCCAGCCTGGGCCGCCGAGAGCCGCATTGGTGGCCAGAGCACTTACGAAATTGACATTCATGATGCGGATTGGAATGTTACCCAAAATGAGTTTGATTGGGTCAACGGAGCAGAGTATAACTTTTCCTTGACGTTTGATGGCAGTCAACTGATTTATGACGTTGCCGGTGTTAGTGTCACTCAAACAGTGAGCCAAAATAACTTTTCTGACTTACTAATTCGCACCACAGCGCGTCAAACCGGCGACAGTGCTGAAGTGAAAAACCTCTTTCTCAGCGATGCTAATGGGAGCAGTGCTATTAGCGAAACCTCATTTTTCGGATGTGAAGATGCTAGCGGTTGTGACTATGGGAACTCCTCCCAGTATCTCCAAATTTCCGACCTCTCAGGTCCGTTTACCCTAACCGGAACCTCCGTCTTTTCCTGGGAAGGCAATCGCCCCGAACAGTCGAAACTCGCCTATCAAATTAAACTCGTTGAAGGCGATGACCCTCAGCCAGTGCCTGAACCCGCCTCCATTCTGGGATTAGGAGTCATTGCTGGCTGTGCCAGTCAACTCAAACGCCGTCGCAATGGCTAAGAGTTCGGCCACCTCCAAAATTTCGTTCAACTCTCGTTCAACTCTCGATTCTCTCTTCGTTGTTTTTTGCCCCCCACGCTCAATTGTGGGGGGTTTTTTCGGCCGTCCGAGGGGTGAAACCTAGATAATAGAACCAGCATCCCTGACCTTCGAGATCCGAGCAACGATGACATCAGCGAAATCTCAACACCGACCAACCTGGCAACGGGGACTTCGGCTGGCGATCGCCCTCTGCCTCAGCCTACTCCTAGCCGCCTGTCAACCCTTCTCATCCCCAGGAAACCAGACCCCCTTAACCCTGACCCTTTGGCATGGTATCAACCCGCCGCCGAACCGGGATGTCTTCAACGAACTGGTGGCCGAGTTTAATGCCGACCACCCCAATTTACAAATTAATCCCCTCTACATCGGACAACCCGATCAACAACTCCCCAAAATTTTCACCGCCGTTGTCGGTGGACTCCCCCCCGACTTACTCTGGTTTACCCCCATGATTACTGGGCAGTTGCTGGAGTTGGGAGCCATTCATCCCCTCAATGAGTGGTTTGATGACTCGATTAACGCCCGTCAGTTAAACCCAGCCTTGTTAGAGGCCATGACCCTCGAAGACCAGATTTGGTCAATTCCCATGGCCACCAATAACCTAGGACTCTTTTATCGTCCCAGTCTCTTCGAGGCGGCGGGAATCGACAGCTTACCCCGTACCTGGCCAGAGTTGCGACAGGTGGCCCGAACCCTCACTGTCGATAACGACGGCGATGGCCGGCCCGATCGCCATGGCCTGTTACTCTCGTTGGGTAAAGGAGAATGGACTGTCTTTACCTGGCTGGGATTTCTCTACGGAATGGGGGGAAGCTTAATCGAGGATGGGGTTCCCAATCTTGTCACCCCAGAAGCCGTCGCCGCCTTGCAATTTTGGGCCGACTTAGTGGCCGACGGGTCTGTTAAATTCTCGCAACCCGAACGAGGCTATGAACTCAACGACTATCTCGCCGGTCGCGTAGCTATGCAGTTAACGGGTCCGTGGACCCTGGAACAACTCGAAGACTCGGACATTGACTATGATGCCATGGCCATCCCCGCCGCACAGCAGCAGGCCACCGTCTTGGGAGGAGAACATTTATTTGTCATGAAAACTCGCCCCGAACGACAACAGGCAGCGCTAGAATTTCTGGAGTTTGTGTTGAGTGATCGCTTTCAGACTCAATGGGCCTTAGGGACGGGATATCTCCCTGTGACCGAAACGGCCCAAAAAAGTCCGGCCTATCAAGCCTATGTCCGCGATCGCCCAATTCTAACGGTGTTCCTTGAGCAAATGTCAGGAGCGCGATCGCGTCCCATCATTGCCAATTATGCCCGTCTCTCCGATAGTCTCGGCCGGGCGATCGAACAAACCCTTCTCGGTACCAATCCCCTCGAGGCCCTCGAAACGGCCCAACGGCGAATTGACCGGATTTGGCAATAGCCATCAGGAAAGGTTGAAGACACCCGACTGCGGGGATCTCAAACCACCCCACACCTCTCCTCAAACTCGTACTCTGGCAAGACCTAATTATGTCCCAACTCCTTGAATCGGTTCTCAACAGCAACAACAAACTGGATCTGCGTCAGTTTCTCGGTGAACTCCGCCTCAAAGAGCAACGCTACCTACTGCGTAACGACATTGAACGAGCCTTCAGCGACTACTGTAAAGACCACCAGAAATCTCAGGAGTTCAAAACCCACTCTCCCCTGGCCCAACTGATTTTCTATACCCAAGAGTTCATCGTCGATGGCGAGAGCATTTGTGCCATTATCCGCCCCAAAATTGCTGACCAAGAAGCCTTCCGCATTCACGAAGACCTCAGTTACGACCCCATTACGGTTCAAGACCTTCTCGATACCCGCGATCGCTTCGTGGGCCATTACCGTCCTCAAGACGGCGATGTCTTCGAGATTGACTTCGAACCCTTCTACGACTACTCCCCCAGCATCCGTGACCCCAAAAACATCGGTAAAGGGGTCGAATTTCTCAACCGCTATCTCTCCAGCAAACTCTTCCAAGACCCCCGAGAATGGCAAGAAACCCTGTTTCAGTTTCTCAGCCTCCATTCCTACAACGGCTTGAAACTCCTCATCAACCCCCGTATCCGCACCTGGCAAAAACTCTCAGACCGCGTTAAACAAGCGATTCAGTTCACGAATCAACGTCCTGAGAACGATCCCTATGACAGCTTCCGCTTCGACCTGCAAGACCTGGGATTTGAGCCAGGCTGGGGGAATACCGCCGGCCGAGTCCGGGATACCCTCAATATCCTCGATGAACTCATCGACTCCCCCAACGATCAGGTTCTCGAAACCTTCGTCTCGCGCATCCCCATGATTTTCCGCATCGTCTTGGTGTCGGTTCATGGCTGGTTCGGACAAGAGGGAGTTCTCGGTCGTCCTGACACTGGCGGCCAGGTGGTCTATGTTCTGGACCAGGCCCGCAGTTTGGAAAAACAATTGCAAACTGAACTCCATGACGCCGGACTTGATGTGTTAGGGGTTCACCCCAAAGTCATCGTCCTGACACGCCTGATTCCCAACGCCGAGGGAACTCGCTGTAATGAACGCCTAGAAAAAATCTGGGGAACCGATGATGCTTGGATTCTCCGGGTTCCCTTCCGGGAGTTTAATCCTAAAATGACCCAGAACTGGATTTCTCGCTTTGAAATTTGGCCCTATTTGGAAACTTTTACTCTCGATGCCGAGAAAGAGCTGCTGGCGGAGTTTAAGGGAAGCCCAGATTTGATTGTTGGCAACTACTCTGACGGCAATATCGTTGCCTTTTTGCTCTCCCGTCGCCTCAAAGTGACTCAGTTCAATGTTGCTCACGCCCTGGAGAAGTCTAAATATCTGTTTAGTAACCTCTATTGGCAGGATTTGGAGAAGCAATATCACTTTTCAATTCAGTTCACGGCAGATTTGATTGCCATGAATGCTGCCAATTGTATTATCAGCAGCACCTATCAAGAGATTGTGGGCAAGCCGGATAGTGTCGGACAATATGAGTCCTATCACTGTTTTTCAATGCCAGATCTCTATCATGTTGTCTCCGGGATCAACTTGTTTAGTCCTAAGTTTAATGTGGTGGCACCTGGGGTCAATGAAACGGTATTTTTTCCCTATAAACGTCAAGAAGAGCGGGTTCCCAGCGATGTTGAGCGCTTGGGTAAATTGCTTTTTACCGATGATGATCCGGCACAAGTTTTTGGTCAACTTGATGACCCCAACAAGCGACCCTTGTTTTCGATGGCTCGCCTCGATCGCATCAAAAACCTCTCAGGGTTAGTAGAATGTTTTGGACAAAGCCCGGAGTTGCAAGAGCATTACAATTTAATTTTCATTGCCGGAAAACTCCGAGAAGATGAGTCAGATGATTCTGAAGAGATTGCCGAAATGCGCAAACTCTATGAATTGATTGAACGGCATAATCTGCATGGCAAATTTCGTTGGCTAGGGGTTCGTTTACCCAAAGTGGATTCAGGAGAAGTTTATCGCGTCATTGCCGATCGCCGTGGCGTTTTCGTGCAACCCGCCTTGTTTGAAGCCTTTGGGTTAACCATCCTAGAGGCGATGATTTCTGGCTTACCTACCTTTGGTACTCAATTTGGTGGTCCGCTGGAAATTATTCAAGACCAGATTAACGGGTTTTATATCAACCCAACGAATCTGGAGGAAATGGCAGAAAAATTGGTTGATTTTGCCACAAAGTGCGAGCAGAATCCTGACTATTGGTTGGAAATTTCCAATCAAGGGATGGAGCGAGTCTATAGCACCTACACTTGGAACATTCACACCTCGCGCCTATTGTCAATGGCAAAAACCTACGGATTCTGGAACTACTCATCTCAGGAAAACCGGGAGGATATGTTGCGCTATCTCGAATCCCTGTTTTACCTTATCTACAAACCCCGCGCCCAAGCCATGTTAGCTGAACACATGACGCGCTAATTCCACAAACAAACTGGGGGCAACTTGCCCCCAAAAGAAAAGGGCGCACCGCAGGTGGTGCGCCCCTACATCTTTCCCCTCTTGGGAGGGGTGCCCGGAGGGCGGGGTGGGTTCTGCCTCTTGCCTCTTGCCTCTTGCCTCTTGCCTCTTGCCATCCCCTCCTGGGAGGGGTTAGGGGTGGGTTATGCCTCTTGCCTCTTGCCTCTTGCCTCTATTCCCGATTCCGATGTTGCCAAGCCAAATCGAGTAGTTTCGTCCAACGTTTTTGAGCTTGCTTGGGGGTACAGTTGAGGATGCTAGAAATTTCAGTATTGTTGCATCCTTGTTGTTTCAGGGCAATGAGTTTCACTTGAGGAGGGGTGAGATCCTTGAGGAAACGTTGCCATTGCCCCGGAGACATCCCTAGATTGCGATCGAGATCGGCGCCAAGCCATTGGTGAACCAGTTTCCAGTTGCCAGCGCGGGAGAACTTCTCAACATGGTATTTAAACCGTTGTTGGAGATAATCCCGTTGACGAGCCGTTAAACCAAGAATCTCATCAATTTCATGGGCGGGGATATCTTGCAGTTTCAGAGTCAGGTAATCGATGCATTCAGGTTGTCCCTGATCTTTGAGATAGTTAATCAGGGCCTTGATGACGCGATCGCGCATCACGGATTCTGCTGGGTCAATGGTATCAGAGACCATCTGTTCGCGCACTTGACGGGCGGCGGCCGAGCGGCTGACGCTTTCGTCTTCTTCGCTTTTGCCCGATTCAACGGCTAACTCCATGTCAATGGAGGTTTCAGGGGGTTGTCCCTTAGCGAAGCCTTGGGCTCTCAGGATAATCAACTGTTGAGAATTACGCCCTGGGAGGGAAATGCGCCGTTTAGCATATTGTTCGGTAAAGGCCATATATTCGGCCAGTTCAACCCGAGTTCTGGGCGTATAGTTTTCGGGGACATCATGTTCCCGGCGGAAGGCTCGTAAAACTTCGATATAAAAGCCTTGCAGGAAATCTTCGATAAGGGTATAGCGACCTTGGAAACCTAGGCGAGCGCGGCTGGGGGCAATATGGCGGTAGACAATCACACTCAGATTGCTGTGCAGTTCACTACGGCCGCGTTTGGAGCCAAGTTCGTAGTACCCGGCGATTTTTTGAATCCGATGTTGGGCCAGGTTCAGTTGCCATTTTTTAACTTCTCCCGAGCGTTGGATGCGATCGCTCTTCTCACAAATTCGCTCGACTTCTCGGGCAATCCGTTCGGCCACGGCTTGGGCGCTGCGAGACCGAGTTTCGATGGCTTCAGCTAGCCGCTGGTTTAAGGTGTCGGCTAGAGGATCAGCCCCCGAACCCGTCCCCGGAGACGACGATGACATGGTTTGGGGTTGTGTGGGCTTAATGTCATGTTCGTTGGGGTGGCGTTGGTCGAGGTCACGATGGAAGGAGGTTTGAAGT
Source organism: Phormidium sp. OSCR (assembly GCA_001314905.1). Classification (GTDB taxonomy): domain Bacteria; phylum Cyanobacteriota; class Cyanobacteriia; order Cyanobacteriales; family Geitlerinemataceae; genus Sodalinema. Next base: position 21,072 of record LJZT01000001.1, read on the forward strand.
TTAATAGTCATGATGGTAGGTGGCAGGTAGCGCACTGGGTAGAACAAGAGCTTGTCGGTGAACTTCACAGGATGTCCGTCGTCGGCTTCACTGCTGAATCCCTTGACGGTTCTGTGTTGTCCATACTTCAACTGTAGAGAGCCTTTGAGCCAACGTAGCCCCAGTTCATGCCACTCTTTCAACCTTGCGATCGCCGTTTAACCAGTTACTCAACTGCCCCGAATTTCCCCTGGGTTGAGGCTCACCTCGAACAGCCGTAATCCCAGGCCAGACGGAGGCTAGAGAGGGGCGATCGCCGCCGGTACTTGGCATCACGCCACTGGGCCAGTTCCCGGAGCGATCGCCCCCCTCGCGATCACTGTGCCAATTGGCACAAACAATGTCGGTGTAGAGCCTGGCTTCTCAATGACGGCGATCGGCTAGATTAAATCCAAGCCGCCGCTGTTTCCCAATTCAAGCCCCGGCGGACGATTTCAGGATAATTGGCATCTGTTAAATCTAAAATGGTGGACATTTCATACCCCGGTTCGCTGCCATCGTCGATAATCAGGTCAACCAGTTTCTCAAAAGCGTCGAACAATTCAGCTTTGTCCAGGGTTTGCCCGACTTCTAAGGTGGGAATTGGCGTACTATGTTCCTTATCGAGCAGATAGGCCGAAGTCGAGACAATGGGAACTTGCAAGGCATCGAGGAGGGCAAGACAGACGGGGCGATCGGGAACCCGAATCCCCGTGGTTTTGCGTTTCGGAGACATCACCAGTTTGGGAACCTGCTTCGTCGCCGGCAAGAGAAAGGTAAACGGCCCAGGGATAAGACGTTTCATAATTCGATAGGCCGGATCAGAGACTTGGGCATAACTGGCAATGTTCGACAGAGAGGGGCAAAGAAAGGTTAGGGGTTTTTCATTAGACAGTTGTTTGATTTGACGAACTCGTTGCACAGCAGACTTAACGCTGATGTCACAACCGATGGCGTAAACCGTGTCGGTGGGATATAACATCACAGCCCCTTGAGCTAGGGCATCTTTAATTTCCTCTATTCGCCGAGGTTGCGGGGTGTCCGGATGAACTTCGTAAATGGTTGCCATAGGGTTGCAATAATCAGATATATGGGCGATATATGGGCGATGTATGGGCTGCATTTGATGGCACTGCCAACCTATAATCGCATTGGTTTCCCCGTCTAACGGGTTTTCGAGGGCAAAAGAACAGGTTATGACCCGTCGCATTGCTTATTTTGATTGTCCAACAGGTGTCGCTGGGGATATGTGTCTCGGGGCGTTGCTCGATGCCGGCCTCCCCTTGGACTATCTTGAACAACAACTGGCCGGCTTAGGTTTGGCCGATGCCTTCAGGTTGCGGCCCGAACGAGTCCATCGCAATGGCCAAGCTGGGTTAAAGCTCCATGTGGAGTTAGCCAAGGTCACTCAAGAGCCGCCAACGTTTGAAGGGCAGGATCACTCCCATCATGATCACTCCCATCATGATCACTCCCATCATGATCACTCCCATCACGGCACTCGTCATTTGCCCGAGATTGAAACCATGATTCAGGGCGCGAATTTGAGCCAGCGTGCCAGGGATTGGAGTTTGAAGGTGTTTCGACGTTTAGCCGCTGCCGAAGGGGCTGTTCACGGAATTAGCCCCGATCGCGTCCATTTTCATGAGGTGGGGGCTGTCGATGCGATCGTCGATATTGTGGGAACCTGTATCGGTTTGGATTGGTTCGAGGTTGACCAGATTTTCTGTTCGGCTCTCCCCAGCGGCGGCGGTACGGTGAACGCGGCCCATGGACGGCTGCCGGTTCCGGTTCCGGCGGTGTTGAAATTGTTTGAGATGGGCGGGGTGATGATGTATGACAATGGCATTCAGCGGGAGTTGGTAACGCCCACGGGAGCGGCGTTAATGGTGACGCTGGCCCAGTCGTTTGGCCCGGTTCCGGCGATGACATTACGACAAACGGGGTTGGGGGCGGGAACTCAGGAGTTACCGATTCCCAATCTATTACGTCTGTGGTTTGGGGAAGTCGAGGAGATGTCTGCGGGGTGCGATCGCGTCTGTGTTTTGGAAACTCAGTTGGATGACACGACGCCTCAGGTGATTGGCTATACCTGCGATCGCCTGTTTGAGATTGGGGCCTTAGATGTCTTTACGCAACCGGTTCAGATGAAGAAATTTCGCCCCGGAATCTTATTAACGGTGATTTGTCTGCCCGAGATACAAGAGATCTGCAAACAGGTGATTTTCCAAGAAACCACGACTCTCGGGATTCGCCAGCGTATTCAACCGCGATCGCTCCTCAACCGTCGCTTCGAGACAGTCATCGTTGACGGCCAACCGGTTCGCGTCAAAATTGCCAGTGATACCAGCGGGGCCATTGTTAATGTGCAACCGGAATATGAGGATGTGGCGGCGATCGCCCGTCAACAGCAACGCCCCTGGCAACAGGTTCAGCAACAGGCCCGAGACGCTTGGCATGACTCTGGATCTCGAACGACTCGACAATGAAAACAATTATCATTTACCATAGTCACTACCCGCCACAACGTTCGATTTTATGGTCAATACCCCCATGCTCAACACCGTCCCCGTCACGGTCCTCACCGGTTATCTGGGAGCCGGGAAAACCACCCTCCTCAACCGCATCCTGACCTATGAACATGGCAAAAAGGTTGCCGTGATCGTCAATGAATTTGGTGAAGTCGGCATTGACAACCAGTTAATAATTGATGCCGATGAAGAAATTTTTGAAATGAATAACGGCTGTATCTGTTGCACCGTAAGAGGCGACTTAATTCGCATTATTGGTAATTTAATGCGTCGGCGCGATAAATTTGACCACCTAGTGATTGAAACCACCGGCTTAGCCGATCCGGCCCCCGTGATTCAAACCTTCTTCGTCGATGAAGATATGCGCGAGCAGCTCAACCTGGATGCCGTAGTCACCGTGGTAGATGCCAAACATATCCATGATCACTGGGATGCCGATGAAGCTCAAGAACAAATCGCCTTTGCCGATGTGATTCTGCTCAACAAGACCGATTTAGTCAGCGAAGCCGAGTTACAAGACCTCGAAACCCGCATCCGTTCTATGAATATCATGGCTAAGGTCTATCGCACTCAAGATGCTGCCATTGAGATGAATGATATTCTCGGCGTCAAGGCCTTTGACCTCAATCGAGCCTTGGAGGTCGATCCGCAGTTCCTCGACGAAGATGCCCACGAGCATGATGAGACGGTGGGATCGATCGCCCTTGTTGAAGCCGGGGCCGTGGATGCCGAGAAACTCAATGCTTGGCTGAGTGAGTTGCTGCAAACTCAAGGGCCAAACATCTTTCGCATGAAAGGTATTTTGAATCTTGAGGGAGAAGACGATCGCTTTGTCTTTCAAGGGGTGCATATGCTCTTCGATGGTTCCCCCGATCGCCCCTGGAAGCCCCAGGAACCCCGCAAAAACGAGTTAGTCTTCATTGGCCGCGATCTCGACGAAACGCAGTTAAAAGAGGACTTTCGCGCGTGTCTGGTCTAAGGAAATTTTCCCTCAAACAAGCGCGTCGGGGTCAGTTACGCGACTATGGAACGGCCCTGGCTTGGACCCCCGATGGTGCTCAGGTGGCCATGGCCTCGGCCGCCGGCGAGATTGTCCTGATTTCTCTCGACGGGGCACCCCAACAGGTGCTCCAGGAGGCCGATGGCCAATCCATCGATGTTCTGGCCATGTCCCCCGATGGTCAATTTCTCGCCGCTGGGGGACAAGCGGGGACGTTACTGATTTGGCGTTTGGGAGAGTCTCCTGAGCTAATTAGCCGCCTGGACAATCCCCGCACTTGGTTGGACCATCTAGCTTGGCATCCTCAGCGTAATGAGCTGGCCATGGGGTTAGGCTCCTATGTGCAAATTTGGGACGCTGACGCGGCGGAGGTGGTCACAACTGTCATGTTTGAGTCCTCCTCGGTATTGGATTTAGCCTGGCATCCCGAGGGAACTCAGTTAGCGGCGGGAGGCCATCAGGGGATTAAGGTTTGGAATTGTCAGGATTGGGATGAAGACCCCCAAATCTACGAACTTCCTACGGTTAGTGTCTGTTTGGCTTGGTCGGCGAATGGGGAATATCTGGCTTCAGGAAATATGGATCGCACTCTGGTGGTTTGGGCTATGGGCAATCCCTATCCTTGGCAAATGCAAGGGTTTCCAGGTAAGGTGCGAGACTTGGCTTGGTCTGAGTTTTGGTTGGGAGAAGCCCCCCTGTTAGCGTCAAGCAGTCGTGAGGGGATTGTGATTTGGCATAAACATCAAAATGATGACCAGGGTTGGAATCCTCAAGTGTTGGAACTGCATAATGCTCGTGTCAGTGCGATCGCCTTTCAACCCCAAACTCAGCTACTGGCCTCGGCCTCGGAGGATGGCTCAATTTGTCTCTGGGCAGATGCGATTGAGGTGGTGCAACTCCTCGATGGAGCCGAGGCCGGGTTTTCGGCCCTGGCCTGGAACCCCAGTGGCACAGCGTTGGCTGCTCTGGGCCAAGCGGGGGACTGGCTGCTTTGGCAGCAACGCCGCCCCAAAACCGGATTTTTCTAGGAGATGTCCTCGGAGAATAGGATTTAAGGATTTGAGGATCTAAAGTCTCACAAAGTTTGCAATAATGATTATCATTCACAAAAATAGCTCAATCTGCGACCCCATTACCGAGAACGTCAGCCATGTCTATTCCTTATCTGCCAACGCTTCTGACCCCACCTCGTCGCTGGGTTCGTCCTCTGTGGGCGATCGCCACTTCTGTCACCTTAGTGGGGTTGAGTAGTTGTGCCGCAGACCCCGACACCACCTCTGCAACGCCTCAAGGGGAAACCGACAGCGAGGAACTACAAGTCGTAACCACCTTTCTGCCGATGACTCAGTTCACCAAAGCCGTCGTGGGCGATCGGGCCGAAGTCACTCAACTGTTACCCCTTGGCGTCGAGCCTCATGACTATCAAGCTCGGCCCGCCGAAGTTCAAACCTTAGTCGAGGCGGATATCTTGGTGAAAAATGGCTTGCAGATGGAGTTCTACCTCGATGACCTCATCGCCAATGCTGAAAATCCCGATTTGTTGGTGATCGACACCAGTGAGGGAATCGCGGTTCTCTCGAATCAGGACAGCAAAGGTCACGATCATGACCATGATGACCACGACCATGACCACGACCACGACCATGACCATGGACATGACCATGGAGAATACAATCCTCACATCTGGCTCGATCCCAAGCGAGCAATCCAACAAGTCGAAAACATCCGCGATGGTCTAATCACCCATGATCCCGAGGGAGAAGCCGAATACACCGCCAATGCAGCCGCGTATATTGAACAGTTACGAGATCTCGATGCTGACATTAGCAACGCCTTAGAGCCTTATGCGGGAGGAACCTTTATTGTGTTTCATGACTTTGCCCCCTACTTTGCCGAGAGCTACAATTTAGAAAGCGATTTCTTGGTAGATGTCCCCGAGTCCAATCCATCTCCCGGAGATGTACAGCGAATCTCAGACCAAGTGGCCCGAACCAATCTCAAAACCCTTCTGGCTGAACCTCAAGCCGGAGAAGAGACCTTTAGTGCGTTAGCCAGAGATTTAGACATCAATGTCAGTATTTTTAGTCCCGTAGCAGTAGCCTTCAGTCCTGAGGATATGCAACCCGAGGCCTATCTGACGATGATGCGTGAGAATTTGGCGAATCTCCAGTCAGCCTTTGCGGGTTCGGCTCAGTCTTGGTGGGAGCTTGAGAAACCTGAGCTGGCCCGCGTCAGTCATTAAAAAGCCGCAAAAGACCACATCAATCCAGCGGTACAATACCGGTTTAAGGCTAACTAAGATAACGGAGGGAAAGCTTGAGTGATACTGTAATGACCGTTGATAACTTAACGGTTTATCGTGAGACCTATGCCGCCGTGCAAGAGGTCTCGTTTTCCCTGGATGCGGGTACAGACACCGCTATTGTTGGCCCGAATGGTGCGGGTAAAAGTACGCTTGTTCAAGCGTTGTTAGGGATTTTGCCGAGAAAAACTGGTGATGTTTTTATCTTGGGACAGCCGTTAAGCCGTCAAGGAAAACTCCCGTCCCAGGTTCGCGAGCAAATCGCTTATCTGCCCCAAAATTTCCTCTTTGATCGTCGCATTCCAATCACTGTTGAAGAGTTGGTTGGCTTAGGCTGGGATGCACCGGGAATCCGTCTTCCTTGGGTGGGTGCGAGAGCGCGATTTCACCATGTGCGTCAGGCGTTAGCGCGGGTTGATGCGGCTCATTTGCGATCGCAACCCATCAGCAATCTCTCAGGTGGAGAGATGAAGCGAGTGCTACTGTCGTACTGTTTAGTTCGTCCCCGAAGTTTGTTGATTTTAGATGAAGCGCCTGCTGGGTTAGATATTCAAAGTGAGTCGGAGTTTTATCAACTCCTCTATCAATTGAAACAAGAGCAAGGCTGGGCAATTTTGCAGGTTTCCCATGACTTAGAAATGGTCCGGCGACATTGCGATCGCGTCCTCTGTCTTAACCGAACCCTACGCTGTCAGGGAGTTCCCGAAGTTGCCCTTTCTCCTGAAAATCTCGTCGCCGCCTACGGAAATGACCGCACTCCCTACCACCATTCTCATTATTAAACTCTCATGGTCATGTCTTTGACTGTTGAACTCGCTCGTGTTGTCGATTTGTTTCAACTTCCGTTCATGCACCGCGCCTTAATTGGTGGTGTTTTAACTGGCATGATGGGAGGACTCCTCGGGAGTTTTGCCATATTACGACAGTTATCATTTTTTAGTGATACCTTAGGGCATTCAGTCCTCCTGGGAATCAGCCTAGGCATAGTATTTGGACTCAATCCAACCGTGGTCTTATTACCCTTTGCCGTTGTTTTTGCCCTCGTTGTATCCTACTTACTAGAAAAAACGAAACTTTGGACAGATGCTCTTTTGAATATCGTCTATTCTTCGTCATTAGCACTAGCCATTATCTTACTCAGTTTTGTGGGTCAATATAAGGGAGGACTCAACAATCTTTTATTTGGAGATATTTTAGCAATTCGCCCCGGAGATTTGGTCTTTAGTGCCGTTCTGCTTGTGGTTTGTGTCTTATTTGTGGGGTTAACTTTGAATACTCAAATGCTCGTAACCCTTCACGAAGAATTAGCCATGGCTCGGGGGATTTCAGTCTCGACCCAGCGAATGTTATTTATTGTTTTATTGGCTTTAGTTGTGGGTATTTCTATCAAAGCAATTGGAGTATTACTCATCAGTGCCTTTGTGGTTATTCCGGCATCTGCCGCCCAATTTATTGCCGGCAAATTTTCCCATTATATCATCATTTCTTCTCTGATTGGTGCAGTTAGTGCTGTTGGAGGAATGTTGCTCTCTGCTCTTTTTGATTTACCCTCGGGTCCAAGTATTGTGCTGACTCAATTGACCCTATTTTTTATGGCGGCGTCTCTTCCTTATCTACGGAGACTGGCGTTTTAATCATCAGCGATAGGTGAGGCGATCGAGGGTCGCTTGGAAAAAGGCCGTCTCGTCGAGGTTATCTGACTCAACCTGGCCCCAACCGACGGAAAACTGACTGGGAACTCGATAGCCAGCTACCTCTGTTTCTGCATCCATGACTCCCGAAAAGAGGCGATCGCCATAACCAGTTTCATCAGGATTTCCCCAACGTTGAAAAGCGATACGTTGCACTTGTCCTTGAGGACTAAGATGTAAGCGTAATCGCGTCGTTTCTCCCAATAGGTGAATTGGAGTTTCAATTTCACGGTCATTGAGAACCGTCCAGGGGCGATCGCCATTGGCCAAAACCGACGGAAGCCAAATACTTTCCCCTTGCATTCGTCCAATAATCGAACGGGTGATGTCGTCTCCGTCCGCCGTCATTACCGGAATCAGTCCTAGGAGTTTCCACTCTAAGCGTCCGCAGCGATCGATGAGTGAATCAGCCCCCAAAATGGGCAAAACTCCCTTCATCCAGGCCGTTGCACTCCAAATCATTCCCTGATTCCAAACAATGACTTGTTCAGCTTGGAAGGGAGTCCAGGTGTTGAGTTTGATCTGGCCGTGCATCCGTAGGCGAACAGCGGTGGCCAGGGGCGTTCCTGGGGCGATGCTATGGTTCAGGTAGCGTTGTACGGGGTCGGGAAGATGAGTGAGGCGATCGGGATCGAAAACGAGAGAATTAGGCGTTACAGACTCCCAGAGGTGGCTTAGAGCATATTTTTTAGACATATTTTTGGCATATTGATGTAGGAATTAACGGCTAAAAATCAATCGTCCAAAACAAAACATCAACATCTTTACCCATTATCAGAGTCATCCATCAGCGTCATCCATCAGAGTCATCGCCGTAACTGATCTTCTCAGATTGATAGTTCGGCGGTTCCATATGAATCGTGAGGCGAATGGGGGAAAAACGATCTTCAAGTTTCGCTTCAATATCTTCAGTAATACCATGAGCCGTTGCCAAATCTTGAGCATCAACCACAACGTGCATTTCCACAAACAACTGGCGGCCATTTAAGCCCCGCGAGGCGATATCATGGCAATTGATGACCCCAGGAACCTCCATCACTAGATTATGGATGGCTTCGGGGGCGATCGCCATCTCATCAATCAACCAGGGGAGATTCTCCCGCAACACCTCCCAGCCGCTGCGAAAGACTAACCCAGCCACCGGAATCGCCAAGAGAATATCCAACTGGGGATACCCCAGCCACACCCCAATCAGCCCTAGCATCACCGTAATCGTAATCCAGACATCACTCATGGTATGGTGAGCATCGGCAATCAAAATTTTACTGCCGAGTTTCAGGCCGACTCGTCGCTCATAGTAGGTGACGAGGATATTAACCCCCAACACAAAGAGCATTAGCCAGAGGACTAGCGGAGACATCGTCACGGGGTTCTCATCAGCCAACAGACGCTCTAACACCCCCTTGAGAATCTCGAAAAACGCCGCCCCCAGAAACGCCGCAATCCCCAAAGCACCAATGGCTTCAAACTTCTGATGTCCATAAGGATGTTCGCGATCGGGTTTGGGAGACGATAACTGACTCGTCACCAATCCGAGGATATTACTCGCACTATCGGTGGTGCTATGGAGCGCATCAGCGACTAAACTCAGGGAGCCAGTCCACCATCCTAAACTTCCCTTAATGATGACCACTAAGAGATTCAGGGCCAAGGTGACCAGCAACACCTGGCGGACTTGAGGGCGATGATCGACAATCATAGTCAGTCGGCTCCAAAATCAAGAAAAGTTCATAAAATGTAACTCAGCCAGGGGCTGAAATGAGTCAGAGTCACCAATTTTACGCAAAATCAGTCTAATCGGCTAATTTAGAAAAGAAGCGCTTTAAGACTACCTATAGCATGAAAACTTCAAATTCCCGTAAACCCTCATCTCTAGCAGCACGAAGCCTGAAAGTCGTCGGTCTATTATTGATTATCTCGTCCTTCGTTGACGTTTTGATTATCCCGGCTCCCTATCAACCCTTAGACTTACCCTGGCGACTTGAGTTTGCCTCAACGATTGTCGATCGCGGTATCATTCCCATGATTGGGATTGCCCTAACCTTTGCCGGCTATTGGATGGATACCTCCGGTGCTGCAACGGCTCTCCCTCGTAAGAAATGGCAGGATTTGCGCTTCTGGGGGCTAATTCTCTCAAGTCTTCTTGGTGTTGTCTTTCTTTTAGTGACAGCAATTCACTTTAACGATGTACGGATGCAAAGCAGTAGCCGTTTACAGGATATCCAGCAGCAAGCACGTCAAGCGGAAACCGAGTTAAATGTCCAGTTGGGGAGCGAGGAGTTTCAACAACAAGTCACCCAACAACGCACGCAACTCCAAAACCAATTGAGAGGCCTTTTGGAGAACCCGGCCCAGGTCAATCAACTGCTTGAGAGTCAGCAAACCCCTGATCAATTGCGGGCTTTATTAGAAGCCTCCCAGGAAAATCCCGAGGAGATTGATCGCTTTTTGGATGAACAAGCAGCACAACTTCCCGAACAGTTGAGCGGACAAATCCGCGAGCGAGAGTTAGAACTAGAACGGCAGACTCGTCTAGCCGCCTGGAAATCGGCATTCCGAATTGGGACTAGCTCGTTGCTGTTGGCCATTGGCTACATTCTCATTGGCTGGACTGGACTCAAAGGAATGATGCGTCCTAGCCGGGCCGCACGCCAAGCACCATCCGCCAACTAAGTTAACCAATTTCGAGATTAGGGTGGGCCTGCTCAAGCCAGTACGGTGTCCAGTCTCTCGGTGAATGAGCCGAGGGTCTAGGGGACACCGTCTCGGTGCTCTTTTTTAACGTTATGCTGTTGTCCCCGAGTCTATGTTTTCGATCTACATCCTGACTTACAACGAAGAAATTGATATTGCTGAATGTATTGAGTCGGCTCAAGGATCAGACGATATCATTGTTGTGGATTCTTTGAGTAGCGATCGCACCGTCGAGATTGCCCGGAGTTATGGCGTTCGCGTCGAGCAACACCCCTTTGAAAGCCACGGGAAACAGCGGACTTGGATGCTGCGATCGATTCCCACCCGCCATGAATGGGTGTATATCCTCGAAGCCGATGAGCGCATGACCCCTGAACTGTTCGCCGAATGCCTGGCCGCGATTGAGCAAGACCAGTGTATCGGCTATTATGTGGCAGAACGAGTCATGTTTATGGGGCGTTGGATTCGCCACAGTACCCAATACCCTCGCTACCAACTGCGGTTATTCCGTAAGGATAAAGTTTGGTTTGACGATTACGGCCATACTGAACGAGAAGTCTGTGACGGGCCGACATCTTTTTTACAGGAAACCTATCCCCACTATACCTGTGGCAAAGGGTTAAACCGTTGGATAGAAAAGCATAACCGCTATTCAACGGATGAGGCGAAGGAAACTCTGCGTCAACTTCACTACGGTAAGATTCAATGGCGTAACCTCTTGTGTGGGGCCACGGAAGTTGAGCGGCGACGGGCCTTGAAAGACCTATCCCTGAGGCTTCCCCTGCGTCCCTTGGTACGATTCCTCTATATGTACATCTTCCTCGGTGGGTTTCTCGACGGACAAGCCGGCGTTGCCTGGTGTACCCTACAATCCTTTTATGAATATCTGATCTTGTTGAAAGTCCGTGAGTTGAAACAACAAGGTTATGTCCCCCCTCGACCCGAACCCATCAGCGATGGCGTACAGCCACCCTCCTCGAAGACAAGTTCAGTGGTCAAAACCCCCTTTTGACCGGTTCGGTCCCTAGGGACGATCCGATGGATGTTACCCTTGAACTGGGGAGATTCGTGATCCCCATCAACCCGTCGCCCGAGTCGCGACCTCCGTTGGCTGTCCTGCCCCCTTTGCAACAATTCTTCACATCTTCTAAGATAAGGACATTACGTTTAATGGCGAACCGTAAGCCCTAGTGCTGGTTGACGCTGGTTTAGGGGAATAAGGTCAGTCGACTCAGTGATCGCTCTTTTGGATGAGAGTAAGGTATCCGTGCTGCAACGTTTACGGCAAGATTTAAAAAACGATTTAATCGCAGGATTGCTGGTTATTATTCCGTTGGCCACCACCATCTGGATTTCCTTGGTCATCGCCAACTGGACGATTGACTTTTTAACCAGTATCCCCAAGCAAATTAATCCCTTTGATGGACTCAACCCAATTTTGGTGAATTTGTTGAATCTCCTAGTGGGGTTAGCTGTTCCCTTGTTGGGGATTCTTTTAATTGGCTTGATGGCGCGAAATATCGTTGGACGGTGGCTCCTCGATTTTGGAGAAACCCTAGTCCAAGCGATTCCCCTGGCGGGATCGGTTTACAAAACCTTAAAGCAACTCTTACAGACACTTCTACAAGACTCAAATAGTAAATTTCGGCGCGTCATCCTAGTGGAATATCCCCGGAAAGGGATCTGGGCGATCGCCTTCGTAACCGGAAGCATCAGCAGTAGTATTCAAAGCCAAATGTCTGATCCGATGCTGAGTGTATTTGTGCCGACGACCCCCAACCCGACCTCAGGATGGTACGCTATTATTCCCGAACATGAGGCCATCAACGTGAACCTCTCGATTGAAGATGCGTTTAAAATCCTAATTTCTGGTGGAATTGTCTGTCCTACACCACCGGAAGAATTGGCTGAGTCACAGCGGCCAACCCTGGAACAACTCCTCTCGCGCCGCAAAAACAAGTCAGAGATCGAGACGAGTGTCCCTGTCATTGAAGAGGATGCTGAAACCGTTGAAGGGTAAGGGGAATCAGTTTTCCGGTTCAGGGTTGATGCTTAATCCTGGAACTGCCGCAATTGAGACGGTATTCTCAGCCTGATTCTCAGGGTTCAATACCGGATTGAGTCTGATATTTCCCTTTTGGCCTTATTCATTTTTAACTGACAGTTTTAACTTAAAATGCAAGCTCGTAGCATCTCCCGTGAATTGGCTTTGTTGAGTCTAAGTCAACTTCCTAAAAATTCTAGTAAACTCAGCCAACATCAACTGAATGATTTTATTGTGGCGGCGGTTCGGGCCATGACCCTTGAGGTTCATGAATCCCTGGAGACGGCGGCGGCGGAACTCAAGCGAGGTTACGATCGCCTTATGGATGAAGAGATCCGCGACAGTGATATCACCAGTTCAAAAGCCAGTCTGAGTGAGGCCATGGAGTTAACTCGCCACGCCATCGATCGCCTGGGAATGGCCATTGAACTGCCGGAATTTGTCCAGTTGGCCAATCAGGCGGAGGTTCAAGACTACGCCTTGGAACTGTTGCTGGCGGTGACGCAACATCGCCAAGACATTGATGAACGGCTCGATGGTACGATCGTCGATTGGCAACTTGAACGACTCCCCCATGTTGAGCAGAATATCTTACGTTTAGCTGCCGCAGAGCTTTTCTATATCGGCACAGCAGACCAGATTACCATTAATGAAGCCGTCGAACTCACCAAACGCTACAGTAGTGAGAAGGCCTATCGCTTTGTCAATGGCGTCTTACGCCGTCTGGTGGAACTGCGCGATCGCCCTCAAAACGAGCCAATTCGGGGGAAATCTGATGATGCGATCGCCTCAGAAAACCCCTCCAGTTTATGATCTAAAGATCTAAATACGTTTGATCCATCTTTAACCCGTCTAGTTTCAATACGCGCATTATGGTTTTTAACTGGTTTCGTCGTAAATTCGATCGCAGCGGCAGTCAAGAAGACGAACCCGAGCAAACTCCCCCTGCTCAAGAGGCGACAACGGCTGATGAATCTCAGGAGGTTTCTGAGTCCGTTGAGGAGGAGACGGCTGAGTCTGAAGCAACATCTGAATCGACATCTGAAGCAACATCTGAATCGACCTCTGACTCATCTCCCCAAGAGGACTATCTGGCTTGGGCCAAAGCGGCGTATCAGAACATTCAACAGCAACAGGGGACGACAATCACAACAGACTCCCCTGAGACGGAACCCGAACCGGAACCTGAACCTGAACCTGAACCGGAACCGGAGCCGGAGCCAGTCGCTGCAACTCCTACAGAAACTCCCGTAGAAGCCGAACCGGAGCCAGTGGCCGAAACTCCTACAGAAACTCCCGTAGAAGCCGAACCGGAGCCGGAACCCGAGCCGGAACCTGAACCGGAACCGGAGCCAGTGGCCGAACCCCCCGCAGAAACTCCCGTAGAAGCCGAACCGGAACCGGAACCGGAACCGGAACCGCAACCGGAGCCAGTTGCTGAAACTCCTGTAGAAGCTGAACCGGAACCGGAGCCGGAACCTGAGACAGTTCCCGCCTGGATGAGAGCGAGTGAGGAGCGTCAAGAACGAATCGAACGGTTAAAAGCCGAGGCGATCGAAACCCCAGTAGAAGCCGAACCCGAACCCGAACCCGAACCGGCGATCAGTTTCGACGAAAACTTTGTCTGGTCCGCAGAAGTCCTAGCCGCTCAAGGACGTCGGCCCGAAGATATCTCCGTCGAAGAGATTACCTGGCTCAAAAAACTGCGTCAGGGGTTAGGGAAAACCCGTCTAGGACTGATTAACCAACTCAAGGCGATCGTAGGTCAGGGGCCGCTGAATAAAGATGCGGTTTTTGAGATCGAAGCCTTATTACTACAAGCCGACGTTGGCATTGAGGCGACCGACTTCGTCATCGAAACCCTACAGGAGAAATTACGAGCCGAGAGCCTTCCTCCTGACGAGGCGATCGCCTATCTCAAACAAATTCTACGGGACTTACTCGACCAACCCTACCAAAATGGCTATAAGCCAGACTTCATTCCCGAGAAAGACCAATTCAACATTTGGCTGATGACCGGGGTGAATGGGGCCGGAAAAACCACCACCATCGGTAAACTCGCTCATCTGGCCCAAAAATCCGACTATCGTTGTCTGATTGCAGCTGCCGATACCTTCCGGGCCGCCGCCGTCGAGCAAGTCAAAATTTGGGGACAACGTAGTAATACCGACGTCATCGCCAATCCAGGCAAAAACACCGATCCAGCGGCCGTCGTCTTTGATGCGATCGCCGCCGCGACATCCCGAAACAGTGAATTGTTGCTAGTTGACACCGCCGGCCGGCTGCAAAACAAGAAAAACTTAATGGACGAGTTGAGCAAAATTCGCCGTATTATCGACAAAAAAGCCCCAAATGCTCGCATTGAGTCTCTCTTAGTCCTCGATGCGACCTTAGGACAAAATGGCTTACGTCAAGCGGAAGTCTTTGCCGAAGCCGCTCAATTGAGTGGCGTTGTCTTGACAAAACTCGACGGAAGTGCTAAGGGCGGTGTAGCGCTGGCGGTGGTGAAACAGTTAGGTTTACCAATCCGCTTTATTGGTGCCGGAGAGGGCATTGAAGATTTGCGCCCCTTTTCGAGTTACGAGTTTGTTGAGGCGTTGTTGAATGGTTAACGGGGCAGAAGACCGGTAAGAACCCCTTAGAGTCTCAGGATGGTCAGCCAGGATAAAAAACAGCCAGGACAGAAAATGTCTCAGAACACCCATCCAACTAAATGTCGGCAGGGGTCGCCCACTAGACCTGACAAGGTTAGTGGGTGGGGAATGCCGACCAACAGACAACTCGAGTGCAACGAGTCCTTACTCTGTTTCACGAGGCACTTGTTGTTGTTTAACATACTCTTTCAATTGCTCGACAGTTACACCACCGCAACTGGCAACAAAATAGGAACCCGTCCAGAAGACAGGTTTGCGATACACTTGGCGAAGACGCTCGGCAAAATCTTTACGAATTAACCGACTAGAAACGGTTTTCAAATTGGCAATAAATTTGCTCAATTGAATTTGGGGGTGGTAGCGAATTAACAAATGCACGTGGTCTGCCTCCCCGTTAAACTCAACTAGGCTAACCTCCCATTTTTGACAAGTCTCATTGAAAATTTCATGCAGGCGATCGTGAATTTCCTTGTTAATAACTTGACGGCGGTATTTCGTCACGAAAACAACATGAGCGGTAAGCGCGTAAACAGACCTAAAACCTTTGTCATAAGGGTTTGACATACAAAGCGGCAAGCTGTAAAGTGGTCAATATGATGTTAGCCTACTGCTACCGAATCAAGCCGAGCGCCGAGCAAGAAGCCGTGATGCTGCACACCTTAGAGTTGCTGCGCCGTCACTGGAATTACGCTCTGGGTCAGCGCTTGGATTGGCTGCGACGAACTCGCTGCCGTTTAGATCGGTGCAGTTTGGTATCCGAACCCATCGCAGAGATCCCCGAACGAGTTAACTACTACACTCAACAATCGGCGCTTAAAGAAACAAAACAACGATTTCCAGAGTACAAAAATATCTGGGCAGAGGCACAACAGGTTAACCTTCAGCGCCTAAATAAAGCCTGGGAAAGATGGCTGGTTCCCGATAAAACAGGCAAGCGCGGCGGGCGACCTCGATTCAAAAAGCCTGGAGAGTTACGCTCATTTGTTTATCCACGCATCAACTGTCCGAAAGCAGGCGCTCATCTTCAAGATAGAGTCTTAAAGCTCTCGAAAATTGGGGAGATGCCCGTCATTGTCCACCGTCCGCTTCCCGATGGTTTTAAGCTCAAAACTTGTACCATCGTTGGCAAAGCAGACGGGTGGTATTGCTGCATTTCCATGGAGGATAAAACCGTTCCCGAATTGTTGCCGTTAGATGAGGTGAAATCTCCCGTCGGCGTTGATGTGGGGTTAAAAGAGTTTTTGACGACCTCAACGGGAGAAACGGTAGCCAGACAACAAGCCTACCGCAAAACTCAAAGGCATCTGGCACGGCAACAACGGAAGTTAGCTCGCAAACAAAAGGGTTCAAAGAATGCCGAAAAGCAAAAGAATCGCATCGCTCGCGTCCATCAACGGGTCGGACGCATTCGTCAGGATTTTCATGATAATACGGCTCACCAGTTGGTTAAAAACCACGACTTCATTGCCGTAGAAGACTTAAACATCAAGGGACTGGCTCGTACTCGATTGAGCAAATCGGTCTTAGATGCAGCTTGGGGACAGTTTATCACGCTCTTGGAAGCAGTGGCGGTCAAACGCGGCATCCGAGTGGTGAAGGTAACACCTTACGGCACATCTGTAGACTGCTCGAGTTGTGGTGCGAAGGTTCCGAAGACTCTCTCGATTCGGCTGCATCAATGTCATCAATGCGGGCTGGAAATGGATCGGGATGAAAATGCAGCGCTCAACATTTTAATGAGAGCGTTAAAGGCGGTGGGACTCATCGTCTCTGCCTGTGGAGGTCAAGAGGATACTCAACCTTTGAAGCAGGAAGCTGAGTGTTGGAGCGGAGTGCAATTAGCTCTGTTTTAACCTTAGAAGCCCCCATTATAGCGTCAGCTTAATGGGGGAGAACGTCACAACCAGGACATCCCGCCTTCAGACAACCTGACCACACCTTGGCAGGTCCTAACCCTGTTTCGGGTCCCCATTCCCTCCCCCTGAACCCATGTCCAACCAACCCCTGAGTCTCAGCACCCTAGCCATCCGGCGACATATTGGCACCTTAATCCTCACCGTTGCCGTCATGGTTTTGGGTTGGTTCATTGTCACCCGGATGCCCGTAGACTTGCTACCAAGCATTACCTATCCTCGGATTGGTTTACGGGCCGATGCCCCCGGCGTTGTCCCAGAAGTGGCCGTCAACGATATCACCCGACCCCTCGAAGAAGCTCTCAGTGCCACCGAAGGGGTCGTGCAACTGTTCTCCCGGACCCGAGAAGGTCGCATTAGCATCGATCTGTTTTTCCGTCCCAGCCAGGATGTCGATCAAGCCCTAAACGATGCCACCGCCACCTTGAACCGCGCCCGCGATCGCCTCCCAGATACCCTAGATACGCCGCGACTGTTCAAATTCGATCCCTCCCAACTCCCCGTCTATGAAATGGCCCTAACCTCCCCCTCACTGCGGGCCGTAGACTTGCGGATTTTTGCCGACGAAGAACTGGCCCGAGAATTAGTGCGAGTTCCCGGTGTCGCCAATGTGGATATCTCCGGCGGGGTGCGCGAAGAAGTCCGCCTCAACTTAGATTTAGACCGCCTACAAGCCGTCGGACTCAATATCTCCAATATCTCCAACGCTCTGCGCGAACGTAACCAAGATACCGCCGGCGGGTTAATCCGGGGGGGGTCTTCCGAAGCCCTAACCCGAGTCGCAGGACGCTTTAACACCGTGCAAGAGATTCGCCGCATCGCGGTCAGTGGGACTAGCAACGGGGAGAACAGCAATCGTCAACTCTACGTCGAAGATGTGGCCCAGGTCATTGATGGAAGCGAAGAACAACGAGTTTTCGTGACCCTCAACGGTCAGCCAGCGGTGAAGGTGAGTATTCAGAAACAACCCGAAGCCAATACCGTCGAAGTCGTCGAAGGGGTGGTGCGACGTGTCCAGGACCTCCGCAACTCAGGTCTAATTCCTGAGGATATGCAGATTGAAACCACCCTCGATGAATCTCGCTTTATCCGCAGTTCCATTCAAAACGTGATTACCGCTGGACTCTCGGGAGCGGGGCTGGCGGCGATCGCCGTGTTACTCTTCCTCGGCTCCTTACGTCAAACCCTAATCGTGGTTCTAGCGATTCCTCTGGCTACCCTCACCGCCATGATTCTCATGGGCCTGTTTGGACTCTCCCTGAATGTCTTTAGCCTTGGGGGCCTGGCCCTGGGTGTGGGAATTGTGGTGGATAACGCCATTGTTATGCTTGAGAACATCGCCAAAGGGGTCGAAAATGCCCGCAATCAACAGCACAGCAGTAACTCAGAACCTCTCTATCGTCACTCAACCCTCAGTCCCAAACAGCAGTTTGCCCAACGAGTACGCCAACAAGCCGAAACCTCCGCCCAAGAATTGGAATCGGCCCTGCTGGCTTCGACAAGTACCAACCTCGTCGCTGTGCTTCCCTTTCTGATGTTGGGAGGCTTTATCTCTCTTCTATTCAACGAGTTGATTTTAACCATCAGTTTTGCCGTTGCGGCTTCGATGGCGATCGCCCTAACCGTGGTTCCCTCCTTAGCCGCGCGACTCTTAGCCATTCCTTGGTCCTTACGACTCGATCGCCTCCCTCCCATTTGGCTGTTTGGCCGCTTCATTAACCTCCTCACCAGCGGCTACCGAAAACTCCTCTCAGGAATCTTGCGGATACGCCTGTTAACCATTGCCCTGGCGGTCATTGTCCTCGGTGGTGGTAGCGTCTGGATGGCCGGGCAACTTTCCCAGGAAATCCTGCCACGCATCAATACCGGCCAAGCTCAACTGGTGGCCCAGTTTCCTCCCGGAACCACCGTCTCCGATAACCGACAGGTGATGGCGGCGATCGACGACCTCTTATTATCCCAACCCGAAACCGAATATGCCTTCAGTACCGCCGGCGGCTTCCTATTTGGCACCTCCACCAGTGCCAACTCCCTACGGGCCTCAAGCACCATCGCCCTCACCCCTGAAACCAACGTCGCTGCCTATATCGGACGAGTTAACCGCCAAATCAGCCAAGATATCCCCTTAGTTGATACCTCAGTTCGGATGCGTCCCGGCTCGGTGCGAGGACTCATTCTCAGTAACTCTCCCACTCGGGATGATATCGATGTCATGTTACAAGGAACTGATCCTCAGCGTCTCCAAGAGGCCGGACGACTGGTGTTATCCGCCCTAGAACAACAAGCCACTCTGGCGACATATCAACCCGATGCCGAAGACCCCCAGCCGGAGATTCAAATTCGCCCAGATTGGGAGCGGGCCTCGGAGTTAGGACTCTCGGCTCAAGCCATTGGTGAAACCATCCAGACGGCATTAGAGGGGTCTGTGGTGACGCAAATTCAACGAGAGGATCGCCTCATTGATGTGCGGATGCAATACCCGACGGGGACGATTCAACGTGCCAGTCGTTTAGGGTCGATTCCCCTGTTTACGCCGGCTAATGACCTGGTGCGTTTAGGTGATATTAGTGAGATTAGTCCTGGAGTTGCCCCAGGGGAAATTCAACGCATTAATCAACGTCAGATTTTTCTGATTGAAGGGAGTCTCACGGACGGGGCAAATCTCAGTGATGCTCTGGCTGAAGTGGATGCTATTTTGGCGGGGTTAGACCTACCCCAAGGGGTGACACGAGCGCCGAGTTCGGCAGCCGAAACGAATGAGAATTTGCAAGAATCACTCCGAATTTTGGGCGCTTTGGCGACGTTTATGGTCTTTGTGGTCATGGCGGTTCAATATAACTCTTTGATTGACCCCTTGGCAATTATTTTAACTGTGCCATTAGCTCTATCTGGAGGAATTTTAGGACTATATTTAACAGATACTGCTGTCGGAGCAACGGCAATTGTTGGAGCGGTTTTGTTGGTGGGGATTGTGGTAAATAATGCAATTCTTTTGGTGGAATTAGCCAATCAAATTCGCCTGAAAAATGAGTTAACCTATTATGAGGCAATGTTAGAAGCAGCTCCACAACGGTTACGACCAATTTTGATGACCACGGTGACAACGGTTTTGGGCTTATTGCCTCTAGCACTTGGGGTCGGTGAAGGCTCGGAATTTTTGCAGCCGTTAGGGATTGTCGTCTTTTCTGGATTGTCCCTAGCCACCGTGTTAACGCTGTTTATTGTTCCCTGTTTTTATACCCTGCTGCACCGTTCAGGTCGTCCTCGTCCGCCTCGTTTACCCAGTTCAGGTTGGGACTCGTCTCAGATGGAAGAGCCCCTCACCAGTGGTAAGTCTTGACGTGGCCAGCTCGTGACTCAAGTGACGACTTAACATCCAAAGGCGATCGGTCGTCGTAGATTTAATGAGACAGAGCCAGTCTAAAAACTGGCTTTTCTCAATTACAGATAGTAGCGATTTTGTCTAGTTTCTATGAGTCTCGACTATTGGTTTATGTTTCCCATCTCGGTTGTCATTGCCACCATCGCCATGGCCTCAGGAGTAGAGGGCGCAACCTTCTTCACGCCTCTGTTTATTATTATCTTAAAACCGCCCACAGAAGTAGCTGTGGGAACCGGGTTGATCACGGAAGTATTCGGCTTTTCAAGTGGTTTATACGCCTATTTTCGCAAAGGATTGATTGATTACAAACTGGCTAATACACGTACTTATCCGAGGTATTGACCTGAATATCTCCTGTGACCACAAACTCCAGAGACCAACGAGGAGGATTCACCCGTCGTCCATACCAATAGGTCTCCCAATGTAAATGCGGCCCATTGGAAATGCCACTATTTCCAACCGCTGCCACTAAATCACCGGCGGAATGAACGCCTGGAATACAGTCACTGAGATGGAAGGCTTCAAACTCATAGGTAGGAAAACTACTGCTGCTGAACTGGGCCACGAGGCCCTTAGCACCATCGTAATAACAGGAGACCTTCACATCAGCTCCTTCTTTCCCAACCGCGTAGAGGGGCGCACCATACGGCATCGCTAAATCAACGCCCCAATGGGAGACATCCCAAGAGCCGGTGACGGGATGTTGGCGGCGACAGTCGGAGGCGTCGGCCCGTTGACAAGGTAGATAGATATCACTGACGCGATAGCCGCCAATACGCCAGTTGCGATCAACCGGCTGATCGAGAGCAGGCGGTAAACTGGCCGCCAACCCTTCAATGGGTCGCTTGGAGCTGCGAGCAATGCGAGTTAGGGGGGAGGTTTCGTCTTGGGACAACGGTTCGCTCAACACTTCGACTGAAGGAGCTTTGGCGGATTTTAGTTTCCCGAGGGCGATCGCACCTGAGCCGTCGTCGGCGTCCTCACTGACGCTCTCGCTTAACTCTGCTGTGGGAGCGGCCACCGTCTCAGTCGGGTTGGCCGCTATCTCCTGGGAATTGGTGTGAGGAACGCCGCTGGCTGGGGGGGTCCTGTCTAACTCAGCCTGGAGTGGCCCGGCGGGGATGGATTCGACCTCATCCTGTGGCTGTTGTCGGCCCGGCAAAGAGACAAGGGCTGGGTCATACCAATGCCAAATCCCCCAACTGGCTGCCCCTAGAAGGGTTAGGAGGATGATCAGCAGTTCTAAATGTAACTGACGACGTTCTGCGTCTAGGATTTGATTATGTTGTTGTTGTAGAGCGGCGACCCGAGCTTGGGCGATCGCCCGCTGTTTCTGCCAGTCTGTCTGAGTCGGGGTGTTGGGCTGGCGCGAGAGGGGATCGGGCCAGTCCCCCGTCGGCGCCGCTAAGGGGATCTGAGTTACCCCTCTACCACGGTTGTGAGGCGCATATCTAGCTCCTGAAGGCGCCATTAAGCCGTGATCCGCAGCTAAGACCGTGCCAGAGGAAGAGAACTCGCTGTTGGCTTCCCTAGGCAGCGATGTAGCCCGGTTGGAACGATTCATGACGGGCGGGGCTGGGTGCGATAAGCGACGAGGAAACGCATCAATCGAGTCGGGATTGACTTTCCGAGCCGGAGAATGAGTCATTATTTCGGGACATATGTTGTAGATGACCAAGAGCCGATGACAACCTGAATAACGAGATTCAGATTGTTTGGCAACGTTTGGCAAAACAGTCGGGGGACATTGCACCAGGCAACGTTCTTGAATGAGCCTACCAGTTGAGCAATTTGAGTTCAATTGTAGCTCAATACTGACGCAATATCCGTGGTATTACTTAAATTCTCTCCGTAGCTCAAGACTGAGGCAACATACGTGGTATTACTGAAAATGACACCCTGTTTGCCGAATCAGCCGAATCAACGGATAACCGGTCACGATCACAAAACTGACGATCACAAAACTGACGATCACACAACTGACGATCACACAACTGTCAAGAAACAGCAAACAACATGGATGCCATTGAGATACGACCAGAAACGGGACTAGAGCCGAGAGGCGCCTTAGTCCTTCTCCATGGTTGGGGGGCCAATGCTCGCGATTTAGCCTCCTTACTGCCAATTTTAGACCTGCCCGATTATCTCTGTTTCTGTCTCGAAGCGCCACTGCTACATCCCCTAGTCCCTGGGGGCAAGATGTGGTACGACCTCGAAACCGAAGCCTATACGGGATTAGAGCAAAGTCGTGCTGAACTCGCCGCTTGGTTGGATAATTTTGAGCGTCACTCGGGGATTCCTCTGAGTCAAACGATTTTAGGGGGGTTCTCTCAAGGGGGAGCGATGACGTTGGATGTGGGCTTCCATTATCCCTTGGCGGGGTTGGTGGCGATGAGCGGCTATCTCCATGGAGAACCGCAGTTTCAGGCTCCCATTCCGCCGGTGTTAGTCATGCACGGGCGCTTTGATCGGGTGGTTCCTCTGACGGCGGCTCAGCGAACTCGTGATACCCTGACGGCGGCGGGGACTGCGGTGGAGTATCACGAGTTTGATATGGCTCATGAGATTTGTCCGCTGGAAGTGGTGCGGTTACGACAGTTTAGCCTGGATGTATTAGCAGATTCCTCTGAGAAGGAGTCCCTGGGGTAATCATGACCAGATTGGCGATCGAGATTGCGAAAGGTTAACTCCTGGGGCGATCGCCCCTGAATGTCCTAAGATGAAAGCTAAGGGGTTTGTTAGAAGCCATCGAGATGCGGTTAAGGCCGGGTTTCGAGTGGGTTCCCCTGATTGCATCATGTTTAAGATGCAATTGCTCTAGGGAATTGTGTTGTGCATTCTAGGAATAGGGAGGCGACCGTCATGACCACGATTACTGTGTCTCGGGACGATTTATCCACTGTCACCGAAGACCAAGTGAAGCTCTTAGCGAATCGACTAGATGCGGATGATTATCCAAATCCGTTTGAAGGACTCGAAGACTGGCACCTACTGCGGGCGATCGCCTTTGAGCGTCCTGACCTCGTCGAACCCTACAGTTATCTACTAGAATTTGAAGACTGCGACGAAAGCTAACTCCCCGAGATGATGCTTTCGATCGCCGACAACTGTAGTTTTCGGGTCTTCCATGGCATCACTGACAGGACGACGGGTTCTCATCGGCATAACCGGCGGTATTGCAGCCTACAAGGTCTGTGAGGTGGTCTCCAGACTGGTTCAGGACGGGGCTGAGGTTCGCGTCATTCTCACATCGGGGGCGCAGGCCTTTGTCACTCCTTTAACCCTGGCCACCTTATCACGGCATCCCGCCTACACCGATGAGAGCTTCTGGCAGTCGATTCATGGACGACCCCTACATATTGAATTAGGAGAGTGGGCTGATGTCTTTGCCATTGCGCCCCTAACCGCCAATACCCTGGCCAAACTCAGTCACGGGTTTGCCGATAACCTGCTAACCAATGTTGTCTTAGCCTCAACCTGTCCCGTGTTACTCGCACCGGCGATGAACACGGATATGTGGGAACAACAAACCGTTCAGGAAAATTGGCAGCGATTACAAGAGAATCCTCGCTTTCATGGGATTTCCCCAGGAGCGGGGCTTTTGGCCTGCGATCGCGTGGGTGTGGGCCGCATGGCCGAGGGCGATCGCCTCGTCACCCACATCGAATCCCTCCTCCATAGTGGTGGTAAACAAGATTTAGCGGGATATCACATCCTCGTTAGTGCCGGGGGAACACGAGAGTATTTTGACCCGGTTCGCTTTATTGGCAATCCCGCCACCGGCAAAATGGGAGTGGCTGTCGCTCAAGCGGCGGCCCATCGGGGGGCCAAGGTGACCTTGGTTCATAGTTGTCTCAATGCTAACGCCATTGCCCAACTGTCTGAGATTGACAGTATTCCCGTCACTAATGCCGAGGAAATGCGTCAGCAGATGCAGCAGCATTTTCCCCAAGCGGACTGGGTGGTGATGGCGGCGGCGGTGGCTGATGTGAAACCGGCTCAATACTACGGGCAAAAGTTGGCCAAAGATAAGCTTCCCGAGTCTCTCCCCATCGTGCCGGTGGCCGACATTGTGGCCGAGTTGGCGGCACAGAAACAACATCAGCAACGAGTGATTGGCTTTGCCGCTCAAACCGGCGATATTGTTGCCCCCGCCTTGCAGAAGTTACGGCGCAAAAAACTCGATGCGATCGTGGCCAATCCCGTCGATGTCCCTGATGCTGGGTTTGGCAGCACCACCAATCAAGCGGTGTTTATTGATGCCAATGGCAATCAAACCTCAATTAACTCCTGCACCAAACTGCAACTGGCCCATTATCTCTTGGATTGGGTGGATCATTTGCAGCCCGTCTCAGATGAGTAACTGACCCAGAACGGAATAGATGATAGATATCGAAGCTCCCATTCAGTATTACGACAGCATTCAACCTCACGGAATGGTGCTTGTTTTGTCCGAGCCAGGCGATCGCGGCGATCGCCTCCTACTCCAGATTAGTGGCAATAGCGAAGCCTTCTTAGCTATCCCCCCCCAAGATCTGTTGGGAAAATCCCTCGCTGACCTCTTCAATGCCAAACAGCGTCAGGCCTTGGAAGCTGCCGCCTCGGAACTCGATCCCACCATTCCCCCTCGCTTAAGTCTCACCCTTGAGGTTGAGAATCAGGCTAAATCCTTTCAAGGACGGGTTCATCGCAACCCGGATGGCATCCTCGTTCTGGAGTTGGAACCCGAACGTCAGGAGACGGAGATCTCCCTAACCCGGTTTTACCAAATGGTGCGCTCTCATGTACGTCAGTTACAGATGACGGACAATATCCAACAACTCTGTCAAACCGGCGTTGAGAGTCTTTATGAGTTCACAGGATTTGATCGGGTGATGGCTTATGAGTTTAATCCTCAAGGCCATGGCATTGTCGTAGCTGAGGCGAAGCGAGAGGATCTCCCGGCCTATTTGGGCCTGCATTACCCTGATGCTGATACTCGTCCCTGTCGTCATCTGTTTAGTCGCAACTATAGTCGCCTGATTCCCGATGCTCATGTTGAGAATGTGCCACTGGTTCCTCGGGAAAATCCTCAAACTGGAGCGCCCCTGGATTTAACCTATTGTGAGTTACGGGGGGTTGTCTCCTGTCACCAGACCTATTTACAAAATATGGGGGTGCGATCGACCCTAGTGATGTCTCTGTTTCGACAGCAGCAACTCTGGGGTCTGATTTCTTGCCATCACCTAACCCCGAAATATCTGCGGGAGTCCCAACTCGAAGCCTGTACGTTGTTGGTTCAGGCCATATCTTTGGAGTTATCGGTCAAAAGTCAGACCACAGAATATGCCGATCGCGTAGCCTGTCAGGGTAAGTTATCCCACTTACTCGAGTCGATGTCGGAAACTCAAGATTGGGTCAAAGGTGCGTTAGACCATGAAGATACGTTTTTAGGCATGGTGGCGGCATCGGGGGCTGTTATTTATCGGGATGGGGTCTGTGATTTTGTGGGACAAACCCCCTCCCAGTTACAAATTTTGCGCTTAGTCCCC
This sequence comes from Phormidium sp. OSCR, assembly GCA_001314905.1. GTDB lineage: Bacteria > Cyanobacteriota > Cyanobacteriia > Cyanobacteriales > Geitlerinemataceae > Sodalinema. The sequence continues at coordinate 46,832 of LJZT01000001.1, forward strand.
AGTATTGAGGCTCAAATCAGGGATGATCAGGTCTTTGCCTGCGATCGCCTAGAAGATATTGATGAAACCGCCGTTTGTTATCGTCAGGTGGGGAGTGGGGTGCTGGCGATCGCCATTTCGCCGGCCCTACGCCATTATATTCTCTGGTTTCGCCCTGAATATCGCCAAACCGTGCGTTGGGCCGGGGACCCCAACCATGTTATAGAAAGCCATCTGGATGATGATGGAATGGTGCGACTTTCGCCACGAGGCTCGTTTGCCGAATGGTCTGAACAGGTGAAGGGCCAATCGCTCCCCTGGCAAGATTGGGAAACCGAGGCCGCCTTGGCGTTACGGGATGCCATTTTGAAGGTGGTGATTCGTCAGGCCGATGCTTTGGCGAAGTTAACTCAGGAGTTGGAACGCTCGAATGCGGAGTTAGAGAAGTTTGCTTATGTGGCCTCTCATGATTTGCAAGAACCGTTAAATTTGGTGTCGAGTTATGTGCAGTTGCTGGAGATGCGCTATGGCGATCGCCTCGATCAAGATGCTCATGAGTTTATCGGCTTTGCTGTCGAAGGCGTCACCCATATGCAGCGTCTGATTGATGATCTCCTGGCCTACTCCCGGGTTGGATCTCGCGGTGAGCCATTTCGTCCCGTATCCGTGAATACTGTTCTTGAGCGGGTGCGAACCAATTTACAGGGTCGCATTGAGGAGAGTCATGCCATGATTGAGTCAGATGCTTTACCCGATGTGATGGCTGATGAGATTCAGTTGATGCAACTGTTCCAGAATTTGATTGGCAATGCCCTCAAGTTTCATGGTGAGTCGCCTCTACGGATTCGTATCAGTGCTAAGGGAGACGATGAGATGTGGCGCTTCTGTATTGAGGATAATGGCATTGGCCTAGAACCCCAGTTCGCAGACCGGATTTTCTCGATTTTCCAGCGCTTACATACCCGCGATGAATATCCCGGCACCGGCATTGGCTTGGCCATTTGCAAACGCATTGTGGAACGTCACGGTGGACGCATTTGGGTAGAATCGTCTCTTGGCAGTGGAGCTCGCTTTTATTTTACGCTCCCCGTCTGTCGCCTCGAACCCGTTGAGGATGTTTAAGGGGAGTGATTCACTTTGGATGTAGTTGGGATGAAACGTCGAAAAATTTTGCTGGTTGAAGATAATCTAGCTCATGTGCGCTTGATTCAGGAGGCGTTTAAGGAAAGTCAGTTATCTCATGAGATGGTGGCGGTGAAAGATGGGGTCGAAGCCATGGAGTATTTACATCAACGGCCCCCCTATGAGAATGCAGTTTTGCCCGATGTGATCCTCCTGGATTTGAATTTGCCACGAAAAGATGGCCGGGAAGTGTTGGCGGAATTGAAAGGAAATCCTAACTTATCTCAGATTCCAGTTTTGGTCTTAACCACCTCGAATAATGATGAAGATATTCAAGAAAGTTATCGCCTTCATGCCAACTGTTACATTCAGAAATCACAAAATTTGCAGCAGTTGTTATCAATTATCGAGACAATTCAGCGCTTTTGGCTTGAGATTGTGACGCTCCCTCTCGATGCGTGAGAGACGGCATAAATCTTATCATGAGGAGGTAAAAGACCCAAGATTTATGACTAGGAAGCGCGACAATCGGCACTCAAATCAGATCTCTTGTAGTGGGGATCATTAAGATAATCTGAGGAAAATGGTTAAGTGTCCCTTGAGCTGATCCTGCCCATCGACCCTTCATCTTAAGCCGCTCCTGATGTCGTTGGGCTAAGTTGTGATTATTCCCTAACAAATACTAAGTTTTGTATCTATATTCAGGTTAAAGTCCGATTTGGAGGAACAAAGATTGCATAATATAGACAAGACTTTAAAATAGTTTACTTTTAATATGTCCGTTAACTCAGTCAATATCCTACTGATTGAGGATAATCCTGCCGAAGCTAGGCTACTGCAAGAGCTACTCAAACAAGCCTCCCCGACTCGTTTTAGGTGGACTTGTCAGTCTCGCCTACAGGCGGCGATCGCTATCCTGCATGAGCAGTCCTTTGATGTGATTCTGCTCGATCTGACGTTGCCTGATAGCCAGGGGTTAGAATCCCTGACGGCGATCGCCAAGGTTCGTCCTCAAGTGCCAATTGTGGTGTTAACCAACACCGATGATGACGATCTCGCCCTCGAAGCCATGCGATCGGGGGCTCAAGACTATCTCTTCAAACGCCAGGCTAACACGGAACTGCTGGCCCGTTCCGTGCGCTATGCCATTGAACGCAAGCAAGCCTCAGAGGAAGTTCGGCAAGCCAAGGAGGACCTCGAACAGCGGGTTCAGGAGCGCACGGCGGAACTGGCCCGGACGAACCGGCAATTGCAACGGGAAGTCCGCGATCGCCAACGGATTCAGCAGGCCCTGATTCGTGAAAAAGAACTGGCTCAAGTGACCTTGCACTCCATTGGCGATGCCGTCATCGCCACCGATGCCAACGGCCGGATTCAATCCCTCAACCCAGTGGCGGAAACCCTGACGGGATGGAAATCTCACGCCGCTCAAGGTCATTCTCTCGATACGGTGTTACGGCTGTGGGATGAGGCAACCCATACCCCGGTACAAGATTTACTCGAACAGGTGTTGCGCCACGGGATTGCCTTAGATCCCTCAGAACGCCGTTTGGTGGGGGCCAATAAAACCCAGGAATTTTTTGTAGAACTCTCGGCGGCCCCGATTCGCCTCGATGATGGCAATATCGTTGGGGGAGTTCTTGTCTGTCGTGATGTTACCCCCGCTCGCAGTTTAGCCCAACAACTATCTTGGCAGGCTCGCCATGATGCCCTAACGGGACTTCCCAATCGACGGGAGTTTGAACATTGTCTCGAGGCGGCGATCGCCAATTCCCGCACCACTGACACCACTCATGTTCTCTGTTATCTGGACTTAGATCGCTTCAAAATCGTCAATGATACTTGTGGCCATATGGCCGGGGATGAACTGCTACGGCATATGAGCGCCTTATTGCAACACCATACCCCCAAGGCAGACCTCTTAGCTCGCTTAGGGGGTGATGAGTTTGCTCTACTGCTACATCACTGTAGTCTCGATGAGGCTCAGGAAAAGGTCAACGGGTTGATTGAGCGTATTCGCGCTTTCCGCTTTGTTTGGGACGATAGCACCTTCACCGTGGGGGCGAGTGCCGGACTCGTGGAAATTAACGCCCAAACCGATAGTTGGGCTCATGTCCTCAGTGCCGCCGATACGGCTATGTATGCCGCTAAGGATGCCGGGCGCAACCGTTTACAGATTTATCAAAGTGATGACGATGACATGGTGCAACGTCATGGCGATATGCAATGGGTGTCGCGGATTGTTAAAGCCTTAGAGGAGGATCGCTTCTGTTTATACGCCCAACGGATTGTTCCGGCGGACCCACAACGGCGATCGCGCGATCGCTATGAAATCCTGCTGCGTCTCCAAGACGAACATGGCAACATCGTTAGTCCAGGGGCCTTTATGCCCGCCGCTGAACGCTATGATTTGATGCCCGCTATTGACCGCTGGGTGGTGCGACAACTGTTCTCCCAACTGCGTCATTTACCAGACCAGTGGCAACAGCCGAAACCCCTTTATATGGTCAATCTCTCAGGAGCTAGTTTCAATGATGAGCGCTTCTTGGCCTTCCTACGAGAACAGTTCTGGCTGCATCATATCGCCCCTTCGATGATCTGCTTCGAGATTACCGAAACCGTCGCCATCTCCAATGTCAACCAGGCGGTGCAGTTTATCTATCAACTCAAACAACTCGGCTGTTGCTTCGCCCTCGATGACTTTGGCAGTGGTATGTCGTCCCTCAACTATCTGAAAAATCTGCCCGTTGACTATCTCAAAATCGATGGTCACTTTATTCGCACTGTTGAAACCGACGCCATTGATGCGGCCACCATCGAGGCGATCAATCATATGGGCCATGTCATGGGCCTACAAACCATTGCCGAATTTGTCGAAAATCCGGCCATTCTCCAAAAAGTTCAGCATCTTGGCGTTGACTTCGTTCAAGGCTATGGCATTGCCATGCCTGAACCCTTGATCATCCCAAAGTCTGCCGGCTCCCGTAGCCGCTCGCGACCCCGAAAAAACGGCAGAGCCATCACCCCCAAGCCCCTGACCGCCGCCGAGGTAGGGGTACGACCCTCAACTGACGGCTTCAGGCTACCCGAAACTTAAGCGGACTCAGGTTTGGGCAGAGATGATGGGTGCATCACAACTTCACTGGTTGAGCGTTTCTCCACCATTTCTCGGGTAATCACACAACGGGAGACATCCTTACGGGAGGGCAACTCATACATCACTTCGAGCATGAGTTCCTCAACGATGCTGCGTAAGGCCCGCGCCCCGGTTTTACGGCGATAGGCTTCTTTGGCGATCGCCCGCAAGGCATCGGGACGAAACTCCAACTTGACATTATCCATATCCATGAGCTTCTGATACTGCTTAATCAGAGCGTTCCGGGGTTGAGTGAGAATCTGAACCAGGGTATCCTCATCCAAGGGTTCTAACACCGCTTCGATGGGAATGCGCCCAATAAACTCCGGAATCAGACCAAATTTCACCAAATCCCCTGGTTCGAGATTGCTCAGGACATCCACCGTGCGCTTGTCACGGGGTTTGCTGTCCCCAGGCTGGACAAAGCCAATACTCTTTTTACCCATACGCTGTTCGACGAGCTTATCGAGACCGACAAAGGCCCCGCCACAGATAAAGAGAATATTACGGGTATCAATTTGAATACAGTCCTGATAGGGATGTTTACGACCCCCCTGAGGTGGGACATTGGCCACAGTCCCCTCTAACATTTTCAGCAGGGCCTGCTGGACACCTTCCCCGGAGACATCCCGCGTAATCGAGGGATTTTCACTCTTACGGGCCACCTTATCGAGTTCGTCAATGTAGATAATCCCCCGTTGGGCTTCTTCCACATCGAGATCTGCCACTTGTAACAAGCGCAGCAGGATGTTTTCGACATCTTCCCCCACATATCCCGCTTCCGTCAGCGTCGTCGCATCAGCCACCGCAAAGGGGACCTCTAGGATATTGGCCAGGGTTTGAGCTAGGAGGGTTTTACCACTACCAGTGGGGCCAATCAGCAAGATGTTGGACTTTTGCAGTTCCACCTCATCGCCTTCGCTTTTATTTTGATTGGCACTCAGGCGCTTGTAGTGGTTATAAACAGCCACCGATAAGACCTTCTTGGCGGCCTCTTGTCCGATGACATGATCGTCGAGATAATGCTTGATTTCAATGGGTTTGGGAATCTGCCCCAGAGAGAGCTTCGCCGAACGAGGGCGACGACGTTCAGGGGATTCAGAGCGTTGTGCGCTAGGGGGGGCTGCGGCACCCGAATCGTACAACTCTTCATCGAGAATTTCGTTGCACAAGTCTACGCATTCGTCACAAATGTACACACCGGGACCGGCGATGAGTTTGCGAACTTGCTCCTGAGACTTGCCGCAGAAGGAGCATTTTAGGTGAGAGTCGTACTTGTTCGGCATAAGCTTTCTCTTGCGGAAATTCAGCCTTAATGGGTTAGGGACAATTCAATCACGAGGTCATGGGGCCTGTGGGCAGACACCAGACTGAGGAGAGCCTCAGCTTATGCCTGATGACGATTTGGGAGAGTGTCTCCCCAGCACACTCTCCCAGACAGATTAGTTTGAGGCGGCTAAGGCGACAGGAGTTTGTGCGATAACCGTATCCACTAATCCATACTCTCGGGCCTCTTCTGCGGACATGAAGAAGTCCCGTTCGGTATCTGCTTCAAGGCGCTCTAGGGGCTTACCGGTATGTTTGGCTAACAGGCGGTTCAACGTACTCTTATGGTAGAGAATTTCTTTGGCCTGAATTTCAATGTCCACGGCTTGTCCTTGAGCGCCACCGAGGGGTTGGTGGATCATAATCCGGGAGTTGAGCAGGGACATCCGTTTTCCTGGGGCACCGGCAGCTAGGAGAAAGGCTCCCATGCTGGCGGCTAGGCCAAAACAGATGGTGACCACATCGGGGCGCACCTGCTGCATGGTGTCATAGATGGCCATGCCGGCTGTCACTGAACCGCCGGGGGAGTTGATATAGAGTTGGATGTCTTTTTCGGGGTCATCGGCATCGAGGTAGAGCAGTTGGGCGACGATGGAGTCGGCCACGGCATCATCGACGGGCGTTCCGAGAAAGATAATCCGTTCTCGTAGCAGACGGGAGTAGATATCGAAGGCACGTTCGCCCATGCCGGACTGTTCGACCACCATGGGGATGGTGCCTTGGGGGCCAGAATAGATTTGCGGGTGGGACAGGCTCATCAAGTCATGCCCGTGGGCTTGGGATCTCAACATAAATTTAGATACTCAGCTCGCAGTGGGTAAACCGTGAGAGGGGTTAGGAGTCTTGGGAGTCGTTCTCGTCGGCGTCGGCCGTCTCCTCGGCCGCTTCGTCGTCATCTGACAAACTACCTTCGGGAACTAGCTCGATCTTAGCGCGTTCTCGTAGCCAATTGAGGGCTTTCTGAGAAAGGAGATCTTTTTCGACAAATCCTTGCAGGCGTTCTTCGTCGATGTCGCGATCGCTCAGTTGCTCACGAATTTCGTTGGCCCGTTCCTCTTTTTCGCTTTCTGTCGGTTGTAAGTCCTGGAGTTCAGCGATTTTTTCGAGGGCCAGGTCTTGTTTGAGTTTGGCGATCGCCTCGGGACGAGAGCGTTCGCGCATGGCCGCCATGTTTTCTTCGTTATAAAGGCTGCGGATATCCATGCCATATTGCTGCAACTGCATCGCTGTTTGAGTCAGCATGAAGTCCACCTCTTGTTTGATGAGGGTTTCAGGCAGTTCAACCTCGATGCAGGCTTCCATTTTGGCCAGCAGGGCGGCCTCAATGTTGCTTGTGGTTTTCTCTTCGGCTTGGTCTTTAAAGCGGGTTTCGATGGATTCGCGCAGTTCGGCCATCGTGTCGAAGTCACTGATGGTTTGGGCAAAGTCATCATCGAGTTCGGGCAGTTCCCGAGCTTTGATGTCTTTGACCGTGACCGTGAAGATAGCTTCTTGGCCGGCGAGTTCTTCGTTGGGGTAGTCCTCGGGGAATTTGACATCGAAGGATTTGGTCTCATCGATGGTCATACCCACGATGTTTTCGACGAAGCCTTCGATGAAACGCCCTTCGTTGAGTTCAACTTGGGTATCTTCGGCACTGCCGCCGGGGAAGGGTTCGGGATCTCCTTCGCCATCTTTGGGGAGGAGTTTGCCTTCGTAGTCTACGGTGAGAACGTCACCGAGTTGGGCGGCGCGATCTTCGACGGGAATGAGGTTGGCCTGTTCGATTCGCTGTTCTTCAAAGAAGGCATCGACTTGGGCCGGGTCGTAGACCACTTCTTCGGCGGTAATCTCGAGTCCTTCGTAGTTGTCAACTTTGGCGTCGGGGGGAACATCGACGGCAATGGAGAAGGTGAGGGGATGGCCGGGGATGAACTGTTGAATCAGCTCATCTACGGGGGTTCGCAGGGTATAGTTGCCAAGAACATTCAGGTTTTCTTGGTCGATGGCTTGTTGGAGACTATCTTCGATGCTTTCTTCGAGGGCGGCAGCTTTGATGCGCTCACTACCGAGACGCTTGACGAGAATCTGTTGGGGAACTTTACCTTTACGGAATCCCGGGATGTTCGCCGCTTGTGTGAATTTCTTCAGGGTGCGATCGTAGGTTTTCTGGGAAATCTCGGGAGGAATTTCGATTTCCAGATTGATTTGGGATGCGGGAAGCTTTTCCTGGGTTACTTTCATGCCTGGCTTGACTGTTTGATTCTAGTTTGAACTTGGGTGTGGTTTGCTGCCTGTTGATTTGAGATCACCGTCAATCCCATGGGCGATCGCCGGCTCACCGAAACGACTTCTCAGCGTCCGTTACGGCATCTATGGCGCTCTCAGACCAATGGCGTCGGGACTCTGAGCTTATCGTCTCTTGGCCCTAGTGCATAGCCATAGTGCATAGCCATAGTGCATAGCCATAGTGCATAGCCATAGTGCTATAGCCATAGTGCAGATCGCTGCGGCTGTACGTTGTCCTTAACAACACTAGCGAGGCAATCCAATCTAGTCTAGCCTAATAGCGAACGGCTGGTCAGATGGCTGAGGCAGCGAGCCATTGTCGAATCTGCGTTATGCTAGATTAAAGTCGTCATCTAGGACAGCGCTCTGGGCCGGCAGAATCGCCACCGTTGCGCTCAATAGCCAACTCTGCTATGGTGGCTGTCGATGAGTGCGATCGCTCGCCCCAATTTCGCTCGGCCGCGACATCTGTTATATTCAAAACCTATTTGCTGATGGACCATCTTCGCAAGCCCCAACTGGGAGTTTCTGAAGTCTGAGTCCCGAAGCGCCCCCTATTAAACCCCTAAAAAAACCGTCATATAAACCGTTACGGCATTCGTCAAACCCTATCAAATTCTATTGTTTAACACCGGATTGAAGACCATTAGGAGGACCCAAAACTTGCCCAAGTCTTATCGAGTTGCTATCCTCGGTGCCACTGGCGCAGTCGGTACTGAGTTGATTGAACTGCTAGAGCGCCGAAACTTTCCCCTATCACAGCTCAAACTTCTAGCCTCCCCCCGCTCAGCCGGACGGACTGTCTCGTTTCGCGGCGAATCCCTAACCGTTGAAGCTGTGGCTGACGGCTGTTTTCGGGATGTAGATTTGGTTTTAGCCTCGGCAGGCGGATCAATCTCGAAGCAATGGCTGCCTCAAGCCGTTGAGTCGGGGGCCGTGACCATTGACAATTCCAGCGCCTATCGCCTCGATCCCCAGGTTCCTCTCGTCGTTCCTGAGGTGAACCCCGAGGCGGCGTTTCAACATCAGGGCATCATCGCCAACCCCAACTGCACGACAATTTTGATGGCGGTGGCCATTTACCCACTCCATCGGGTGCAGCCGATTCGCCGGATTGTGGTCTCGACGTATCAGTCTGCTAGTGGTGCTGGGGCGCGAGCGATGGAGGAACTCAAAACCCAAGCTCAAGCGATTCTCAATGGGGAAACGCCCACTCCGTCGGTGTTGCCCTATCCCTTGGCCTTTAACCTCTTCCCTCATAATTCTCCCATTTCTGAGGGAGGCTATTGTCAGGAAGAGATGAAAATGGTCAATGAGACGCGCAAAATTTTCGCGGCGCCTCAGTTGGCCATTACGGCAACTTGTGTCCGGGTTCCCGTCCTCCGCGCTCACTCTGAAGCCATTAACCTAGAGTTTGAGCAACCCTTTCCTCGGGAACAGGCCTGTGAGATCCTGCGGACAGCTCCAGGGGTGATCTTGCAGGAAAATTGGCAGAGTAATTATTTCCCCATGCCGATGGATGCAACGAGCCGTGATGAGGTTCTCGTGGGCCGCATTCGCCAGGATATCTCTCATCCCTGTGGCTTAGAGCTTTGGCTCAGTGGTGACCAAATTCGCAAAGGGGCCGCCCTAAATGCGGTACAGATTGCGGAATTGCTCAGTCATCATGATGCGGGCAGTTCATCCTCCCCATCGTTGTCGTCTAGCGGTTTACAGCCGTGAGGGAGGGAGGCGTGATCGATTTTGGACGAGTTCTGACGGCCATGATTGTGCCATTTCACCCGGATGGCAGGGTCAATTTTGAGTTAGTAGAGCAGTTAGCGGTTCATTTGGTTAACCATGGAACCGAGACGCTAGTCATCTGCGGTACCACTGGGGAATCGCCAACGCTAACTTGGGATGAGGAATATGAGTTATTCCAGGTGGTTCAACAGGCGGTGAGCCAAACCAGTGCGAAGGTGATGGCCGGCACCGGCTCTAACTCGACTCATGAGGCGATTCGAGCCACGCAGAAAGCATCGGCGTTGGGCTTAGATGGGTCTTTGCAGGTGGTTCCCTATTACAATAAACCGCCGCAAGCTGGACTTGAGCGACATTTTCGGGCGATCGCCGAGGCTTGTCCTGAGTTTCCTTTAATGCTCTACAACATCCCTGGCCGAACTGGGGTTAATCTGGAGGCTGAAACGGTGGCTCGCTTGGCAGAACTGCCCAATGTCGTTGCTATTAAGGAAGCCAGTGGGAGTCTGGAACGGGCCAGCGAAATTCGCCGCCTGACAAATCCTGAGTTTGCGATCTATTCTGGGGATGATACCCTCACCTTGCCGTTGTTGTCCGTGGGGGGCAAAGGGGTCGTCAGTGTGGCCAGTCATTTGGTGGGCGATCGCCTCCAGGAGATGATTCAAGCTTTTGATGCCGGGCGCAATGCCGAGGCCACTGCGATTCATTTACAGTTACTGCCCTTGTTCCATGCCCTCTTTTTGACGACCAATCCCATTCCCGTCAAATGTGCGCTGCAACAGTTGGGTTGGCCCGTTGGGAGTCCGCGATCGCCCCTCTGTGACGCCCCAGACTCGGTCGTTCAGTCGATTCAAACTGTTCTCAAACAACTGAACCTCTTGCATTAGCCTCCCGCGTATCCCACCGAGTCACCTAGGTTACCTCCATCTCACGGGTATGCCATTAAGAGCTAGTTCCCAATCCCTAGCCTCGGGGGAACGGGCCACAAGATTACAGATTTGCCCCAAGTTTCATCCTCACACTCAACGGTCTAGGCTACGGCAACCCTTGCCCTAGGCTCACTTGAACACCATTTACATCGATTCACTCTAATCCATAGTCACACCATGAATAAACCCATGCCTTCTAAACAAATTCGCTCCCGCAACAGCAAAACCACCTCCCCCAAAACGAGCCCTCAAAAGGGTGGAGATCAAACCTCCCCCTTGAAAGTGATTCCCCTCGGTGGCCTTCATGAAATCGGCAAAAACACCTGTGTCTTTGAATATGAAGACGAAATCGTCTTAGTTGACAGTGGCCTCGCCTTCCCCACCGACGCCATGCACGGAGTCAACATCGTGCTACCGGACATCGCCTATCTCAAAGAGAATGCTCATAAAATTAAAGGTCTGGTGGTTACCCACGGCCACGAAGACCACATTGGCGGCATTCCCTATCACCTAAAACAGTTTGACATCCCCGTCATTTATGGTCCCCGCTTGGCCCTGGCCCTGCTCGGTAGCAAACTCGATGAAGCGGGACTGCGCAACAAAACCGAACTACGCACCGTTCAACCTCGGGATGTCATCACTCTGGGCGAACATTTCTCCTTTGAGTTTATCCGCAACACCCACTCCATGGCCGACAGTTTCACCCTGGCGGTGACGACTCCTGTGGGTGTGGTGGTCTTTACCGGTGACTTCAAGTTTGACCATACCCCCGTCGATGGCGAAAACTTCGACGTGCAACGGTTAGCCGAATACGGCGAGAAAGGTGTTCTTTGCCTGTTCAGTGACTCGACGAACGCCGAGGTTCCTGGACTTTGCCCCTCTGAGCGATCGGTCTATCCCAACCTCGATCGCGTCTTTAGTGAAGCCAAAGGACGGCTGATGGTGACCACCTTCGCCTCGTCAGTGCATCGGGTCAATATGATTCTAGACCTAGCTCAGAAACATGGGCGGTCAGTGGCCGTAGTGGGGCGATCGATGCTCAACGTCATCTCCCACGCTCGCAACCTTGGCTACGTCAAATGTGACGAAAGCCTCTTCAAATCCATCCAAGAAGTGCGTAATTTGCCCGACAAAGACGTGCTAATTCTCACCACCGGCTCCCAAGGGGAACCGATGGCCGCACTCAGCCGCATCTCCCGTCGTGAACACCGGCAAATCCAGGTCAAACCCGGAGATACCATTGTCTTCTCGGCCAATCCCATCCCTGGCAACACCATCTCTGTGGTCAACACCATCGATCGCCTGATGATGCAAGGAGCCAATGTCATTTACGGTCGTCGTCAAGGTATCCATGTCTCGGGTCATGGTTGCCAAGAAGATCATAAATTGATGTTGGCCCTAACTCGGCCCAAATTCTTCGTTCCCGTCCATGGCGAACATCGGATGTTGATCAAACATTCCCAAACCGCTCAAATGATGGGTGTCCCGGCCGAGAATATGTTGATTATCGACAACGGCCATATCGTAGAACTGCGCCCCGATAGTATCTCCCTTGGCGGTAATGTTCAAGCCGGTATCGAGTTGGTGGATTCCTCCCACTCCGGGACGGTTCAGGATACCGTCCTCAAAGAACGTCAACAGTTAGCTGAAGATGGTGTCGTGACCACCGCCGTTGCTGTAGGGTGGGATGGCAAGTTAGCCACCCAGCCGGAAGTCCATATTCGCGGTGTGGCGACTGGTGTTGATGACCAACGCTTACAGGAAAAAATTTCGGAAACTTTACAAACGGTGTTAGAAGACCGTTGGGATCATTACAACAATTCTGACAATGGTGAGCGTTCCGCTGATTGGTCGGGACTGAAATCTCGTTTAGAACGAGAGTTACGCCGCACCATTCGTCGGGAACTCCGCTGTGATCCCCTGTTGGTGTTTATGTTCCAGCCTCCCGTTGATGCGGACTATAAACCCGAGACTCAAAATAACGGCAGCTTGGTGACGAGTCGTTCTAGTAATGGCCGTTCAGCCAATGGCAATGGCCGCTCCAATGGCAGTAAACCCAGCAAAGCGACGCCCAAACCCTCAACTCAGGTTGAGACGTCGGGTGATTCAGAGAAATCCTCGGACCCCTCTAAAACGACCCTGGATGCAGAGAAACGTAACCCCAATCGTCGTCGTCGCACTCGTCCGACGGCTCGAGCCGCTTCCTAGGCCGGTAGTTGTCTCATCCCCCTGCTCTCTCGTGCCTCCCTCGTGTCATGGCTCTGCCATGATACGGGCGGCTGGCGGCTCTGCCGCCTGAGAGCGGGAGGCAGAGCCTCCCCTGGGGCATTCCTTGGCAGAGCCAAGGAACGAGGAGAGAGGAGACAACGAGGAGACAACGAGGAGACTAACGAGAGAATACAAGAAAGCGGGGTGTTGTTTACCACAACACCCCGCTTTTGTCAAAGAAACGAATCGGTCAAGACCCGATTATTTAACGGAGACTTTTCCGCCGGCTTCTTCGATTTGTTTCTTAGCATCTTCAGCCGCATCTTTGGCTACAGCTTCTTTGATGGCTTTAGGCGTGCTTTCGACCATTTCTTTGGCTTCTTTGAGGCCAAGTCCGGTCAAGCCGCGCACAACTTTAAGGACAGCGATTTTCTTGTCGGCGGGGACTTCTTCGAGAATCACGTCAAATTCGGTTTTCTCTTCTTCTTCCTCAGCCGCAGCGGCGCCGCCACCCATCATGCCGGGGGCCATCATCATCATACCGCCGCCAGCAGAGGCAGAGGCGTCAACACCGAAGGCTTCTTCGATTTGTTTGACGAGTTCAGAGGCCTCTAACAGGGAGAGGGATTTGAGTTGTTCGAGAATTTGATCGGTTTGTTCAGACATTGAGTAACACTCCGTTGGGATTAATGAATTGTTGGACGTAAACGAGTTGCCAATACTCACCACATGGGTTGTAGTGATTTATTGGTCTTTTTCGGACACGGCTTTGACGGCGCGAACCAAAGAAGCCGGAACCTCTTTGATACCCACTGCCAGTTTCTTGGGAACGGCGTTGGTGCCAACTGCCAGTTTCGTGGGAATGGAATTGATTGCAGCGGCAATACGTGCAATAAGTTCTTCCTTGGTTGGCAGTTCGGTCAGCGCTTTGACATCGTCAGCACTGAGCTTTTGCCCTTCTAAAACACCACCCCGGAGTTCGGTTTTTTTGGTGTCTTTCTGAAACGCTTGGTAGGCTTTAATAGCCGTGCCAAAGTCGTCTTTGGCGAACAGGAATGCCGAAGATCCTTCGAGGAACTCGGTCATGGATTCCCAGTTCTCATCCCCTTCTACGGCGATGCGCATCAGGGTGTTTTTGGTCACCTTACAGACGGCGTCGGTTTCCCGTAGCCGCCCGCGTAGGTCGGTCATCTGGGCGACGGATAGCCCTTTGAAGTCAATGACTACAGCAAGCTGAGATTCGCTCAGTGTTTCTTTGAGTTCAGCGACGATCGCTTTTTTGTTTTCTAATGTTCTGCCCAATCGGACTCACCTCCTTGTTTGCTGGGCATTCACTCAGTTGAGAAACCCCCTTGAGAATGTCCCAAACTGACACCCGTAAACTTCCGTTTTTGGGTCGTGTTTTGGGTCGGATGTAATTGGCTCAACTGACCCCCCTCCCTCCCTCCACAAAAAGCCCCCAGTCGAGATGCCGGGGGAAGGGTTGGGGGACGCAGGCTGCGACCTCCAAACTCCTCACCTCGGCAGGATATTACGTGTTGAACACCCCTGCTGTCTCTGGTTGAGAGCGTATTCAGTTAAGCCAATCTGTTTCGTGTTGTTGTTACCCGGTTGTTGTGGGTTGTTGGTTTGTCGTTGGGGAGAGTTTCTCCCCAGTCAGAAGACAGATTTAAGAGCGGGTCTTACGCCATCAAGTCTGCCATTTTCAGGTCTCGTAGAGCATTAACATCCACTTCGATGGATGGCCCCATGGTCGAGGAGACGTAAATACTACGCCAGTAGCGTCCTTTGGCTCCTGAGGGGCGGTTGCGCTCGATACAGTCTTGTAATGCCTTGAGATTGATTAACAGGTCTTCAACAGGAAAATCTACTTTGCCGAACATGACATGGACGATGCCGGTGCGATCGGCACGAAATTCTAGTTTACCAGCTTTGAACTCAGAAATGGCATTTTCTAAGTCGGTGGTAACGCTTCCCCCTTTAGGCGAAGGCATGAGGCCCTTCGGACCGAGGACGCGACCGAGTTTAGCCACCTGGGGCATCATGTCGGGGGTGGCGATTAACAGGTCGAAGTCTAGGCGACCTTGTTGGATTTCTTGGATGAGTTCTTCGGACCCATAAACGTCAGCTCCGGCGTTGGCGGCTTCTTGGACTTTCTCGCCGCGAGCGATGACGGCGACGCGGATGGTTTGCCCGGTTCCTTTGGGTAGGGCAACGGTGGTCCGCAGTTGCTGGTCGCTGTATTTGGGGTCGATGCCGAGGCGGATGTGAGCTTCGGCGGATTCGGGGAATTTAGCCGTTGCCGTCTCTTTGAGGAGGTTGAGGGCTTCGGTGGGTTCGTAGGGACGCTCCTCGACTTTTTGATGGAGTTCCCGTAGGCGACGTGAGAGTTTTCTGGTCATAATCTGCGTTGGGGTGGTTAGCGAAGTGAGACACTTCTCCCCCATTCAAATGGGTTTGTTTTGAGTCAGGTTGTCTAACTTGGGATGGGTCGAAGTGAGGCTCCACTGGGGAGGTTAGCCTTCGATTTTAACACCCATGTTGCGTGCCGTTCCTTCGATGATTTTCATGGCTGCCTCGATGTCGTTGGCGTTGAGGTCAGGCATTTTGGTTTCGGCAATTTCGCGCAGTTGGTCTCGGCCAATGGTTCCGACTTGGCTACGGTTGGGTTCACCAGACCCTTTCTCAATTCCAGCGGCTTTTTTGATTAGCACTGATGCGGGAGGGGTTTTGAGAATAAAGGTGAAGCTACGATCTTCGTAAACGGAGATCTCAACGGGAACGATGGTCCCAACTTGCTCGGCGGTTTTGGCGTTATATTCTTTGCAAAATTGCATGATATTGACGCCATGCTGCCCCAAGGCGGGACCAATGGGAGGCGCAGGATTGGCTTTACCCGCCGGAATGGCGAGCTTAATGAGCGCAACTACTTTTTTAGCCATTGATGATTAACTTTAACTCTGTTTTTCGACTTGGTTGAATTCTAATTCTACAGGCGTATCGCGCCCAAAGATAGACAGCAAGGCTTTGAGTTTGCTGCGTTCGGGGCTAACTTCAATGACTTCGCCTTCGAAGTCTTTAAATGGCCCGGACAAGACGACGATTTTATCGCCGGCATCCATGTCAATTTTGACGACGGGTTCTTGTTCTCCGGTTTGTTTGAAGATGCGTTCGACTTCTGAGGGACTCAGGGGCATGGGTTTGACATGACCTCGCCCACGTCCATAACGCCGCTTTTGTTCTGCCCCGACAAAGTTAATCACATTGGGAGTGTTTTTGACAACTTGCCAAACTTCGTCATCCATACGCATTTGGATGAGGACGTAGCCGGGAAACACTTTTTCCTCGATACTCTGTCTGGCTCCGTCTTTACGAACTTTGACGGCGGGGGTTTGGGGGATGGCGATTTGCAGGATGCGATCGGCAACGTCTAAGGTTTCTTTACGTTGGTCGATGTTGGCTTTGACTCGTTTTTCGCAGCCAGAGGCAACCTGCACCGCATACCAGCGAGGGCGCGGCTGTTGGGACTCTTTGGGAGTGCTTTGAAGCTCGTCTGAGTCGTTGTCGTCCCAGGGAGCATCGGATTCGTAGGATTGGTTGGATGAAAACGTCATCAGAATATCTGTTGTGCAGCCCAACCGAACAGGTTATCGACTAAGTAAACGGCACTGGCCAACAGCGTCACCATCAACAGAACGGCGATGGATTCGCTAATGACTTGTTGTCTTGAGGGCCAGACGACCTTAGAGAGTTCCTCTTTGGCTTCTTGAAGGAACTTAATCGGATCGAATTTTTGGGGGCTTGTCTGTTGCAGATTGGCTTCTTTTTTCTTCGCCACAACGGTTAACCTCTTGGGGACGGACTCCAGTCTGGGCTGAACTTAGCCGACTGTGTGCTTCGGGTTGGTTGGTCATTCGGGAGTGCTGAGGTTCGGGCTCGATCCACGCCATACATCAGACAACACTCACCCGAAAGCTGAACACTTCCTGTTTCCAGGGAAGTATTGGTCAAGCTTTCGGGTTAAGCGTCTTTTTAAGAAGTTGGAGCGGTTCAACGCGCCCTGGAGGACTCGAACCCCCGACATCAGGTTTTGGAGACCTGCGTTCTACCAACTGAACTAAGAGCGCATCTCGTCTGGTTCAGACGTTGAACCTCTTCTCGATGATTCTATCATGAGTGGGGGCGCTTGGGAACGATTTGGCAATTTTTTTTTTGAGTTTCGGGTTGAAACTTGCGAGTCGCCCCCTCAGATCGCACCGAGCTGGGCTTATTTACGCGCTTTGGCGATGGGGCGATCGAAACGCTGTTTGAGGCGGGTCGCTTTGCCGACGCGATCGCGGAGGTAGTACAGTTTGGCCCGACGGGCTTTACCGCGACGGACGACGTTTATATAACTAACTCTCGGGGAATGAAGCAGGAACACCCGTTCAACGCCAACGCCTTGAAAGACGCGGCGCACGGTGATGGTTTCATTGATGCCACCATTGCGCATGGCGATAATGGTCCCTTCGTAGGGCTGAACCCGCTCTTTACCGCCTTCTTGGATGACGACACCGACGCGGATGGTGTCACCGACATAGAGTTTGGGGAGATCGGATTTGAGATACTCAGATTCGATCGCCTGAATGATTTGTTGACCCTTCATAGCTGCCTCGTTACGTTGCAGCCTTTTATCATAGATGCTGTTGAGGCCTTCCGTCAATCGACTTGCCGAGCGATGATGGTTCGGTGGCGCGGATCGGTGGGAATGGTCTCGATATGGTTCAACCCGACTTGATTTAAGGTTTCCTCAACGTCAAAGGTGTAATAATCGTCGCTCCACGGCTCGGTGCTTTTCATTAGGACAAATAACGCCGGGGGCAAATTTTGGATAACCGCCGATTTAGGATTGTTGTCCACAATGGCGAGAAGTCCACCGGGGCGCAAGATGCGTCGCATTTCTCGGAAAATGGCGGTAGTGGCGTGGCGCGGCAGTTCGTGGAGGACGAACTGTAGGGTAATCACGTCAAAACTATGATCGCGAAAGTCGGTGGCTTCGGCGTTGCCATGCACCCATTGATGAATCTGCTGGCTTTGGTCTCGCCGTTGGGCAACGGCTAACATATGGGGGGATAAGTCTAAGCCGACGGTGCGAAGGGGCTGGGATTGACGATTTTGTAGGTAGCGGTGGAGAAATTCGCTGGAAATGCCGATGGAACAGCCGACATCGAGGGCATTTTCGATGGTTTGGGGGAGATGAGGGGCGATCGCCTCGAAGAAGGAGTGCCGCAGTCGTTGTTGAGCGATATCGGGGCTGAGGGCTTCATCTTTCCAAACCCGTAAAGCCATCGATTGGGTGGCCGGTTCAGCTTCTAGGGCTGCCAACCAGCAGAGATTCCCGGCATCGTAGGCGTGGAAGGGAACTTGGTAATAGTCGGGATAGGTCAGGTTAGGGTTAGTAATACTGGCTAAACTGGCTCGAAGTTCCTCACTGTCGAGTTCAGCGACGCGATCGCGCCAGCGAACGCCGTTTTTCTCGGCGGTTTTAATCAAAACCCGTCGTGCTTGCTGTTTCATCAGCCGATACAGCAGCGGTGTGGCGATGAGTTGGTTGACGAGACGAGCGAGCCAGTCATCGCCGGCCCAGGCGGGTTTATTAACAGAGGTGGAGGTCATAGAGAGACGCTGATGATTAGGGTAGAGGAACTGTGATGCTGATTATCGAAGAATCGTCATCGAGTCGTCAAGTTTGGGGGCGATCGCCGGTCTCCTCTTGCGGGACGTCCCCGCGATCGTCAACCATGAGGGAACATCAAAACAATCGTCGCGAAATTGTTGCCCATTCTAGTCGCTCATTATAGAAACATTGGAGACTCAGCCCACCATGACACAAGTGATTCCCGCTGACGCGATGGAGTTCTTTAAGCAGAGTGCCGGAACCTGGCATTCTCAACGAACCACCCATCATCTGCCCTTCCGTCGTGCGGAACTAGGCGGATCGGAAATTTTCGTCGAAACCCTCCCCCCCGACGATCCCCGCGTGGTCGACATTTGCCAGATGTACGAGATCGACCCGAAAACTGCCTCCGGGGGCGCTTTTGTCCGCTGGAATGGTTCTATGCAGTGGGATCGTGACAATGACGAAAACCATGCCGGCTCAACGGTGTTCGCCATTGTGCCGGACGCGGACAATCCCCGTCAGGGTAAGATGTTGCGCGAACGGGGCTACGCCGAGAAAGTCCCAGTAGCGGGGCGATATGAACTCGATGATGACGGAGGAATGAGTTTGATTACAGAGTATGAAACCATGAGTTCCGTGGAGCGGTTTTGGTTTCCCAGTCCGGGGGTGCGGATGCGTACAAGTACGGTGAAACGGTTTGGTGGCTTTAACACGGCCACCTTTTGCACCGAAAGTCGGGTTGAGACCTCTAATCCCGAAATGAGCGGCATCCCTGAGGCTGGAGATGAGGCCAGTCAGAGCTTTTACTCGTTGTTGGGCTGGTAGAGGGCCGGTAGATGGGGAAAGGCGATCGCCTGACAAGCCCAACCCGCAAATCGTAAATTTTCTTTACGTTTAGTGTTAAAAATTGTTGCTGACGTTCATAAAAATGGGACTCGGTTGAAGCCAATCCCCTAATCTAAAGGTTGACTAGTCCACAAATAGCAAACCCTTTAAGCTTACGGAGATATTAACGTGGCACTTCCCTTACTCAGTTACACGCCGAAAAGCCAAAACGTGCGTGTCGCGGGATACGTCGTTCCCGGCGACGAAGACCCCTATGTGTTCGATACGGAGAATCTGCCCTCAGGGTCAGATATGGATGAGTTCATCTGGGCGGCATACCGCCAGATTTATAGCGAACACCAAATCCTCAAAAGCAACCGTCAGACCTTCTTAGAGTCTCAACTCAAGGATGAGCGCATTACCATGCGTCAGTTCATTCGCGGTTTGCTGCTGTCGGACCCGTTCCGCCGTCGTAACTTTGAGACCAACAGCAACTACCGTTTTGCTGAACTCTGCGTGCAACGGGTTCTCGGACGGGATGTTTACAGCGAGCGTGAGAAAATCGCTTGGTCGATTGTCATCGCCAACAAGGGTGTTGAAGGCTTTGTTGATGAACTGCTCAACAGCGACGAATACCTGGAAAACTTCGGCGATACGATTGTGCCGTTCCAACGCCGCCGCAATCTGCCTCAGCGGGCTATGGGTGAAACGCCCTTTAATCTAAAAACTCCCCGCTATGGTGCGTACCACCGTAATCAATTGGGCTTCCCCCAAATTGTTTGGCAGAATGCTGTACGTCGCTTCCGTCCTCAAGAGAAGCAACCCACCGAGGGCAATCCCGAACGGTTCCTCGGCATGGCGCGGGCTGTGTCTTCGGGACAACCGTCGGCACCTCGTCCGTCTCTGCAAAACTTGAACTACTTGGCTGCGGTTCCCCGTCGCTAGGCTGGTCTAACGGTTATTATCTAACCGTTTTGACAGCGACTGATGATTGCTCAGAAATGGGTGGTTGTTGGTCGCTTTTTTTTTAGGGAATGGGGAATAGGGAACAGGGAACAGGGGAAGAAAGGCAAGAGGCAAGAGGCAAGAGGCAAGAGGCAAGAGGCAAGAGGCAAGAGGCAAGAGGCAAGAGGCAAGAGGCAAGAGGGGGCTTTAGCGGCGGCGTTTGAGGACTTGCAGGAGTTTGTTGAGATGGGGGGGGAGGGGGGCGATCGCCTCGATGGTGTCTCCCGATTGGGGATGTTCTAGGGTTAACTTCCAGGCGTGGAGGGCTTGGCCGGGTAGGTTAACTCCGAGGGAGCGACCGGAACCATAGAGGGGGTCTCCCACGATAGGATGCCCGATGGAGGCACTGTGGACGCGAATTTGGTGGGTGCGACCGGTTTCGAGACGAAAATGAACGAGGCTGTGGTTTCCGAGGGCTTCCTGGACCTGCCAGTGGGTGATGGCACTGCGGCCGCCTTGGTCTTCGGGGACGATCGCCATCTTTTTGCGATCGACCCGATGACGAGCGATGGGACGATTGATGGTTCCTGAGGGCTGGCTGGGTGAGCCATAAACGATGCCTAAATACTCGCGACGGGCGGTTTTGGCCTGGATTTGGGCTTGTAAATGCTGGTGGGCGCGATCGCTTTTGGCAATGACGATCGCCCCGGTGGTGTCTTTGTCGAGGCGGTGGACGATTCCGGGACGCTGTACGCCGCCAATCCCGGAGAGGCGATCGCCGCAATGGGCTAACAGGGCGTTGACGAGGGTATCGTTGTAATGACCGGGGGCGGGGTGAACCACTAGGCCAGCGGGTTTGTTGACAATTAGGAGATGCTCGTCTTCGTAGAGGATATCGAGGGCCATCTCTAGGGGTTGGATGTCCAAGGGGGTGGCCGCTGGAATGTCGATGCTGAGGCGATCGCCGGCCTGGACTTTGAGTTTTTTGGAGAGACAGGGTTCTCCGTTGACTCGGACACAGTTGTGTTCGATGAGTTGCTGGATGCGCGATCGCGAGAGATCGGCCAGGTTTTGCGAGAGGATGCGATCGAGGCGATCGCCCGATTCGGTTACGTCGAGGGTGATAGTCATGGAACAGGGCAACGGAGACCAGAATTAGGGTTTTATAATTTTAGGGGATACTCCCAGACAAATTTCATGAAGATTGCTTATGCTCAAACAAGTTATGGTCAGATGCCCGTCATATCTTCTATAATTGCCTATCGACGCGCTCAAAATGCGTCAAGTTCGTCCTCCAAGTCTTTTAACCTCGCGTTTTCAAGGCTTAACGAGATTATAAACTCAGCTTAATCTCACGGATTGATCTGCCAAATATACCGGGGCAAACTTACGCTTACAACAGGAGCCAGCTATGCAAGATGCAACCATTCTAGGATTGTTGGCGGGAATGATGACGACGCTCGCTTATCTCCCCCAACTGATTAAAACATGGCAGTCTAAATCGGCTGACGATATTTCTTGGAGTATGTTAATTATCCTCTGTTTGGGGATTCTCTTGTGGCTGGTGTATGGAACGTCCGTTCACGATTTACCTGTCATTTGCGCCAATATTCTGACATTAATTCTTTCATCGACCATTTTGGGGTTAAAGGTTCACTATCGCTTACGGCGGGCTTCGATTGATTAGATCCTAGATTTGTGAGTTGTTCTAAATCGCCGATTTTAAATCACCCGTTTTAAATTCCCCCTTTTAAATCCATGGGTTACCATGGATTTTTGGTTAAGCCAGCCATGTTCTTTTTTCTCTCAAAACTGCTACCGACCCTCGTGTATCCTCTAGGGTTGGCCTGTTTGTTGATGTTAGTGGCGTTGGTTCTCATCTGGAAACGTCCGGCCTGGGCTAGTGTTGCGATTCTGGTGGGGTTTGTGGCCTTGATGGCGGGAGGAAATGGTTGGGTGGCGTCGAGTTTGGTGCGATCGCTCGAACGGCAACAACTTCCGCTGGGGGAACTCCCCCAGGCTGAAGCGATTGTGGTGTTGGGGGGGGCAACGCGATCGCCGACTCCGCCCCGGCCTTGGGTTGAGGTGAATGAAGCGGGCGATCGGCCCATTTATGCGGCCCGCCTGTTTTTAGAGGGAAAAGCCCCCTGGGTGATTCTCTCGGGAGGGCGCATCAGTTGGACTGGAGAGATTGGTTCTGAGGCTGGGGATATGGCGCAACTGCTACAGGCCTGGGGAGTCCCGGAATCGGCGCTGTTGCTGGATCATACCTCTCTCAATACCCGTCAGAATGCAGAAAATGTCAAAGTCATTTTAGAGGACCAGGGGATTGAGGAGATTTTGCTGGTGACTTCGGCCATTCATATGCCGCGATCGCTGCGAGTGTTTGAAAAACTCGGCATTGAGGCGATTCCGGCCCCAACGGATTTCCTGATTGTTGATAATCCCCGAGGCGAAGGGGACTCGAGTTGGCAGGAGATTGTCCTCAACCTGATTCCTGACGCTCACCGTCTGGCGTTGACAACCCGTAGTCTCAAGGAATATCTAGGTTTGTGGGTGTATCAGCTACGAGGTTGGGCCTAATCCATCCATATAGCAAAAGTTGGTCTGAATAGGACAAAAAATAGGGTACAAGAAGGCAAAAGGCAAGAGGCAAGAGGCAAAAGGCAAGAGGGAACTGGGAACACCGGAACTGGGAACACCGGAACTGGGAACAGGCAAGAGGTAGGGGATTCTCTCCCAACTCAGAGTGTCCTAAGCCAATCTTCGATTGCTATAACTCCTGGGGAATTTGGCAAAAATCCTTTAGGATAGAGGGCATCTCCTGGGCATTTCGCTGGCGATCGCATCCCCTCCCCCCACCAGGAGTTTGTTCTTCTCTCAACAAATCGTTATGTCTGATGGAATCAACCGCATTGTCTTCATTCCACCGCCAACGATTGATGAACAGATTGAGCGTCATCATGTCACGCGGGAGTTCCACCGGGAAGTCCATTATCGACAAGATTTTCAGGCCCATTGTCGGTGGTATCGGGAAACGGCAGAACGCCACCGTCAAGAGTTAGAAAAGATGCGAGGCGATATCAATCTTTTTGGCTGGTTTTCCCGACGGCGTAGTTCTTAAACGTCGATTGAGTTGATCTCAATTTTGCATCTCACTAATTTGTAGTTGTGCGCCTCCGCCAGAATCTTCTCCAAACGTTCCTACCCAAATATCATATTCCCCAGATTGGGCTGGCTCAAACATCACCTTGGGACTCACTGATCCAGCGAAATCATCGTTGCAATACCAGTTTCCATCGGGACCATTGATCAGTAATGTGGTGTCGCCGCCGCCGCTAACCGCGAAGCTGAGGAAGCTGAAGTTACCGGCTTGGTAGTTCACCCGGACATCGGGATTTGAGGCATTGATAAAGCCCACACAATCACTGCCTAAATCTAAATTGGAGGCATTGGTTGAGCCTCCGGGCATGACATCGACGGGGTAAGGATCTGGGGTAAAGCCAGCGGTTAAATCAATCGTTCCATAGAGGGGATTAGCGCCTAAATTTTGGGCGATCGCCGCCGGCGATTGAAGTGCGACAACAGTGAGTCCTAAGCCCAATGTTCCTAGACCAAAACTTGATTTAAGCCATTTGGGTAGCACAGAAATTAGAGAAACAATTGAATCATGTTTCATGATAATTTACTCAGGGTTTGTTGGGGAAATTCGTAAGTAGTCATGATGCTATTTTTAACTTAAATACTTAATGATAACCTTCTCCAAAAGAGTATTTAAGGATAAATAATAAGCATCTATACCTACTAAGCGTGATGTTTAAGCCTGCCTTGAGTTTAATCGAGGTTTGATTAAACTAGGACTTTAATTCATATTTCTTAACTTGTGGCGATCGCCAACTATAAACTTCTCCAACCCGCCGGTAAAACGAAGACTGAGCCTAATGATTAGGACTAATGATTCGAACGATTGAATAACGTTGACAGCGTCACATCAGCCAGTTGCTGAAGGGTATGCGGGTTAGGCTGAACTTTAGCCGTAATGCGTAATCCCTGTAAATTCATGACGAGGTATTGGGCCAACAGACGAAGATCTCCGGGGTGGGTGAGTTCTCCCTTCTGACGCGATCGCCACAAAACCCGTTCAAACCTCTGTTCAATCGTCTGAAAATACCCAGCAATTTGTTGTGCAATCTCAGCATCTTGAGCCGACAATTCAGCAACGGTATTGACTAATAAACAGCCTTTGCGATCGCCGTCCTGTAAACTCCAGTCTACCACCGAAATAAAGAAATTAACCAAAGCCTCCCTAGATGCATTAGGAGACTCAAGAGGGGCAAAATTATGAGCAATGACCGTGCGATCGTAATGTTCCAGACTCGCTTGAAACAAAGAATGCTTATCCCCAAACGTATCATAAAGGCTACCCCGATGAATCCCCATCCTCTCAAGTAGAGTCCGAACTGAGGTTCCTTCATAGCCTTGTTGCCAAAAGGTCAGCATGGCTTTATTGAGGACATTCTGCTGATCAAATTCCTTCGGCCTGGCCATACGCTTCAGTCAAATACAAGAATACTGCTGATAGTATAACAAACAGTATAAAAAACAGCAGAACAACCCCTAGCCTAACTGCTCGACCCAACTCAACTTAGCCAGCAGACTCTAAAATTTTCACCTGAGCCTCGACTTGTTGTAAAACTTGATTCAAAGCAGGTAGTACCTCTAAGTGTTTCTGGGACAGACTCGGATGACGTTGACAGGTCTGATGAATTTCTCCGAGTTTCTTCTGCAAAGTTTGAGCAGTTATTAACGCTTCCTGGCTTAAATCAATCAATCTTTGTTGCTGATAAAACTTCAACGCCGCGCCCCGTAACACTTGTAAGGTGGCTTCTTCTCCTGCCTCACTCCGCATCACCCGCAACCTTAATAAAACTGGGGTGCTTTCATAGGAGCGTTCTAACTCCACTTCTTTTTGTTGACGCACCGGTAACAAGGGAAGACCCATAAAGCGTTTCAACTCATTAATAACCCCCTGAAATACGGTGACAGGTAAAGCCTTTAAAACCGATTTAGGAACGCCATCTTGACTCCAAAGAATCGTTCCCGATTCAGCTTCTCGGGCAAAATGTAAGCGTCCAATTCCCCCCATGAGAACTCGTGCTAACAATTCCTGAATCATCTGGGGGGGAGACAGGAGTGCTAATGCAGCCACAGGACAGGTTAAATGTCGGGGGGTTAAATTGAGAGAGGGCCAGTCTGGGGGCGGTTGGAATGCGGTAGGTTCACCGGCGTTGCTATCTTGGGCCAATTCAGTTGGAGTCGCCTGATTGGTGTGATTGAGATAAGCCGTCAATAAGTCCTGATGGTCTTGATTAGCAATACTTTGGGGAACCAGAGAACAGTTGAGATACCCCAATAAGGTTCGCAGGTATTCCAACGCCGCTGTGTCATCAGGATTGACCATTCCTAGGTAAATCCGGCTTCCTTCCATAGATAGCGGAATCACTTGGTGGTACAAGCACACCTCAAAGGGCAAAATCTTGTCGATGGAGTGAAAAATCCAATCGGAGTTCATGGCGAGGGTTTTCAGCATAAATGGACGAGTTTGAGAAGAACCCAAACCTAACTACGATGCAACCCTGATGCATTCATGACAATCGAGACATGACGGTGAACGGGGAACTAAGTAGATGCGTTCTGCTGTTGGCTCATTGAGAGCCAGGGTACTCTAAAACTGAGGCGCGAGTAGTTTCATTTTAGTTGAAATTACAGAGATGCGATCGCCGATTACTCCGTAGAATTACGGATTTGTTGAGCGGCGAGGTAGAGTTTCCCCCATTCACTGGTGATCTGACTGCGTTTAAGATTCAGATGTTGAGCGATCGCCTCGGGGGATTCTCCGGCCTTGAAGCGATCGAGAATTTCTTGCTCTCGGGCATCAAGACTGTGATAATACTCCTGCCACTGGCTACTCGTGAGTCCGAGTTGATGGTCTTGTAACGAGGTTTTGAGCCAACTGGCCACCAGTTCCGGAGAATGTTTGAGGCTAAAGACGCGAATGGCGTGATAGCCAACCTTTTCCCGTAAACGGTAAAGCTGTTTGATGGGGAGATCAAGATAATCGGCGATCGCCTCTTGACTGTATCCTTGCAGATAGAGTCCCAACCATTGGGCCGCTAGAGGACTCACCTGCTCTTCGAGATATTGAGCAAATTCGCGGGCGACCATGTCCCGGAGAGTTTGCTGTTCCTCCCAGGCGCGATCGCGGTCATAGTGGTCTAAGGTTTGAGTATCGAGGAGATTAACCCGCTCTTGATCATGATTGGGGGAAATTTCGACAGACACCAGACGTACCAATTCCTGAGAAGGAACTTGAGTCAATCCTCCTCGTTGGCTACGTCGTAGATAGTTGACAAAACGATATACCAACAGCGGTTGATTGCGGATGGGACGCAAACAGTATTCCTCTAAACTGGCCAAGACGAGGGCATTTTGCAGATGGCGATCGCCGCCACAGCGAGTAATGCGACGCATCTCCCCTTGTAGATAGCGATCGCTGTTGAGCATTTCTTGCAAAACTTCCTGCACCACATCGACTACCGTACGACGGCGATCGCGGCTCAGGGAAACCCAAGCGCGGATTTTGTGACGCAGCAGCACTAAACTCCCGAGACGACGAATTAAATGGCGATAGGCGGACTCCGGTGACACCCCCAGATAGCGTTGACAGAGGATGTTATAGCAAAACTCCATCGACTGTTCGAGGACTTGCTGATGAGAAGCCTCTAATTGCTCAAAGTCCTCCCCCTGGTTCCCCAACAGCCAGCACAAAATCGCCTCTCGTGTTTCCCGAGAGCGTTGTGGATGCTCTGCACTTAGTCGCGATCGCCATTGTTCGACGACCCTTTCCCATGTCCTCATGAACCGTCTAATGGGGTGCTGGGATTCGTCTAGGGAATTTTAACAAACGGGGG
This sequence comes from Phormidium sp. OSCR, assembly GCA_001314905.1. Classification (GTDB taxonomy): domain Bacteria; phylum Cyanobacteriota; class Cyanobacteriia; order Cyanobacteriales; family Geitlerinemataceae; genus Sodalinema. Next base: position 73,937 of record LJZT01000001.1, read on the forward strand.
CAATTTACCCCGGTGTTGTCCGGGCAAACAACGCCGCAAAATCGCGAGTGGCCAGACCCTCAGGATTAGAAATCACGTCAAAAGCCGTATTGCGAGCCGTCGGTTCCCGCAAAGCCTGAACCACCAATTCAGCCACATCAGCGCGAGGAATGGACGGTTTAACGCCCTCGGGAGGCTGGTTCAACAACGTATCGTTATCGCCAACCAATAACTCGCGATCGCCCCCCGGTTCATCCAACAGACCCCCGGCCCGAATAATCGTATAGGTCAATCCCGAGTCCATTAGATACTGTTCGGCTTTGCGTTTCCAAATCAAAATATTGCCATTTCCAATGCGATTGAGAAAATGATTCTCATCAGTTCCCCCCATCGACCCCACCACGACCACCTGTTGCACACCAACGGCCTTAGCAACATCAATCTGATTGACTTGGCCCTGATAATCCACGATTTCCGGCTCAGACCCCGGTGCAAACCCCATCTGGGGTCGTTGTCCCGGTTGCGACGGCGGCGCGATGACCTGGGGAACCGCACTGGTGAGAATCACCAAGCCTTGACAGCCATCCATAGCGGTTTTGAGACTCTGGCGATCGCCGATATCGCCAAACACCAGTCCGTCTGTTGACCCAAATCGCTGTTGAGCCTTCTCGGGTGAACGAGCCAAGCCGACAGCTACAAACTCCTGAGACTGTTGCAATTTCTCAAATACGAGTGATCCTGTTCGTCCCGTTGCACCGGTCACTAAAATTCGTTTCATCATAATATCTCCTTAATTCCCAAAAAAACTCTCCCAAAAAACTCTCCCAAAAACCTGTCTAAGTCCTACAGCCAGGGGCGACTCGCTTGTTCTAAGCGCGTCCAATCTTCCGGTGAGAGAGTCCAGCCCAAGGCTCCAGCATTTTGTTGAGCCTGTTGGCCATTTTTAGCTCCGGGGATGGGAATCACCCCTCCTTGGGCGATTAGCCAATTGAGAGCCACCTGGGCCGGGGTTTTATCATACCGTTGTCCGAACTCTCGCAACATCCCCAATAGGGGTTCAATGCGTTGTAATCCTTTCGCACTGAATTTCGGGTCTATTTTACGCCCGCCGCCGGGGTTGCTGGCGTTTGAGGTATATTTGCCCGTGAGCAAGCCTTGAGCTAGGGGACTATAGGCTAACAGAACCACCCCTAAGTCTTTGGCGGTGTCGAGAATCCCTTTGGTTTCGATCGCCCGGGATAATAGGGAATACCGAACTTGATTGACAGCTAGGGGAACTCCCCGACGGGCCAGAATTTGCTGGGCTTGCGTCATCTCATCGGCGGAATAGTTGCTGACTCCAATCGCTTGAATCCGTCCTCGTTCCACTTCATCGGCCAGGGCGTTGAGGAGGGTTTCCTGGGACATGAAACAGGTGAAGGGCCAATGGACTTGATAGAGGGGAATGCAATCGAGTTGTAGGCGCTCTAAGCTGGCACTGACAGCATCATAGACGGAGGACTTGAAGATGCGCCAGGGGACGGGTCCGTATTTGGTGGCGATTTGCACGGGGGTTTCGCTCTGTTGGCTGAATTTCCCCAGGAGTCGTTCTGATTCCCCTTGTCCATAGACTTCAGCGGTATCGAAGAAGGTGACGCCAGCGGCGATCGCGGCCTCGAAGGCTTCTCGGACTTGGGCTTCACCGTACTCGCTACCATATTGCCAGAAGAAGCGATCGCCCCAGGCCCAGGCCCCAATACCCAGGGGGCGCACTTGGAGGCCGCGATCGCCTAAGCTCACTGTCTCGTTGATTTGTTCTAGCATTTGTTGTTTGAATTCCTTGTTTGGGGGATTGGGGTGAATTGTTGTTTGGTAATCTATTCTAATTTGTTCTAGCGCTGTTCTTTGCGGACGAGTTGACTGAAGGCCGCTAAGGTTTGGGGGTAGCGATCGCCGGCGACATTTAAGAGGTCATTATGTCCCGCGCCTTCGACCCAAAATGACTGTTTAGGGTCATTCGCGGCTTCATAGAGGTGTTCTCCATGCCAGAAGGGAATAATCTCATCTTCAGTTCCATGAATAATTAGCACAGGACTATACACATCCGCCATTTTGCTGAGATTATCAAACTTATCAAAGGGAAATAATCGCGCTCGTGTCACCACCCGGAAAGTACTGACAAAACCACTTTCAACTGCTAAAGCCGCAACCGCTTCTCGGGAGGCTAAATCCACCGAGGGACCACTGCCGACAGAACGTCCATAAACAAGAATATGACTCGGGGAGATATTCAGAGTTTCGGTGAGATAACGGTAGGCGGCGTTAATATCCCGATAGCTGTTATATTCCGACGGACTCCCCTGACTGGTTCCGTATCCCTGATAATCGTAGGCGAATACTCCAAAGCCAAAGCTTTGTAACTCCGCCAATCGTGGCAAAATCATTCCCAAATCCTCGGCGTTCCCATGACTGTAGAGAATCGTATAATCTGCATTCACTTCGGGGAGGTGAACTGCTGAAATTTGAGTCTTGTCATCAACCGGCAATTTAATGATGGCTTCGCTGTCACTATAGCTGGCTGGAGGAGGCAGAAAAATCGACCGCTCCGTGCCAAAGTAGGCATAGAGGCAGATGCAGAAGTAGATAAACAGAACAGAAGCAATCATGCGTTTGAGCGAAAATTCACCGATGAGATATCGTCGCATTTTAGTATTTTAAAGACCCATCATGTCCTTTTATGTCCTTTTATGTTCTTATTGAAAGACTAATCAAGACTAAATCAAGACTAATCATGTCCTTGAATCACGTGTTTGATACGTGTTAGTGCCTCTAGGTTAATGAATCCTCGATAGTAGCCACTTCGATTAGACATCCCTAAATAAACGGTGTGATTCGGTTTTGGCAGCCGAGAAAACCGGGGAGAAATGTTGATATAAACTGAAGCACTTTTAACACCCAACGAAAACTGACAACTTTCCGGGTAGGATTCTGTCACTAAACAATCGGCATGACCGCTACTATATTGGTTAATCCAACGCATTCCATCTTCAAGACTATCGACCCGCTTAAAGGCAATGGTTTTGGTCAAATAGGCTTGTTGCCACTCGTCGGGTTCTGCCAGTTCTAGATCCTTAAATTCCTCAACGAGGGTCTCATCACCGCGAATTTCAAAGCCTTTATCCCGCAATCCATTCCAGAGACTCAGCAGAGATGAGGGTTTTTGTTCCGGGTGAATCAGGACTTTTTCGATCGCATTGACTGGATCGGGTTCACTTTGATGACTCTCCCAAATCATCGAGCGAACTAGGTCAAGACTACCACTAGGAGACCAGTAGAGGTAACAGTTGCCGATGGCAGAACGCAGTACAGGAACGGTGGCTTTTTCCACAATCGGTTGCACTAAACTCTCCCGTCCATGGGGAATGATCAGACTCAGATAACGATCTTGAGTGACCAATTCACGAACAGAGGTTCCGGTATCCGAGGGGAGGAGTTCGAGGCAATGATCGGGGAGGTTACTGTCAGCTAGGGCCTCTTGCAAGACATTAACGATCGCGATATTGGAGTGACTGGCTTCAGTACTGCCTTTTAAGACGAGACTGTTGCCGGTTTTCAGGCACATTCCCGCAGCAATGGCCCCCAGTTCGGGGAAGGCTTCATAGATGAGGGCGATGGCCCCGAGGGGCATCAGTTGACAGTAAGTTTGAGCTTGTTCAACCTGGAAGGGAGCGTTAATCACCCGCCGAATGGGGTCTGGAAGCTCGCTTAAACAGTGCAGAATACTGATGGCCCCTTGGACTCGTTCTGGGGTCAATTTGAGCCAATCCAGGAGCAGTTCCGGGACAGCCATATCGCGACTGGCTTCTAAATCCAGGGTATTGGCTTCGAGGATATCACTGGCGCGATCGCTCAGGGCCTCGGCCATTAACCGCAGGGCCTGCGATCGCTCGCTACTGAGAGTCTGTGACAACTCCAGGGAAGCCTGATGAGCGCGACGGACTGCCGCTAAAGGATTCTCGCTCGTCTCAATCTCAAATGAGTCGTTCGCCATGACGCTAACGTCGGTATGCCAACCAAACTAATACTGCGGGCAACACTGCTAAGAGTACCACTAAAATAATCCAAGGCAGGGTATTGGCCCCGACGGATAACCGTAAGGCGATGGGCAACCAGACAATAGCTAAGACTAACACCACCCCCACCGCTAGGGGAAAGTACATATCTTTGACCCCGGTTCTGGCTCGCTTCCAGTGGGTCCCTGTCCAACGCCACATCTGTTTGTAGGGATAGTGGGTAGAGAGTTGCTCAATGGAGACGCCGCTGTCATCAACGACAAAAATTTGCTGACAGCGATCGCATCCCAAGGCCTCCGTCAAGGTGATCGGCTTCAAATGGCCAGAACGGCGACAAGGACAGGGATACTCGCGATCGAGTTCGATTTTCTCTCCTTTGGGGGGATACACCAACTTAAAAACCCTCAACCAGTTTTGTTTACAGGGTTGGTGCTGAGTTGAGATCAACCTAAAACCCAGCGCCTCCGATTTGGCGAAACTCAGGCGGGACATATGCTCGACATATGCTTGACAAGTTGACCCCGCTATCGCCCAATTCTAACAAAAACCGCTCTCAAGAGATGATTGCAATTCATCATCAAACATCATCAAATTCATAACTGATGGTCCAATGGTTTTATCTGCATGGCTTAGGCTCAAGTCCCCAATCTCGGAAAGGGCAACGGATCGGCGATCGCCTCAGGGAACTCGGACAAGTCCTCCATCGGCCCAATCTCAATCTCGGCGGTTTTTCCCAGCTTACGGTCAGCCGCCAAATTTGCCAGGTTTCGGCGCTGATTTCCCAGCATCCTAGGGTCGTCCTCATCGGTTCGAGTTTAGGGGGCTTAACGGCGGCGTGGGTCGCCCAGAATTGTACCAATGTCGAGGCACTCCTCCTACTGGCCCCGGCCTTTGGCTTTCCCGATTGTTGGCTGACTCCCGCACAATTGCAGCATTGGCAAGAGTTGGGGTATCGGGACGTTTATCATTATGGCGAAGGGCGATCGCTGCCCCTGGACTATCACTTCGTCGAAGACGCACGCCGCTACGGGTCCCCAGGCCTCACTCGTCCCGTTCCCACGACGATTATCCACGGACGCGATGACGAGATTATTCCCATCGAGGCCAGCCGCGACTACGCCCAAACCCGTTCCTGGGTTCGCCTGATCGAAGTCGACAGCGATCACGCCCTCAGCGATCTCTCCGGGGGCGATCTGGATGGCTACCTGCGCCAATCCCTCCTAAACCCTTAACAGAGGAAACCGAGAAGGGGAATCATAGGGGTCACGATTGATTATTTTCTCAATTGTTGTCTGAATTATTTTCGGAATTGTTTTCTGAGAGAACGCTGCGGCGTACAGTTTGGCCGTCTTGGAGGGGGCGATCGCTGCGGACGATGAATTGCTCACCAGGGGCGAGTCCGCTGAGGATTTCGACCTGGCCGTCCTCTTGTTCCCCGAGTTCGACGGGACGAGCGCTTACGGTGGTTTCGTTGTCATTCCCTTCAACGATGAAGATGGTGTCACTGTCGCTGGTTGAGAGTTCTAAGGCTTGTGCGGGAACCATGACAACCTGCTGTGAGGAACTGTTGAGGCTGACTCGGGCCAGTAAGCCACCGCCGAGTTGTCCATCGGGGACTTGGGGATTGCGCAGGGTGATTTGGACCGGAATGAGTCGGGCGACGGGATCGGCGTTGGGGAAGATGCGGGAGACTTGACCGCTAAAGGCTTGGTTGGGGAAGGCGTCTAGGCGCACATCGACGGATTGTCCGAGGGAAATTTGGCTGCGATCGCGATCGGGAATTTCGATTCTGACTTCGACCTCGCTAAAGTCTCCGAGTTCTAAGATGATGTCCCCTGTTTGTACGATGTCGCCGGGTTCGAGGAGGCGTTCTAGGACGACGGCGTTGAGGGGTGAGGACACATCGGTGTAGGAGAGTCGTTGTCGGACTCCATCGACGAGGGCTTCTTGCGCCCCGACTCGTTGCTGGGCCGAGGTGATGGCGCGATCGCGGATACGGACTTGTTCTTGGGCCGATTGCAGTTGTTGTTCGAGGGTGCGTACCCGTGTTTGGGCTAGTTCTGCGTCTCGGCGAGGGACAGCGCCTTCTCCGGCTAAGTCTTTGAGGCGACGGGAGTCGACTTGGGCTTGTTCGAGTTCGGCCTGGAGTTCTGCAACCCGGAATTGGGCTTCGATGCTTTCGTTGCGGGCTTCTTCAACTTCGGCCTGGCGCACGCTCACTTCGGACTCGCTCGCGGCCAGTTCTGACAGCAGTAAGGTATCTTCAACCTCGGCAAGAATTTGTCCTTGAAAGACGGGATCTCCCACATCGGCGTTGAGGTTGAGCAGTTGTCCATCGCTACGGGCGCGAAGGGAGACCCGTTGTAGGGGTTGGGTGGTGCCGCTGTAATTGAGTTCTCGGCCGCGAGTCTGGGCTTCGGCAATGGCAACGTCAACGATAATCGGGCGATCGCCTTCCTCTTGGGAGCGACCTCGTCCTGAGGGTTGGGCTTGAGCGCTATCACGCTCGGCGGGGGTGCAGCCCATCGTGAGCCAGAGGCTGGCCAGGAGGATCCCCATGAGCCAGGTTTTTGTCGGTGTCATTGAACTAAAGGGGAGGGCTGAAGGGGATGGAACGATGATGGCTATTCACGGTTTAGACTCCCGTGGTGGTGGTGAGGTTCAAAATCGCCAGAAGTCTTAAAGAGCGGTAAATCTGGGTTCACTTTGAACCATTCACCGCTATACACAAATAAATCTATTTGTCAAGATTGTTAACCGCTATTGATCTTAAACTTATTTTAAGAAAATCTCTAGTTCTTTTCAGCTCAGGCCAGATCCCAGGGGCCGGGCTGGGAAATGTGAGTTAAACTCCCAGTAAGAGAGAATCATCAGTTCGTCACCTCTGCACTTGCAGGAGTTAGAGTGGCTAAACGCCCGGTGAGTCACTTAATGGTTCACTTAATTCTGTATTGTTGTTTGTACTGGTCGTTTTGCCTTAATCGTTTTGTCTTAATCGTTTGGATTTACGGGTTATGTACCACGGAAAATTTGTCCTAAACGTCCCATCTCGCTGGGCGACTCGCTGGGGGTCAGCTGGGGCGATCGCCCTATTATGCAGTCTTGACACCATTTCCCCAGGACTGGCCCAACATCATGAAGACTTGCAACAACTCCTCTCGACTCAAGATTGTCCCCAATGTGATTTACGCAATGCTGGCTTGGTTCATGCTCGTCTGGCGGGGGCGAATTTGCAAGGCACGAACTTGGTTCGGGCTAATTTAAGTCACAGTGATTTAGTGGGGACTGATTTCTCGGGTGCGAATTTGACGGGGGTGTCTCTGGTGGGTGCAGATTTGACGGGGGCGAATCTGCGAGGGGCGAATCTCACGGGCGCGGACTTGCGAGGAGCCTATTTGACGGGGGCGCAACTCGATGGGGCAACTCTCACGAATGCCAACTTACGAGGGGCTTATGATGTCCCCAGTACAGTGATCACGCCGGATGATTTGCTGGGTTGGGCGAATGATGAGGCGCAACAGGGAAACTATGAGGGAGCGGTGAGTTATTATACTGATGCGATCGCCCTAGATGGTCAGTTTCCGCTGGCCTATCTCGGTCGGGCGGCGGCTTATAATCGCATGGGCGAGACGGAACGGGCGGTGGCGGATGCTGAACGGGCGGCTGAGATTTATTTTGCGGCGGGAAATCAGGAAGGGTATGAGACGGCTAACTTTTTTGCTTCGGCGATTGTGGCGGAGGAAGAGGCGTTTCAGGAGGCTCGGGAGCGACAACGTCGGGGTGATATTGGTGGCAATATTCTCAATGTGATTACGGGAATTGGCAGTCTTTTGTTACAGGGGGTTTTGCCGTTTTGAGGCAACTAGTGAATAGTGAATAGTGAATAGTGAATAGTGAATAGTGAATAGTGAGTAGTGAATGGGGAATAGGGAATAGGGAACAGGCATAACCCACCCCGCCCTCCGGGCACCCCTCCCAAGAGGGGAAGGGAACAGGGAACAGGGAATGGGGATGGGGATGGGGACTTTGATGTTTTATGTTAGTTGGTATGAATTTGGTTGCTGATGATGCGGTTGATGCCGTAGTGTTGGAGTTGCTGTGAGATTTGGGGGTCATCGACAGTCCAGGTGACGATTTCGACGTTCTGCGATCGCGCCTCGTCAATTAAACCCGGCTCTTGTAGCAGGGGTTTATATAAACTTAGTAATATGCCTTTAGTTTGGGCGGCTTGGGGGAGGCGTTGGCGAATATCGGCGGCGGTTAGGGTGTGATAGCCGAGGCGACAATGGGGGGATTTCTCTCGGAAGGCGGCGAGTAATTCCTCGTCAAACGAACAGAGAAAACACCGATCGCCTAATTGGTACGATTGGATCATCTCTAGGATGCGATCAAGGCGATCGCTGGTCCAAGTTGTCTGTGATAGTCTGGTATCAGATTTAAGGTCGAGATAGGCAAATTGAGGAAATTTCCTAACTTCGGCTAAGGTTTGCTCTAAACTCGGAATACCTACCCCCCGAAACTCCTCATGAAACCAAGCCCCGGCGTCGAGGGCTTGCATTTTTTGCCAAGTCGTGTTAAAAACTCGTCCTGAGGTTCCGGTGGTGCGATCGAGGGTTGCGTCGTGAATCACCACGGGAACGCCATCGTGACTCAATCGTAGGTCAAATTCTAGGGAATCGGCTCCGGCTCGTCGGGCGGCTTCAAAGGCGATGAGTGTGTTTTCGGGGGCGATCGCACTGAAGCCACGATGGGCAATTTGTTCAAGTTGGGGTTCGAGCATAGATGGGAAAGTCGGGAGTCGCTAAATTAGACAGTTATAATTGTGCAAACCAAATTCTTGAAATGATTATCATGCTTGGCTCCTAGCAATCTTAGTAGTCCTACTTGATTTGTCTAACAAGAGAAAAATAACCCGTGAAATTCTTAGAGTATCTCAGGTTTTATGAGTTTATATTTAAGAAATGTTACGATAACCAGAAATTAAACAAATTAAATGAGCAAGATTCCGATGAACGACACCACTCGAGTTAATCAGCGTCGTATAGCCAAATCTCCACGATTGTTGGTGGGCCTGATTACCCTTTCTCTGATGCTACTACCGAGTTTAACTCCTGGGGCGATCGCCCTTGAGATGTCTCCTAGGGTAGCCCGCAGCCAAACGGGGCCAGAGTCGGAGATCCAAATTAGCCGCGAGGACGAGAATACCTACAACCTGGCCGTCACCCTAGATGCTTCAGCGGAGGAAACTTGGTCAGTGATTGCCGATTATGGGAGTTTCAGCCATTTTCTACCCAACATTATCTCCAGTGAAGTCTTAGAAATCGAGGGGAACCGCCATGTTGTCGAACAAGTCAGTGAGCAACAGGTGTTATTCTTAAACATCAGATCTCGCATACGCACCGAAAACCTAGAAACGGAAAACCAACGCATTGACTTTCGTCTCTTAGAAGGGGATCTCAACCAACTCGAAGGCTCTTGGATGATTGAAACGACTGAGGATGGGCAGATTGTACGCCTGACGCAGACGGTTACTGTTGCCCCACCGCCAGGAACTCCAGATGGTGTATTTCACACGGTTTTTCGCCAGTCTCTGACCGATAACTTAGAGGCAATTCGCGATGAAATCCAGCGGCGACAAATGGAGTCGACCACTAACCCCTCCTAACCCGTGCTTCTCCATCGTCTCCCTTGATCACGTAAAAAGACGACTATAACCTGACCGGTCTCCCTACCTGCTACTGTTTGTCTTCTGCCGCCACTATGACCTCTTCTCCTGACTGGACAGTGGTTCGCAACACCTTTCGTCAAACTTGGGGTTATGCTGACTTTCGTTATCCCCAAGGCGAGGTGGTGCAAACCCTGCTACAACACCATGACGCACTGGTGGTGTTACCCACCGGAGGCGGAAAGTCCATTTGCTTTCAGCTACCGGCGTTATTGCAGCGAGGCGTGACTCTCGTGGTTTCGCCTTTAGTTGCACTAATGGAAAATCAGGTGCAGGCTTTGCGTCAGCGTCATTTGCCGGCGGCGGCCCTTCATAGTGAACTGTCGCGATCGCAGCAACGCACCATCATCACCGCCCTACAACGGCAACAATTGCGGTTGCTGTACCTGTCTCCCGAAACCCTCCTCAGCCCCAAAATTTGGCCAATTCTGCGTCAGCCAACGCTACAGATTAACGGCTTGATGCTCGATGAAGCTCATTGTTTAGTGCAATGGGGAGATACGTTCCGCCCCGCCTATCGCCGTTTGGGGGCGGTGCGTCCGGCACTGTTGCAAACTCGTCCTGCGGGAACCTCGATTCCTATTGCCGCCTTTACCGCCACGGCCGATCCTACGGCTCAATATACCATCCGCGATGTCTTGCAGTTGCGATCGCCGAAACTGTTTCTGCAAAATCCCTATCGACCCCAGTTAGCATTATCCGTTGTCCCCACCCTTACCCCACGTCAGCGGAAACAGAAACTGCTAAATTGCCTCAAAGACCACCCCAATCAATCAGGATTGGTCTATGTGCGCACGCGCAAGGATAGTGAGGAACTGGCCCAACTTTTGCAAACTCAAGGGTTTGCCGTCGCCGCCTATCACGCTGGCCTAAGTCCTGGACAACGGCGGGAGATTGAGCGTCAATGGCTCACAACTCAGGTGCCAGTGGTAGTCTGTACCTCGGCGTTTGGGATGGGGATTGATAAACCCGATGTGCGTTGGGTGCTACATTTTCATGCACCTCTGTTATTGTCCGAATATGTGCAAGAAATTGGACGCGCCGGACGGGATGGGAAAGCCGCCAAAGCCATAACCCTCGTCAGTGAACCGACGGGATGGCTCGATCCGACGGATAAGCAACGACGACAGTTTTTTGAGCAACGAGAGCGATCTTTACAAAACAAGGCCTTTCGCTTAACTCGGCAATTGCCCCGTTCGGGAAGTCTTGAGGGGGCCTTAGCGGTGTCTCCCGAGGCGGCGATCGCCCTGTCGTTGCTGCACAGTAGCGGCCAGTTGACTTGGCTCGACCCCTTCCATTACCAAATTCACACTAGCAAACCGCGCCCCAATCCCACCAATCAGCAGGCGATTGAGCAGATGCAACAGTATTTACGCGATCGCCGCTGTCGTTGGCAAGTCATCTTAGAAGCCTTTGGTTTTGGAGGGAGTGCCAAGGCCTGCGGAATCTGCGATCGCTGTCTGAGTCGCACAACCTAACCGATGGGGTGAGTCGCAGCTTCAGAGAGGTCTGATACCATGAAACTAGAGGCCAAACGCCCCATCGATGCCTCTGTTGACGTTAAGACTTAAGAAGACTCCATGAGCGATCGCCCTAAAAAAAGGCTGAATTTCCTGCAAATCATCAATATGAGTGTGGGATTTTTCGGCATTCAATTTGGCTGGGCGCTGCAAATGACGAATATGAGTGCCATATTCGAGCATCTCGGCGCACAGGCCGACGAAATCCCCATTCTTTGGTTAGCAGCGCCCTTGACAGGGTTGATTGTGCAACCGATGGTGGGGCATATGAGTGACAACACCTGGGGGCCTCTCGGCCGGCGACGGCCCTATTTCCTCTTCGGTGCTATCCTCAGTTCCACCGCCTTAGTCTTTATGCCCCATTCCTCCAGTCTCTGGATGGCGGCTGGAGGGCTATGGATTTTAGACACCTCCAATAATGTCAGTATGGAGCCGTTTCGTGCCTTTGTGGGGGATTTACTCCCCGCTGAACGACGCACTCAAGGCTTTGCAATGCAAAGCTTTTTTATTGGCGCGGGTTCAGTGCTGGCGGCGGCCTTTCCTTGGTTATTAAACCATCTATTGAACGTCACCAATACCGGCGGCGAACATTCGATTCCCCCAACCATTGAAATCTCCTTTTATGTCGGTGCAGCGGCATTTTTAGGAACGGTTCTGTGGACGGTTTTAAGTACTGAAGAATATCCCCCCGAGGATTTAGAGGCCTTTGAACAGCAAAAAGCCGAACAAGGCGGCTTTGGCAACGGCGTGGCTGAAATTTGGTCGGCGATTCGGGAGATGCCGGATACAATGCGCCAACTGGCTTGGGTGCAGTCGTTTTCCTGGTTGGGAATGTACTGTGTATTTCTGTATTTTCCTCCGGCAGTGGCCCGCAATATTTTTGGGGCAACTAGCCAAAGTTCTGAACTCTATTCTGAAGGGATTGAATGGGCGGGAATTTGCATTGCGGCTTACAATGCCGTCTGTTTAGTGTTTTCGTTTATTCTCCCGAAGTTATCGCGTTTTACGAGCCGCCAAATCACCCATTGTCTCTGTCTAATTTGTGGAGGTATTGGCTTGATTAGTTTGTGGTTTATTGAAAATCCCTATCTCATTTTGCTGTCTATGGTGGGATTAGGTATTGCTTGGTCCAGTTTGCTGGCGATGCCCTACGCGATTCTCGTGGGGTCGTTACCGGATGAACGGACGGGAGTCTATATGGGAATTTTCAATGCCTTTATCGTTTTACCTGAGATTTTAGCCTCTTTGGGATTTGGCTGGGTGATGCGATATTGGTTTGATGAAAATCGGATGTTAGCCCTCGTCAGTGGTGGCGTCGCTATGATTATTGCGGCATTACTGGTGTTACGGGTTCAGGAGTCTGGGGCCAAAAATCAGGTTCGAGAAGATTCCCTGGATTTACCGGCGGCGACAAGTGTCGCGGAAGGCTAAGGCTGATTGGTGACTGATTGACGTAAATTAAAGGCAAATTAAAAAGGTATCAACAATGGCAACGGTTCAACTGAAGAATTTGAACAAAACCTATAACCCGAAGACGATTCCAGTCAAGGATATTAGTTTGACGGTGGAGGACAATGAGTTTCTGACGCTCCTGGGACCATCAGGCTGTGGGAAATCTACCACGCTACGTTTGATTGCTGGACTTGAAGAACCGACTCGGGGCCAGATTATGATTGGCGATCGCGATGTGACAGGCCTGAAACCCGGCGATCGCAATATCTCGATGGTCTTCCAAAGTTACGCCCTCTATCCTCACATGACGGTCTATGAAAACATGGCCTCAGCCTTGCGATTGCGCAAGATGAGTGACAGTGAGATTAAGCAGCGGGTGAGTGAGGCGTCGCGATTTCTCGATTTGCGGGAAGATTTGATGAATCGCAAGCCAGGACAGTTATCGGGGGGACAACGTCAGCGGGTGGCCCTGGGACGGGCCTTAGTGCGTCAACCGGATGTGTTCCTCTTGGATGAACCCCTCAGTAACCTCGATGCACTGCTGCGGGAACGGGTACGAGCGGAAATTAAGCAACTGTTTGAGAAACAGAATACCCCAGTCGTCTATGTGACTCATGACCAAGTTGAGGCCATGACCCTCTCGACGAAAGTGGCGGTCTTGTATGAGGGCAATATCCAGCAACTGGCGGCCCCAAGTGAGTTGTATTCTCAGCCGGCGAATCAGTTTGTGGCCGGGTTTGTGGGAAGTCCTCAGATGAATCTGCTGACGCTGCAATGTGACGGCAAAATGGCTCGTTTGGGCCAGGGAAAACTCCCGCTTCCGTCGGGGTTAAAGACCCCTCCCCGTCAGGTGGTGTTAGGGGTTCGGCCCGAGGATCTGCGGTTGGCGACGGAGGGGGATTCGCTACGTTTCCCCGGCGAGGTGTTTCTGGTGGAAAACTTGGGGATGCAAAATCTCCTTAGTGTGCGTTTGTCCTCGCCGGAAAATCAAGCCGATGAGACTGAGGTGCGATCGCTCCTCCCTGCCGATGTCGACTGGGGAGGGGATAGTATTGAGTTAGCGGTGTCCCCGGAACGCTTACATTGGTTTGATGTGGAGTCAGGCGATCGCCTCGCCTAGAGGTTTTGGCCGGTCCCCTGGCCCGTCGAAACCGCTGAACAGCCAGGGGATTGGCTCATTTCCCACATCTCAACTCTACCCTGAACCAAGATTTCTGATCATGACCTCGAGTCTGCAAAGAGGTCAAACCTAGATAGTGGGGAGATAATGGGGATCTATCTAGGGAAATTCTTAGACGGTTCGCGAACTTATGATTGAATTCATGAAGAATGGTCTGGCTCAGAGACGACTCTATTTAAAACCGCCTCGATTTAATCTTAAAGGGACAAATATATTCGTCTTTTTAGGACTCACATTGGCGGGGTTTTTCGGAAACTATTTTAGTATTCCTCTATTTTTTGGCGTTGATTTTCTATTTGGTAGTATTACCATCTTACTGATTGCCTATTGTTTTGGAGCCAGATGGGCAACCTTAGCAGCGGTGATCGTTAACCTTTATACGATTATTCTTTGGGGACATCCCTATAGCATGATCCTTTTAGACCTTGAGGTTCTTTGGGTTGGACTTGGTTTGCGGCGATCGTCTCTAAATCTTGTTCCTTTAACCTGTTTATATTGGCTAGTTGTTGGGGTTCCCCTAGGATTAATTATTTATGTTTTTATTCTGCAACTCCCAAACCAGCTTATTGCATTAGTTATTTTAAAACTCATCGTTAATAGTGTTTTAAATGCTTTAATTGCCAGTTTAGTTATTTTTAATAGCCCTTTCTTGAGTATTTTAGATAAAAAATACCAGCGAAATTATACATTTAGACAAGCGGTATTCAACGGCTTACTCGCCTTTACAATTATTCCGGTACTGCTCTTAATCATTGTTGGCAGTCGAGCTCAATTTGAAAACCTAGAAAGTCAAGCTATCCAAGCGGTTTCTACTCTATCCGAAGAGTTTACGGAAAACTTAAAAATAACTCGTGAGTATCGCTGGGGAGACTTAAACTTATTTGAGGCTTTGATTGAGGCAAAACGCAGTCCTTATCCAATCAATGTTTTTCTACTAAATGAGTATTCTGTCGTCAAAAGTTATCCAGAAAATGCGGAGATATTTGACCTTGGTTCGGGACTCATGGAGAACAAGGGCAATGATGTTTATCAATGGAAACCCGGTGGTTCGATGGCGGTCATGACTCAATGGCAACAATCTTACTATTATACAATTGTTAATCAACCGGGCTTGCCCTGGCAAATTCTGATTTCCTTACCTGCTAAGCCTATTGTGACTCAAGTCCAACAATTCTATATTCGCAATTTGGCGGTTGTACTGGGAATTATGGGGGTTGGTGTTATCTGTGCGAATACTATCAGTTATCGTATGATTCAACCCCTAACCCAACTCACGGAAGTGAGTAGTAATCTCCCCGAAAAAGTGAGTAGTGAAGAACCCTGGGAATTACCGAACACAAACATTTTAGAACTCACATTACTCTCAATGAACTTTGAGGTAATGGCGAATGCGTTGCGGGATAAGTTTAAGGAAATCAAACAGACGAACGAACACCTCGAACAACGGGTGAGTGAGCGAACTCAACGGTTAGCTGAAATCAATCACACCTTAGCTGCTGAAGTGCAGGAGCGAAAACGCATTGAAGCCGAGATTCGTCAGTCTCAACAACGGTTGGCGTTGATGGTGGAACAAACGCCGCTGGCGGTGATGGAATGGAATATGAAGTTTGAGGTGGTGGCTTGGAATCCCGCCGCTGAACGGATTTTTGGTTATACCGCCGAGGAAGCCATTGGAACCCCCATTGCTGATCGGATTGTTCCGGCGGAGTGGAAAGATCATGTTAGCCAAGTGATGGCGGAATTGATTCAAGAAAAACAGGGGGTTCGCAGTACTAATGATAATATCCGCAAGGATGGTCAACGTATTGTTTGTCAATGGTACAACACACCGCTGATTGATGAGGAGGGGCAATGTATTGGGATCGCGTCGATGATTCAAGATATTACGGAACGTCAGCGAGCGGAGATGGAATTGCGAGAGAGTGAACAGCGATTTCGGGATGTGTCTGAAGCAGCAGGGGAATATCTTTGGGAGATTGATCTCGATGGCTGTTATACCTATTTGTCGGAGCGAGTTGTGGATGTGAAAGGCTATGCCGCGACGGACTTGTTGGGGCGATCGCCGTTTGATATGATGTATCGAGGCGATCGCGATCAGGTACAACACATCCTCGAACAGGCCACCACTGAGCAGTCAACGTTTCAACTCGAACATCGCGACGTGACTCCCGACGGTGAAATTGTCTGGGAAGAGGTGAATGGCGTTCCTCGCCTGGATGAAAGGGGTCATTTAATCGGGTTTCGCGGGGCAGCTTTGGGGATTACCGATCGCAAACGCTCAGAACTCGAATTACGTCGCTCGGAGGCTCAGTTACGCCAGAAGGCTCAGGAACTCGAAACAGCGTTACGGGAGTTGCAACAAACCCAAAGTCAGTTAGTGCAAAGTGAGAAGATGTCCAGTTTAGGCCAGTTGGTGGCTGGGGTAGCTCATGAGATTAACAATCCGGTGAACTTCATTTATGGCAATTTAACTCACGCTGAGGAATATGTGGAGGATTTATTGGCGGTGATTGCCAGTTATCAGCAACATTATCCCGAACCCGTTGAGCCGGTTCAAGAGGAGTTAGAGGCCTCGGATGTAGAGTTTCTCGTCGAAGACTTCCCCCGGCTGCTCAATTCGATGCGAGAGGGAGCTAAACGCATTCGGGAAATTGTGGCCTCGTTGCGGAATTTCTCTCGCTTGGATGAGGCGGAGTCGAAACAAGCTAATCTCCATGAGGGGATTGATAATTCTCTGATGATTTTACAGAGTCGTTTGAAGGAAAAATCCCATCGCTCGGCCATTGATGTGATTCGCGAGTATGGGGAGATTCCCAGGATTGATTGTTATCCGGGCCAGTTGAATCAGGTGTTTATGAACATTTTGGCCAACGCCATTGATGCGTTAGATGAACGCGATCGCGATCGCCGCCCTGAGGAGATACGAGAACAGCCGAGTTGTATCTGGATTACGACCCAACAACAAGGCGATCGCGTCCTGATTTCCATTCGCGATAATGGCAATGGGATTCCCGAACAGATACGCGACAATATCTTTAATCCCTTTTTTACCACGAAACCCGTGGGGAAAGGCACGGGCTTGGGGTTATCAATTACCTATCAGATTATTGTAGACCGTCATCGTGGCAAAATTGACTGTCATTCGAGTTTGGGTGAGGGAACGGAGTTTGCGATCGAGCTTCCCTTAACCCCACCTCCTCAATAGCGGGACTCTTGACGGGAACCACTGTGTCAGCAAATCCTTACATAAGCCGGCGATCGCCTCGGTTTCGCCCGAGAGTCAGCAAAAAAGCCCGCTGCAACTCCCCCTCAAAGGGACAACTTGCCCCATAATAAGACACTGATTGTTTTGTGACGGAGAACGAAAGCTCTATGGGTCGTGCTACCAAAGCCGTACTGGCGTACTCAGGCGGGGTGGATACTTCAGTCTGCATCCCCTACATGAAGAAAGAATGGGGCGTTGAAGAGGTCATCACCCTCGCCGCTGATTTAGGTCAAGGAGATGAACTCGAACCAATCCGCGAAAAAGCCCTCACCTCAGGGGCCAGCGAGTCTCTCGTGGCCAACCTACAAGAAGAATTTATCCGCGATTACGCCTTCCCCGCCATCCGAGCCAATGCTCTCTACGAAAACCGCTATCCCCTGTCTACGGCTCTTGCACGTCCTTTGATTGCCAAGAAATTAGTGGAA
This sequence comes from Phormidium sp. OSCR, assembly GCA_001314905.1. GTDB lineage: Bacteria > Cyanobacteriota > Cyanobacteriia > Cyanobacteriales > Geitlerinemataceae > Sodalinema. Next base: position 91,535 of record LJZT01000001.1, read on the forward strand.
GTGGCCGCTGAGTATGGGGCCGATGCGGTGGCTCACGGCTGTACGGGTAAGGGAAACGACCAAGTTCGCTTTGATGTGGCGATCGCCGGCCTCAACCCCGATATCAAGGTTCTAGCCCCCGCTCGCGAATGGGGGATGAGTCGCCAAGAAACCATCGCCTACGGAGAAAAATTCGGCATTCCCTCCCCCGTCAAGAAATCGTCGCCCTACAGTATCGATCGCAACCTCCTCGGGCGTAGTATCGAAGCCGGCCCCCTCGAAGATCCCTGGAATGAACCCATCGAGGAGGAGGTGTTTTTGATGACGGAGGCGATCGCTAACACCCCCAACGACCCCGAATACGTCGAAATCGGCTTCGAGGAAGGATTCCCCGTCAGCATCAACGGCCAGGCCCTGGCCCCGGTGAAACTCATTGAAACCCTCAACGCCATCACCGGCCGACATGGCTTTGGGCGTATCGACATGATCGAGAACCGCCTGGTGGGGATTAAATCCCGCGAAATCTACGAAGCCCCCGCCTTGCTGGCCCTCATTTTGGCCCACCGGGACCTCGAAAGCCTGACCCTTCCCAAAGATGTCACCCAGTACAAACGGGGAATCGAAGACACCTACAGCCAACTGGTGTATAACGGCCTATGGTTTAGCCCCCTCAAAGGGGCCTTAGATGCCTTCATCGCCGAGACCCAAAAACGGGTCACAGGGACTGTTCGCATCAAACTATTCAAAGGGAACGCCCACATTGTCGGTCGTAAATCCGCCAATACCCTCTACACCGACGAACTCTCCACCTACGGTTCTGACGACAAGTTTGATCACAAAGCCGCTGAAGGGTTTATCTATGTTTGGGGACTTCCCAACCGCGTTTGGTCTCAACAATCAGGAGACTAATTGAACCCGTCCTCTAGTCAACCGTAAATGAGTCTCTGAGGGAGGTGTTAGGTTGACCCACCTCAGAGCCTTCAAACCCCTAATTTCTTCAAGGAATCAGGGGTTTTTGATTGCGTTTCTACACCCCATTGGCCCGAACGCATTGCTTCGGGGAACCCGACCCGTTCAAGCCACAACGAACCGATGATTGAATAACAACCGTCCCAGATGGGTAGAAGGACATTACCGCCCTATGTCATAATGGCTAATGTAACCCTGACTCAACCATGACGGCAAAAGACTACTTTCATGACACGGTCAAAACCGCTTTAATTAAAGATGAGTGGTTAATTACCCATGACCCACTTTTTTTAGACTTTGATAATAGCAAAATCCAGGTTGACTTAGCAGGTGAAAAACTAATTGCCGCAGAGCGAGGACTTCAAAAAATTGCCGTTGAAGTCAAGAGTTTTATGAGTCCGTCAATTGTTTATGCTTTTCATTTGGCATTAGGTCAATGTTTAAGTTACCGCCTTGCCTTACGAGACCAAGACCCAGAACGGCAACTCTATCTAGCGGTTCCTGATTTTATCTATCGAGACTTCTTTCGTCGTCCCTTTGCCCAATCTGTCCTAAAAGAAGCACAAATTTCATTGTTAGTCTTTGAACCCAGCCAAGAGGTGATTGTTCAATGGATAGCCGCACCCCAAAATTAGACCAATATCGCCAAATTGTGGGAGACCTCCTGCAACGCCACAGCCTCGATAAACCCAGTTATGGTGATATTGAAGTGTACTATTTTGCTGACCCTGTTCATGACCATTATCAAGTCTTTCACGCCGGTTGGAATCGGTCTGACCGGGTGTTTGGGCCTCTGATTCATATTGATATCCTCAATGATAAAATTTGGATTCAATATGACGGGACTGAGGTAGGAGTTGCCAATGAATTGGTTGACCGGGGAATCCCCAAAGAGGAGATTGTCATCGCCTATCATCCCCCCAATCTGCGTCCCTATGGGGAGTTTGCGGTGTCGTAACCGGGTAAGATCCTTCCTTGGATCTGACTGTAATACTTAATTCTTAATCATCGCGTATTACTTACTATCAAAAAAGTTAAGAATTACGAAATTAGCGGCGACCCTCCAGATCGCAAGGCTAGGTTGAGTATGTATAGTCAGACAAATATCAAGTAACCATTATTTCCAACGATTGAGCAATCAATCGAAGGAGGAACCATGACATCCAACCAATCTTGGACCATGCGGCGTGTTCTCTCCCTGGGAGCAGCCGTTGGCGTGAGCCTACTCGGGGGACCCGCAGCGGTGAGTCTAGCCCAGAACTACAGTGTCGCTCCCCTCTACGGGACTTTAAACCTCGATGCAGGATTTACCCCAGATCCCCAGCGAGTCGACGTCCAGGCGGGAGGCTCAACGAACGCCAGAACGTTAAATTTAGGGTCCGGTTGTGTCGGCTACATCGCCACTTCCCAACCCGATGTACGGGTCAATTATGAGGCCGGACGTTTTGATACTCTCAGCTTCCATGTCACCTCCGACGTTGATACAACCCTGATTATTAATAGTCCCGACGGACAATGGCATTGCAACGATGACTTCAATGGCATGAATCCTCGGGTCTTGTTCAATCCGCCCGGTTCAGGGCAGTATGACATTTGGGTGGGAACCTATCAAGAGGGACGGACTCACTCAGCACAACTCGAAGTCAGTGAAGTCTGGCGATCGTCCTGACCCTCGCCCTCACCCTCACCCTCGCCCTCACCCCCATTTCTCTTTTAAACCTTCTTAGTCTTTTCATAACCTAATCTCTGGCCAACCTAATCTACGATCGCAACAGACATGGACCGAAGTGCCGCGATGGCGATCGCTCGCTCAACTCAGACATCAATGTTCCAAACCACAACATCCCTCAGGGGCTTTTCCCCTAGCCACTGTCCTTGAGTAATAGTCCATGACTAGCGAAAATTCAGAGATTAGAGGAGACTTCCCAGTGACACCATCCAAACCCCGCCAACGGCCAGCCGACTCAGGCGACGAACCCATCTCGAACCATTCCCAAAACCCTCCCTTTAGCCGCCTCCTCAACAGTCGCCTCAAGCGGCGGCGAGTCCTCATTGGTGGACTCTCAGCCGCCGTGGCCGTTGTCTTCAGCCGCCCCCTGCTGAAATCCCTATTCAGCGATCGCCCCAGCAAACTCGGCTTTAATCCCATTCCCGTCAGCGACGCCGATACCCTCATCGTCCCCGACGGCTACCGCGCCCAACCCCTGATTCCCTGGGGCGAACCCATCAGTGGCACCTATCCCGTCTATGACCTGGGCAATAGTGGCGAAGACCAAGGAATGCAAATCGGACAACATCATGACGGAATGCACTTCTTCCCCATCGAGGGTCAATCCCCCGATGAGGGAAGTTCCCAAGATGGCCTGTTAGTCGTCAACCATGAATATATCGAACCTCGGTTTCTGCACTCAGTCGCCGTGGGAATGCCCCTCGGGGCCGGAGATGTTCCCGTCAACGCGGATGGCCGCCGCGACCCTGACCAGGTTCTCAAAGAAATGAACGCTCATGGTATCAGTATTGTCCGCATCAGCGCCTTAGAAGATGGACGCTGGAGCGTTGTCATCGACCCTCGTAATCGTCGCCTCACAGCTGTAACCCCCATGGAACTGAGCGGCCCAGTACGGGGTTCAGAGTTCCTCAAAACCCGCTATAGTCCCGATGGAACCCGCACCCGAGGCACGTTGAATAACTGTTCCAACGGCGTCACTCCCTGGAATACCTATCTCTTTTGCGAGGAAAACTGGGCCGCCTATTTCCGTAACGGAGACCCAGATCCTGCCAGCCATCCCCGAGAACAAACCCGCTACGGGGTGCGAACCGACCGGTCTCGCTATAGCTGGGAACAGGCCGCCTCAGACGATGACCTGTATCGTCGCTTTGATGTCTCAAGTCGGGGAGAACGCCCTGAAGAGGATTATCGCAATGAGGCGAATGGCTTTGGTTGGGTGGTGGAGGTGAATCCCTTTGACCCCAATGATGTCCCCAAAAAGCGCACGGCTTTAGGTCGTTTTGCCCATGAAGGGGTGATTTTCCAACCGACCATCCCTGGTCAGCCGGTGGTTTGCTATGCCGGAGATGATGCGCGGTTTGAGTATATCTATAAATATGTCTCAACCGACCCCTATGACCCGGCCACGGCTTCGGGGGATTTACTCGATCGCGGCCGTCTTTATGTGGCTCGCTTCAATGAGGATGGAACGGGGGTTTGGCTGCCTTTGGTGTTTGGCGAAGGGACCCTCACCCCTGAGAATGGCTTTGCCAGTCAAGCGGATGTGTTGGTGAACGCTCGTACAGCGGCCGATGTGGTGGGGGCTACGCCGATGGACCGTCCCGAATGGGGGGCCGTTGATCCCAACAGCCGCGAGGTTTATTTTACTCTGACCAATAACACAGAGCGTAGCGAGGAACAGGTGGACGCGGCCAATCCGCGATCGCGCAACACTTGGGGTCATATCATCCGTTGGCGTGAATCGGGGAATAATCCCACAGCCACCGAGTTTGAGTGGGATCTCTTTGTCCTGGCCGGTTCCCCTCGCAATAGCCGTCAACCCGATGGAACACCGTTACGGGAAGAGAATCTATTTGCGGCCCCTGATGGACTCTGGTTTGACCGCGATAGTCGTCTTTGGATTCAGACAGATATCAGTGAAGGAGTCCTAAATCGCGGCGAATACGCCCAATTTGGCAATAATCAAATGGTCGTGGCGGACCCGGAAACAGGGGAAATTCGCCGCTTTTTAACCGGTCCGATTGGCCAAGAGATTACCGGAGTCACCATAACCCCAGATCAACGAACATTGTTTGTCAATGTGCAGCATCCCGGCTCAACAACCACGGCTGATGAGTTTGCGGCGGGCCGGCTCACCTCGGGGTGGCCCCATCTTCGGGGCCATCAGTACCCCCGTTCCGCCACTGTGGTGATCACGAAACTCGATGGTGGGGTGATTGGAACCTAGAGCGGAGGCTAGTTCCCGGCAAAACGGGCCACGTCTTCCCCTTCCGGATCTAAGACCGTTAGGGGGATGCCGGTGTTGAGACTCACCAATTCCAAGCCATCAATCAAGCGGCGGACATGCTGATTAAGTTGCTGTTTCGCCGCTTCGTTGTTTTGCCGGTTAGCTTGGCGATCGAGTTCCTGGATGCGGGAGACGTACTCGGGGAGCAGTTTGACCTGAAGGCGATCGCGGCTGACTTGATACTCACAAATCTTAGGTGCACCATTGCAAAGCCGCTGTAAGTCAGACTGAGCGCGGTTCATGGCTTCAGAGATCTGTTGTTGGGCGATCGCCTGCACCAGTGCATTCGTGTAGCCTTGGATTAAGGGACGACGCTGGTCACTATAGGCTGTATTCTCTGGGATTTGCTGCATATAGGCGATCGCTTGTTGCCACTTGGCGATCGCCGTCTCCCATTGTTGAGCATCCTGAGCCACTCGTGCTTCATCAGCCAACCCCAAGGCTTGCTGATGTAACGTCTGAGCCGCCTGTTCCTGACGATGGCGTTGTTCAGCACTCATCAGTTGGGGGCCATAACTTTGGAACAACTGCCGCGCATCCCGTTGGGCCGTGGTTTGCGGGGGAACGCGCATCAAGGCCCCAACCGCATTACGCCAACTCGAATAGGTCTGTTGCCAGGTTTCGAGATCCTGGGCCTGGCCTTCCTGAGTTCGAGCCACCTCGGCCGCAAGCTGGGCCGCTTCAACCTGTTCTTGACCCCGACGCTCTAGGATAGCTCGTTGCTGAACCGCCGCTAAGTGATCACGGTACTCGCTTAACTTGGCTCGGGCCAGGGGATAGGCTGGGTTTTCTGGATCAATGGTTTCTAACTCAGCAATAGCTTCGAGCCAGAGACGTTCCATCTCTTGCCATTCTTCAATACTATGGGGCGGATTTTGGCTCAGTAAGGCCGCCTGGTAGCCCAATCCTAGAGGCGATCGCGCCGCCTGTAACTGTTGCGATCGCCCCTCTAGGCGATCGAGCAGGCGACGGGTACGGCGATGATGACGAGACCAGGGGGGGATCCCATTTAGCTGGCTTCTCGCCGCGTCTAGCTGCTGCTGAGCCTCGGTCAAGGCATCCGTTGAGGGAGATTCCGTTAACTCCTGTAAGCTGTCACTACTCATCTGCTCAACCCGTTGCAACCGTTCACATGACCCCAAAACACAAGGTCGAGTTAAGGCCCAACTGGCCCCGACGAGAGCCAGCACTCCTGCACTCAGGGTGACCAAGGCTAACGTCAACGACGGGCGATCGAACCCAGACGATGAGGGGGGGGTTGCCCCCATTCCCGTTGGCCGGGAAGGCACAGGACCTCGGGGAGAAGGAATAGTTCTTTGAGGCGTTGAAGGAGCAGCAGAGCTTTGCATCGTTCTCACTTGACCATGAACAGTTGACAGTTGAGCCGGTGTGACCTCATCAGGGTCAACCAATTGGCTGGGTCGATTTCCGCCCTTGATTTGGCGCCGAATTGCGATCATTGTATTACATCGATTTCTCGTTTAAGGCAACAGATAACCCGGAAAACCTTTATAGCATCAGCTTTTGAGGGAGTTCATCCACTCCAAAAATGACAAAAAATAAATAACCTTACCAGATTCTGAAAACCTATGCTAAAGTGTGCCTAGACATCCGTTCAACGGCGGCGTTGTATCGCCGTGGCAACCTGGTGGAGACATCAATTGTCGCGACCGGCATCAGCCCATGTTTGTGAACCCTTGTCTTTTCCTTTTCTCGGTTCCTGGAGTTGCTCCATGTCAATTTATATCGGTAATTTGTCCTACGACGCGGTTCAAGAAGATCTCGAAGAGGTCTTCCGTGAGTATGGCACAGTCAAACGGACTCAAATCCCTGTTGATCGTGAAACAGGTCGCTCCCGTGGTTTTGGGTTTGTCGAAATGTCTTCGGATGAAGAAGAAGACAAAGCGATCGAAGCTCTAAACGGTGCAGAATGGATGGGTCGCCAACTGCGAGTTAACAAAGCCAAGCCTCGTGAAAACAATCGTTCACGTCAAGGTTATTCTGGCCGGGGTGGGGGCGGCGGTCGTTACTAAAACGGTTTGCCGTTAGCTGTTGATTGGTAAGTTTTACCCATTAACTGTTACCAATAACCCCTTTAAGAAAATCTCGAATAATTAACAGATAGCGATTAATTTTTTGCTACTCGGTATGGCGTGGACGTTGTGTCTGCGCTATTTTTAGTTGAAGAAGGGAACAGGGGGAAGAAGGGAACAGGGGGAAGAAGGGAACAGGGAACTTCGGAACAGGGAACAGGGGGAAGAAGGGAACAGGGAACAGGGAACAGGGAACAGGGAACAGGGGGAAGAAGGGAACAGGGAACAGGGAACAGGGAACAGGGAACAGGGAGAACCCACCCCTGGCCCCTCCCACCGAGGGGATGGCAAGAGGGAACGAGACTCAAACATAATTAAAAATTAACACCAGATAAGTAAAATCAACTATGTTTCACCCTGACATGATTGACGACGTAAAACAACGGATGGACATTTATGATGTCGTCTCCGAACAAGTCGTCTTAAAAAAACAGGGGAAAGACTTTGCCGGACTTTGTCCCTTTCATGAGGAGAAAACCCCGAGTTTTACCGTTAGTCCCAGTAAACAGATGTTTTACTGCTTCGGCTGTGGGAAAGGGGGCAATGCTATCACCTTTCTCATGGAAATCGGACAAGCCTCCTTTAGTGACGTTGTTCTCGATCTCGCCCAACGCTATAACGTTCCCATTCGCACCCTCGATCGCGACAAACAAGACGACGTTCAACGAACCCTATCGCGGCGAGAGCAACTCTACGAAATTCTCGCCTTAGCTGCCCGGTTCTTCCAACACGCCCTACATCAACCCCAGGGCGAAACTGCCCTCAACTACTTAACACAAACACGGGGATTTAGTGACGAAACCCTGCAATCGTTTCAACTGGGGTATGCCCCCGAAGGCTGGGAAACCCTCTATGGCTATCTCATCAGCCAAAAAGACTATCCCGTCGAACTCGTCGAAGCCGCTGGTTTAATCATTCGCCGCAACAAAGGAAGTGGCCATTACGATCGCTTCCGCAACCGTATCATGATTCCCATCAACGACAGTCGTGGCCGTGTCATTGGCTTCGGAGGGCGCAGTCTCGCAGACGAACAGCCCAAATATCTCAACTCCCCCGAAACCGAACTGTTTGACAAAGGCCATACCCTGTTCGCCCTTGACAAAGCCCGTCAAACCATCGCCAAAGTCGATCGCGCCGTCGTGGTTGAAGGCTATTTCGACGCCATCGCCCTCCACGCCGCCGGAATCTCAGAAGCCGTCGCCTCCCTAGGAACCGCCCTCAGTGAAGCCCAAGTTAAACAACTGCTACGCTATAGCGAATCGAAACAGATTCTCTTTAACTTCGATGCCGATGCAGCCGGAACCCGGGCCGCTGAACGGGCTATTGGAGAAGTGGCTAATCTTGCCTATCGGGGGATGGTACAACTGCGGATTTTGCAAGTTCCGGGGGGCAAAGATGCCGATGAATTTCTCAAAGAGTCGTCTCCCGAAGACTATTTAGATCTCATTCAACAGGCCCCTCTCTGGATTGATTGGCAAATTGAACAAATTATCGGCGATCGCAATCTAGCCCAAGCCGACATCTACCAGCAAGTGGTTCGCCAACTCATCGACTTACTCAGCCAACTGCACAACTCCACCACTCGCAGCCACTATATCCACCATTGCGCCCAAAAACTCTGTCAAGGGGATTCTCGACGAGTTCCCCTATTAGAAGAAAACCTCATTGCCCGCTTACGGCGTTCAAGGGCGCGAAACAAACGCCGTCAAACCCCGAAAGTTCAGCCTCACTCCGATTCACCCTCTCCCTCAAACGCCGTTAAGACTGATATCGAAACCGATGTCGAAACCGATGTCGAAATGGTGGGCGAGGCGATTGATGATGAGGATGACGATGCTGACTTACAGCTTCCCATCGATAGCGATCGCGCCCTCCTCGAACAAGCCGAAGCCCTGCTGCTACAAGCCTATCTCCATTATCCCGACGAGCGATCGCACATCGTGACGGCCATCAGTGAACTCGAAGCCCGAGACATCTATTTCAGCCTCTCCCACCATCGCTGGTTATGGCAAAGTTTAGAGGCGATCGCCCCAGGCCCCCACGACGATGCTGCGGTATTATTCCAGAAGCTACAACAAGCCTACCCCGACGAGAGTGCCATGTTGCAACAAGTCAACCGTCTCTTTCAGCCGAGCGAACTCGCAGAATTGGCCATGCAACGAACCGCCCTAGCCATCCGATCTGCCACAGCGGCGATCGAGCGGACTATCTGCCATAAACGCTATCGTCGTATCCTGGAATTATGGCAAAACACCGATTCGAGGGAGAATCCCCAACAAGCCCGTCACTACCAAGACCAACTCTATGCCGAAAAGCAGCATATCGATAATCTCGATCGCACCCGCCAAACGAACCTCACCGAACTGGTAAGTCTAAGCTGGAATCCCCCCCTCCTCGATGGCCAGTAGTTGCCCAAACAAGGCGACCACGGTTCGGCTATCGCTCACCGACCGCAAGGGTACGCCCCTACGTCTTTCCCCTCTTGGGAGGGGTGCCCGGAGGGTGGGGTGGGTTATCCGAAGTTCCCTATTCCCTTCTTCTCCCTCTTGCCTCTTGCCATCCCCTCTTGGGAGGGGTTAGGGGTGGGTTATGCCTCTTGCCTCTTGCCTTCTGTTCCCTGTTCCCTGTTCCCTATTCCCTAATCATGCCCAACATCCTCGAAACCCCCGAAGAACAAATTGCCGTCATTGAAGCCAACGCGGTTCAGATTGCCGAAGTGGCCGATCGCGGCCATCAAGACAGCGGTGAAAAAGGAACCGTCGTTCTCCTGCGTCAACTCGACGACAACAGTACGACTCTCGAAGATTGGCAATTCAAATATCGTCCCATGAGTCGTCTCGACGATATGCTGTCCGACTGGAAACAAACCAAACTGCAAGAGATGATTATTCGCTATAACCCGGACATTTCAGTGGTTTGTACCTTCCTCTATCCCAACGGCGCTTATAGTAGTTATCATTTTGGCAAGCCTTAACCTCAAACCCGAATCTTAGCGATAGAGATGCCATGTTTCAGGCCACTCGCCGGCGACTGGTGTTGTGGTACACCAGCATTACCGCCCTGTTGTTGCTGCTGTTTGCCACCACCGTCTACTTATATGTGCGTAGTACCCTGATCGATCGCGTCGATGATACCCTGAAACATTCCCTAGAAGTGGTCGAGCGATCGCTGGCCATCGAAGAACACCCCCAAGCGAACGGCATTCCCAAATTGCATCTCAACCTTGAAGCCAGTTTTGGCGACAAGGCCGATAGCCTCGAAGAAGATCGCATCGATATCGAATGGTTTAGCCCCACAGGGGAACTGTTGTGGTCCACCCTAAGCGAACCTCTCAACGTTCCCATTACCGCCACTCGCGCCCCGCAAACGGTGTATTTACAAGAGGGAGACTCCCCTGAGAGTCGCCCGATTTTGCGACAAATTGCCGAACGCATCAGCCGCGATCGCCAAATCATCGGCTATTTACGAGTGAGTCATCCCTGGTTTGAAATTGCCCGCCCCAGTCGTGATTTAGCCATTGATCTCAGTTTTGGGATTACCGTCATGATTGCTTCCGTCGCCGCTATGGGCTGGTGGCTGTCAGGACTGGCCATGACTCCAGTTCGGGAGTCCTATCACTATCTCAAACAGTTTACCGCCGATGCCTCCCACGAGTTACGCAGTCCCATCGCCAGCATTCAAACTCAAGTACAAGTCGCCCTGGCTGATCCAGATATCGCCCAAGGTTCGGGTTCGCCAACCCTAGAAAATATCGAACGCCTCACTCGACGATTGGGCCGTTTGGTAGATGATTTGTTGTTTCTGACCCGTCAAGATAGTGGCATGGTGGCTTGGCAACCGCAACCGCTGTCTATGGATGCCTTGTTGTTAGATGTCGTCGAAGAACAGATGGCGATCGCCACCTCGAAAGGGATTCAGCTTCAGTTGCAAATTTTGGACATCGAACCGGAGGAGGTGTTATCCGATGACGATCCCTTTGCTGTTTTTGGGGATTGGGATCAACTGTTTCGCCTGTTTGTCAATCTCGTGGGAAATGCCTTGCGATATACCCCTGAGGGGGGCGAGGTTTCGGTAACGTTAGGCTATTGTCCCCCCAGTCGTCCGCCAACGTCGGCGAAAGCCTCGGGAACCGTTGTTGTCACCATTACCGATACGGGAATTGGTATTCCCCCTGATGCGTTACCTCACGTGTTCGAGCGTTTCTATCGGGTTGATCCCGCTCGCCGCCAAGATTGCGAAACTCTCTCAGGTTCTGGCTTAGGGCTGGCGATCGCCCAAACCATTGTCCAACGTCATGGCGGCGAGATTGACCTCGACAGTTGCCTCGATCAAGGGACTCAGGTTCAGGTTATCCTACCGGCCCACCTCAACCTCTAAATCGGTTTGCAGGCCGGCTAAAGTCAAATGACCGGGATTTTTCTGAAATCTTGGCATAATCTCCCCGGTGCGATGACAATGGGTCTTTAGCTATCTCTCTCGTAAGATAGGGGAAATCTACGTTTTATTTTGTTATATGTAGGCTGAGGCGATCGCACGATTTCTAAGTTTGTAGCCAATCTGACCAAAATCCCGATGACAATTCTGTTAAAAATGTTAACATTATTTTAATAATCACAGTTCAGCCCGCAAAAAAGCCCAGATCCTAGCACAGAGTCGCCAAAGTCAGCCGGGAGTGTTGACCCCGGTCCAACCAAGGCTTTGCTAAGCTTACGTTTTCACGAAATCTTACCCTAGTAAGAGTTTAACCGTCAGATAGGAGGAGAGCCACAACGGGAGTCTTGTGTAAATCCACGCACAATAGGAGGCGTATGACAGCAATTTCAGATCGTCCAACCTGATGGCTTCACTAAAGCCAGTCTGACCAAAAAATGGCGTTATCTCAGCATAATCTCTGAAGAAAATCTCCGAAAACTTGAGTAATTTCAAGGGCAAAACCCGACCAACGTCTAATCCGAGCCGAGCCATGAAGTCTAATATAAAAGCCAATCCCCGTTTCGTGTTTTGAGTTGGACTCTAGCCATTTCTAAACCCTATTTTCCCCGATGACATACTCCGTAACCTCCCTCCCCCAACAGCCATCCTCATCCTCTCCTAGCGATGTTCATACCAATTCTGTGATGATGGACTCTCTCTTCAATCGTATGAGTGAAGCGGGTTGGTTAGTGGAATGGCCCAGTGGTAGATTTCTCTCACTGAACCCAGCTGCTGAAAGCCTCTATGGGCGATCGCCAGACAATCCAGTCCAACCCCAACCCTGTTGGCAGGATACCATCGCCCCAGAAAACCGAGAGTTTGTCTGCCGACGGATTCGTCGCTACCTGCGCCAATGTCAAGCCAACCCGAATCAAGCCGATCTCAGCCTAGACTATGGCCTGATTCGTCCCGATGGCCAGCGGCGTTGGGTGCGCAGCCGCATTTGGCAATATCCAGGATGTTCGGGAATGCAACTACAAGGGCTAAGCCTCGATTTAACCAACCAACAGGAACTCTACGACCAAAAACTGCAATTCGAGAAACTGGCCGCCAACATCCCCGGTGTCATCTATCAATATGTCTTGCGCCCGGATGGATCGTCGTATTTTTCCTATATGAGTCCTGGTTGTCACGATCTCTATGAATTAGAAGCCAGCGCCTTGGCGGGAGAACCTGACTTAGCTTGGAGTCTAATTCACCCCGACGATGTCGATGGCTTTAATGCCAGTGTCGCAGAATCGGCAAAAACCCTAACCACCTGGAACCACCAATGGCGCAACTATACCCAATCTGGGACATTGAAGTGGTTTTCCGCCACCGCCCAACCCGAACAACGGGCTAATGGAGATATTGTCTGGGATGGACTGATGGTTGATATTAGCCAACAGAAACAAGCCGAAGTCGATCGCGATCGCTTCTTCGACTGCGCCTTAGACTTATTTGGAATCGTGGGCTTTGACGGTTACTTCAAACGCCTCAATCCCGCCTGGGAGAAAACCCTTGGCTTCTCGATTGAGGAGTTAAAAGCGCAACCGTTCTCACAGTTTATACATCCTGATGACATTGAACGCACCCAGTCCGAAGTTGAGAAAATCAGCGACGGCGACAATACGTTCTGGTTTGAAAATCGCTATCGAACTCGCGACGGTGACTATCGCTGGCTGGCGTGGCGAACTGTCAGTTTTCCCGAAGAAGGGGTCATGTACGCCAGCGCCCGCGATATTACGGAAGAGAAACGCATCGAAGCCGAACGAGAACGGCTGATTACGATTCTCGAAGCCTCACCGGATTTTATTAGTAGTGCCGATCTCAGCGGGAATGTCACCTATCTCAATCAGGGGGGACGAGATATTGTCGGCTTAGGGGCGGATGAACCCGCCAGTCACTATCATGTGGGGGATTTCATCCCCGAGACGATGGTGGACTTTTTTGAAACCGAGGCTATCCCCACAGCCTTGCAGAATGGAATTTGGAGAGGAACTGCTAAACTCAAACGAGCTGATGGAAGTGACTTTCCGGTGTCTCAAATCATTCTCCATCATCCAGGGACAGAAGACCATGACGGCTATCTCTCGACGATCGCCCGAGATGTGACGGAAAGCCAAGCGATTCAAGAATGCTTACGGCAACAAGAAGAGTTTTTACGCAGTATTTATGATAGTCAGGGGAACTTGGTCTTTGTTCTAGATCTAGCTGACGATGGAGAATGGCGTTATTCTGATTGGAATGCTAGTACCGAAAAGGTTGCCGGAATCCGCCGCGAGGAGGTTCGTGGTAAAACGCCGTTAGAGGTGTTTGGCCCGGTTATTGGCCAGGATTTCCTCGATGGCTATCTACGCTGTCTCACCACGAAGGAGACAGTCACCATACAACAAACCTTTCCCGACGGCGATCGCACCCTCTATTTTCAGGCCCATCTGACTCCTTTGTTTGACGCTCAAGGAGAGATTACACGTATCGTTGGCAATGCAACTGATATCACCGAACGCAAGGATGTTGAACTGGCTTTAAACGCCTCTAAAACTCGTTATCGTCGTTTAGCACAACAAGAAAAACTTGTCAACAATATTTCCCAGCAAATTCGTAAATCCCTGGATCTCAAAACCTTACTCGATAGCACAGTTCAGGCTATTTATGAACTGTTAGACATCGATCGCTGCTATGTACTGCTTTATAACGAAAATTCCCAACTTCCAGATTTAGAACTCGCCACCGAAGCCAAACGAGAGGATCTCCCCAGCCGTTTGGAAGACTATCATTCCAGTTTCTTTGAACTGTTGAATCACCTGCTTCAGCAACGCCATTCGATTCGAGTGGATCAGGCCAGCGATATCGAAGATGGCAGATTGCGGCAAAAGGTGAACCAACTCGGCTATCAATCCCTGCTGCTGTTTCCCATCAATAGTGGTGACGGGAACATCGGCACCCTCGCCTGTAGCCGGGAAATCGCCGCCAAACCCTGGAGCGATCGCGATGTCGAACTCCTGCAAGCCGTCTGCGATCGCCTCACCATCGCCATTCAACAAGCAGTACTCTACCAACAATCGCGGCAATCCGAACAACGGGCGATCGCCAAAACCGCCGAACTCGAACATACCCTCAAACAATTACAACAAACCCAAACCCAACTCATTCAAGCCGAAAAAATGTCCGGTTTAGGACAATTGGTGGCCGGCGTTGCCCATGAAATCAATAATCCTGTCGGTTTCATTTTTGGAAATCTGGTTCATGCCAAAGAATATAGTCACGACTTACTCGAATTAATTGGCTTATATCAACAGCATTGCTGCGAATCCCATCCTGAGATTGAAGCCTTCATCGAGGAAATCGATTTAGACTATCTCAGCGAAGATATGCCCAATCTATTTAATTCCATCGAAACTGGGGCTTTACGGATTCAAAAAATCGTGCGATCGCTGCGAACCTTCTCCCGACTCGACGAAGCCGAAGTGAAAACCATCAACCTCAACGAGAGTCTTGACAGTACCCTGATGATTCTCGCCAGTCGTCTGCGAGGTAACGCAACTCGCCCAGACATTGAATTAGTCTGTGACTATGGCGAACTTCCTGAAATCAGTTGTTATGCTGGTGCCTTAAATCAGGTGTTTATGAATCTGATTAACAACGCCGTCGATGCCATTTATGATTCGGGCAAAACTCCAGGCGTGCTAACCCTTGAAACCGCTGTTGGTGACAATAGTATTATCATTAAAGTTCGTGACAACGGCAGTGGGATTCCTGAAGATGTCCGCGATCGCATTTTCGATCCCTTCTACACCACCAAACCCGTCGGCAAAGGAACGGGCCTCGGTTTATCCATCAGCTATCAAATCATCGTCGAACGCCATCAAGGAACCCTCACCTGTGACTCAACGCCCGGAGAAGGAAGCACCTTTGCGATCGAACTGCCCTTGAACAAGAGTTAAGCCTCTTCCGAAGTTCCCTGTTCCGAAGTTCCCTGTTCCCTGTTCCCTATTCCCTATTCCCTTTCAATACAACTCAAACTCCAACAACCGACAATCCAAACCACCACTCGATAGAGGAATCCGACGAGCGGGCCGTAATCCCACCTCCTTCGCCAACTCTCGATTTCCAGTAAACACATACGCCGTCCAACCTTTGAAGCGTTGCTTAAAAATATCCCCCAAGAGACGATAAAAACTGCGGAGTTCTTGCACATCTCCGAGGCGTTCCCCATAGGGAGGATTGCAAATCAAGATACCGCGATCGCTCGGGGCTTCAATGTCCCGAATATCCCGACAGCGAAACTCAATTTGGCTCAAAACTCCGGCAGCGGCAGCATTTTGGCGAGCTTGTTCTAACACCTCATCATCCATATCACTGCCACCAATATACGCCGGACAGGTGTCTCGACGGGCGGTTTTAGCGTCATCTTTGAGGTGTTGCCAGAGTGTGGCATCGAAGTCGGGCCAATTCTCAAAGCCGAAGCGATCGCGAAATAGCCCCGGTGCGATATTGGCCGCCTGTAACGCCGCTTCGAGGGCTAAAGTTCCTGAACCACAGAGAGGATCGAGAAAGGGCAACTCTGGGGAATAGCGGGCTAACTTGAGAATGGCGGCGGCCAGAGTTTCCTTGAGGGGGGCAGTTCCCACAGCAGCTCGGTAGCCCCGACGATGGAGACTGCTGCCAGAACTGTCTAAACTCACCGTGGCGCGATCGCGGTGAATATGGAGATTCACCCGGACATCGGGATGCTCAACATCAACATTGGATCTAGCCCCAAACTGTTGCCGTTGTTGGTCTACGATGGCATTTTTGACCTGAAGGGCGCTGAAATGAGTATGATTGAGGGCGCGATTCTTGCCCGTACAATCGACGGCCAGAGTTTGTTCGGGAGTGAGATACGTCTGCCAGGGGAGCGATCGCACTTCCTGATAGAGCTGCTTGGGCGACGTACAAGAGAACTCAGTCAGAGGCATTAAAACGCGAAATAGAGTCCGTCCCCAGAGGTTAGCTCGATAGAGGAGGGCGCGATCGCCTTCAAAGGCGACACCTGAAAAGCCGGTTTGTACTGATTTAGCCCCTAGCTGAGTCAGTTCCTCAGCGGCGATCGCCTCTAACCCCGGTGCTACTGTTGCAAAATACCGTTCCACGTCTATTTTCCCAAGAACTTTCCCAGAAACCAAAACCCAGCTTACGTTAACATAGTTGGGTTTGCATCGCGGAATAACACTCCCTATGACCCGAGCTATCCTAGAAACCGATAAAGGAACCATCAACATCGACTTTTTCGATGAGGATGCCCCCAACACGGTTAAAAACTTCGTGGAACTCTCTGAAAAAGGGTTTTACGACGGACTCAACTTTCACCGCGTCATCCCCAACTTTATGATTCAGGGGGGATGCCCCAACGGAACCGGAACCGGCGGCCCTGGCTACACCATCAAGTGCGAAATCAACAAAAACAAGCACGTCGCTGGAACCCTATCCATGGCCCATGCCGGCCGTGACACCGGCGGTAGTCAGTTCTTCATCTGCCACGAACCCCAGCCGCACCTCGATGGCGTTCATACCGTCTTCGGCCAAACCCAAGATATGGACGTTGTCAACGCCATCCGTCAGGGCGACAAAATCAAGTCCGTGAAAATCGAAAAATAAGCACAGCCAACAGAGTTTATGACCGCAACATCCGTACCAATCAAGCATGAAATCAGAGATCCGGCGCTTGCCACCCTCGGCAAGCAACGGATTGACTGGGCCGGGCGTGAAATGCCTGTTTTGGCCCAAATTCGCGATCGCTTCGAGGCTGAGAAACCCCTAGCGGGCATTAAACTCGTTGCCTGCTGCCACGTCACCACCGAAACCGCCCATTTGGCGATCGCCCTCAAAGCCGGTGGTGCTGATGCCCTGCTCATCGCCAGCAACCCGCTCTCGACTCAAGATGACGTCGCGGCTAGTCTCGTGGTGGATCATGGGATTCCCGTCTATGCCATCAAAGGGGAAGACGCGGCAACCTACGAGCGTCACGTCCAAATCGCCCTGGATCATCATCCCAACATCATTATTGATGATGGTTCCGATGTGGTGGCCACGATGGTCAAAGAGCGGCAAGAACAGCTTTCTGAACTCATCGGCACCAACGAAGAAACCACCACCGGCATTGTCCGGCTACGGGCGATGTTCAATGACGGGGTGTTAACCTTCCCCGCCATGAATGTCAACGATGCTGATACTAAGCATTTCTTCGACAACCGTTATGGAACCGGCCAATCCACCCTCGACGGCGTGATTCGGGCCACCAATATGTTGCTGGCAGGTAAAACCCTGGTGGTTGCTGGCTATGGTTGGTGTGGTAAAGGCGTAGCCCTACGGGGACGCGGCATGGGAGCCAACGTCATTGTCACGGAAATCGACCCCGTTCGGGCGATCGAAGCGGTGATGGATGGTTTCCGCGTCATGCCTATGGCACAAGCGGCTCCCCTCGGGAATTTGTTTATCACGGTGACGGGCAACAAGCACGTCATTCGTCGCGAGCATTTTGAGGTGATGCGCGATGGGGCCATTGTCGCCAACTCCGGTCACTTTGATATCGAGATTGACCTGAAATCCCTCAAAGAGATGGCCAGTGACGTGAAGGCCGTCCGTCCTTTTACCGAAGAATATCGCCTCAATAGCGGTAAATCTGTGGTGGTCTTAGGTGAGGGTCGTTTGGTCAATTTAGCAGCGGCTGAAGGGCATCCTAGCGCCGTTATGGACATGAGTTTTGCCAACCAGGCCCTGGCTTGTGAGTATCTGGTGAAAAACAAGGGTAAACTGGAGCCGGGTCTGCACTCGATTCCTGAAGAGATTGACCGGGAAATTGCCCGTCTCAAACTTGTGGCGATGGGAATTGACCTCGACAGTCTCACTCCTGAGCAACATGAGTACATCAACTCTTGGCAGTCGGGAACTTAATTGCCGTTTGCGGTTTGCCGTTGATAATTAGCAGTCAACAGTCAATCGTTAAACAAACTTGTCGATTTCTAGGGGCGTACCATACATGGCTCGCCCCTACTGCTATTCTGGGTGGAAGATAGGATAGGTTCCCCGGTGTTCCCCATTCCCTGTTCCCTGTTCCCTGTTCCCCGTTCCCCGTTCCCTTATTCCCGTGCCTAAGAAACTATCGACAGAACTTGAGAGCTATTTTTTTGCCGAGGATCGCCGCGATCGCGTCAGTTTAGCCGATCTCGTGGCGATCGCAGGGGAACGGGCCTTTGGGTTCCTGTTGGTACTATTATCGATTCCCTCAGCATTACCCATTCCCGCGCCAGGCTATTCGATTCCCTTTGGAATTGTCATTTTTTGGCTTTCGGCTCAGTTAGCTTTAGGCCGGAAACGTCCCTATTTACTGAAACGATGGTTAGCGAAAGACGTTCCCCTAAAGACAGTTCAGGGAATTTTACGGAAAGGACTTCCCTGGCTACGACGGCTTGAAGTTCTCTCTCGTCCCCGTCTGAGTTTCATCTGTACTCAGTTATGGGGACGAGTGCTGATCGGGATTGCTCTGTGTTTGATGGCAATTTCGATGATGATTCCTATCCCCCTAACCAATACTCTGCCGGCGATTGGCGTGTTTGTCACTGGTTTGGGGTTATTTGGAGATGACGGAGTTGTCACCTTGGGGGGATTAACGATTTGCTTGATGGGATTGATCCTAACCACCTCAATTTTGCTCTTTGGTTATGAGGCGGTGTCTGCGGTGATTGAGATGATTAAGACCACTATTCGCTGAGATATCCGCTGAGAACCGAGTCCATGGCGGCCCGCTTCTGGCGTGACTCCCGGCGTGACTCCTGGCGTGACTCCTGACGTTATTCGATAAACAAAGCCCGTGAGGTGATATCCTCTCTATTTAAGGGCTGCTCAGAGCGAGGTTCAGTTTCTGAGGGAGCCAAATTCCCAATGTCCTCACTGACGGGTGCGGGGGTGTGGGCAAATTGTTGATTATTGGGTCCCAAATGAGGGGAAAGTCCTGAGACGGCGGCGACGAACATAGCGGCGATCGCCGTTCCACCCCAAGCCAGCCGTCGTTGTCGCTGCTGACGCATCCGAGCGAACACTTTAGCGGTGGTTTCTTCAGCCGAAACGGGATTTTCAGCCACGGGCATCAATTGTACGCCGGAACTGATACAGGATAACTGTTGATAAATCTGCCGCGCTTCGGAGTCACAGGCCAGCAAACGCTCTGCCTGTTTTCGTTCTTCTGGGGTAACTTCCCCATCGAGGTAGCAACTGAGCAAAACAAACAGATCTTCTGCTCGTTCAGCATCGTGAGCTTGGGGGGAGTCTTCAAATTGGTCGTCGAAATGGTTGAGGGTCATGATGCAATTCACCACCTAGCTGTTCGAGGGTAACAGCGACGTATTTTAGGGTATAATCCGCCACTTCCGTAGTTCTACTGAAGGTTGACTGACGTTTGACTGACGTTTGACTGACAACAGTGGACTGCCTGTAATCGATTAAGTTGGTCAAGGGTTAGGGATGATGTAAGCCCTAAGAGTCCTTAAACAGAGAGTCCTTAGACAGACAGTATGAATACGGTTCTACAGGGACTGACGTATGACGATGGGTCTAAAGTTCCTGATTCGGCTTAACTGTCGATGTAGTTCTTTAATTCCGATTGTAAACGATGGCGGGCGCGAGCGATGCGGGACTTAACCGTTCCCAGGGAGACGCCGGTAATTTCGGCAATCTCTTCGTAGGCCATCCCTTCGATTTCTCGCAGCACAATGGTGGTACGGAAGGCTTCGGGGAGGTCGGCGATCGCCAGTCGCAGTCTACTATAGAACTCATCCGTGGCTAGGGCATCATCGGGACCCGGTTCATCGGCGGCAATTTCCCACTCTCGTTCCCCATCATGGGTTCGGAAGGTGGCATCGAGAGACAGGGGAGGACGAACGCGCTTGCGTTTGCGCAGTTCATCGTAAAACAGATTGGTCGTAATACGACTGAGCCACCCTTTGAACTTAACGGGATCTTGGAGTCGGCGCACATTGCGATAAACGCGAATCCAAACCTCTTGTGCTAAGTCAGAGCGATCTTGCCAATCGGGGGCTAGATGATAAAGAACCTTATCAACGTAGGATTGATAGCGACGTAATAACTCAGCGAACGCGGCCCGATCGGGACGAGCGCCAAGTTGGCAACGACGAACTAAGTCTAAATTTGAAAGCTGAGCCGGAGGAACCACGGGTGTTTGGGGAATGGTCGCCTCAACCGCAGACCAAGATAATGAAATAGAATGTGTCATGGGCATATCGGGGCGATCTCGAATCTACCTATTACTGGCAAGACGTTGCACTTATGCTAAGAGTTCCCGGATGCTCGCCCCTGGCCTGTGGTTAGGTTGATGAACTGTCACGGATTTGTGTCCCATCTTAGGCGATCGCGTCGCGGGTCTTTAAACTAAGGAAGGCGGATCTGCCCTTAACCGGTTCTCCCCCCATGGCCGCCGCTTGGCCCTTTGTGTGACCCTGTTTTTAACCGATCTGATCATGAACAGCATTGTGACATTTGACCAAGACGCAGAACAGATTGATGTTCTCAATGCCGAGGCGCAGATGCTGTTTGGGTATTCGACGGAAGCGGTGCAGGGGCGATCGCTAACTCTATTATTCCCCAACTGGGACAAGACTGATGACCCGAAGCTCGGACAGCACGCCGATGGTCATCGGTTTCCCTGTCAGGTGGAGGTGCTTAGAGGCGCGCGGATGGGTGTCATTACCTGTCAGCCGCGTCTTTCTGAGGCCGCCGGGCCGGTTCATGATGTGACGCTGTTACAGCGGTTCATTGAGGACGCTCCCACGGCCATTGCCATGTTTGATCGCCAGATGAGGTATTTGCAAGTCACCCGTCGTTGGTTGAGTGAGTTTCATCTGCAACGACAGTCGCTTCAGGGGCGATCGCATTATGAAACCTTTCCCTTATTTGAGCAAGATCCCGAAGCGAGCCAGCGTTGGCAACGCCGTCAACAGTCCTGTTTGGCGGGGAACATTGAAACTGGGGATGATGAGCCGGTTCGTCATGCTGATGGCAGTTTAGATTGGTATCGCTGGGAGATGCGGCCTTGGAAAACGGAAACGGGGGAAATTGGCGGGATTCTCCTGTGGACGGACAACATTACCCATACCAAAACGGTCCGCGATGAACTCTACGAGGCCAAGGAAGCTGCTGAAGCGGCTAATCGCTCCAAAAGTACCTTTTTGGCCAATATGAGCCATGAATTGCGTACGCCTCTCAATGCCATTATTGGCTATAGTGAAATGCTCAGTGAGGAGGCCCAGGAAGACGGCTATGAGGAGATTGCCTCGGATTTAAGCAAAATTCGCGGTGCGGGAAAACATCTGCTGTCGTTGATTAATGACATCCTCGATATCTCTAAAATTGAGGCGGGACGTATGGACCTCTATATTGAGGCCTTTGACTTAAATACCCTGATGCTGGAGATTGAGGCTACGGCCACACCGCTGATTGAGGAGAAAAATAATCGCCTCATCCTCAAGGGAGACGCGGAATTGGGCAATATGTACGCCGATTTAACCAAAGTGCGACAAGTGTTGTTTAACCTGATCAGCAACGCCGCTAAGTTTACTCAGGAGGGGGAGATTACCTTTGCTGTGCGACGAGAACAGGTTGGCGATCGCCCCTGGATTGCTTTTGAGGTCAGGGATACAGGCATCGGCATGACAGCCGAACAACTCGAAAATGTGTTTACGGCCTTTAGCCAAGCTGATGCGTCAACAACCCGTAAATATGGCGGGACTGGGTTAGGATTGGCGATCGCCCGCCATTTTTGTCAGATGATGGGTGGGGATCTTCAGGCCAGCAGTGAACCCAATGTTGGCTCTAGTTTTATTGTGAATCTACCCGCTGAACCGATTGATATTATCGATGACCCCGTCGAAGAGGGCAAGAAACGGGAGAATAGTGGCGGGTCAACTGGGGTCATTTTAGTGATTGATGATGACCCTGATACGTTGGATTTAATTTCTCGGCGCTTGACAAAAGACGGATTTTATGTAGAGACCGCCAACAATGGTGAAGAGGGTCTGGCGAAGGCTCGTCAACTTCATCCTGATGCGATTATTCTCGACATTCTCATGGAAGGGATGAGTGGCTGGAATGTTCTCTCGGAACTCAAAGCGGATAAAACTCTGGTGGATGTTCCGACGATTGTGGCCACGATTCTCGATGACCGCAATATCGGTTTTACCTTAGGGGCCTCAGACTATTTAGTCAAACCGGTGGATAACCAGCAACTGACGCGGCTGTTGGAAAAATACCAACGGCGTTCAGGGAGCCAAAATCCCCCCCGTCGCGATCGCATTCTGGTGGTCGAAGACGATGATATGACACGGGAGATGATGCGGCGGACTTTGGAGAAATCGGGGTGTAATGTGGTGGAAGCCAACAACGGACGAGCCGCTCTCGATGCGGTGGCGGCTGAGGTTCCCCAGTTGGTGCTACTGGATCTGATGATGCCGGAAATGGATGGGTTTAGCTTCTTGGCCAAATTCCGCGAAAATCCTCAATGGCGAACGGTTCCCGTGGTGGTGGTGACGGCGATGGAGTTGACAGCGAGCGATCGCCAACGACTCGATGGCTGTGTGGTTCATATCCTAGAAAAAGGAACCGCCACCCGCGAGGAACTCCTCTATGAAGTGCGGGAGCGCTTATTTGCCAGTCTTAACTTGTCCTCAACAGAATCTTCAGGAAAATGGGAGAATGAATGAGCTGTATTGAGGGAGCCACAACTGTGCAAGTGAAATCTGTCCAGAGTGTGGGTCGTTCTTGGCTCAGAGGACGAGAACGCCGCTGGAGATTGGCTGACTATGGCTAAAATTTTATTGGTTGAAGATAACGAAATGAATCGGGATATGCTGTCACGGCGCCTCAGACGCAAGGGCCATGAGGTGGTTGTGGCCACTGATGGTGCCGAGGGGGTTGATCTGTCCATCCGTGAAAGTCCCGACTTGATTTTAATGGATATGGGCCTACCGGTGATGGACGGTTGGGAGGCAACTCGGACCATTAAAGCCGCTGCGAAAACTCAGCAGATCCCGATTATCGCTCTGACGGCTCATGCGATCGCCGGCGATCGCGAAAAATGTCTCGCGGCTGGCTGTGATGACTACGATACCAAACCGGTGGAGTTTCCCCGTCTACTTGCCAAAATTGAAAGCCTTTTGTCGTCTTCGTCGTCTGAAGCCGATGGCTGAGTTGTTTAGTCCGCTGTTGTTCTGCCAAGGTTTATGTGTTTACCATGATTGATGACGCCAATTCTCAACGCCTGACGCGGCGGACTCAACTGGGGATTGTTGCCGGTTGTGGGTTTGTGGCCATGGCTTGGTTCTTGGATTTCTGGGCCAATCCAAGTTCCGGGGGATTCTCGCTGTGGCAACGCCATCTCCAGAACCCGGTTTTGTGGCTGGTTGACATGATGCCGCTGCTGAGTGGACTGGTGGCCCATCGCTTTAGTCAGCAAATTGCTCGCCGGGATTTAGAACAACAGCAACAACGCCAAACTCTGAAAAACCAAAGTCGGGCCTTGGTGGATTTGGCCCGTAATCAACAGTTTGAAACCGGCAGTATCTCAGCGACGCTGAAGGGGATTGCTCAGACGGCGGCCCAAATTGTCAATGTGGCTCGGGTGAGTTTGTGGCAGTTTGAGGGCGATCGCCTGGTGTGTTTGGAAGTCTATTGCCGTCAAACTGACAGTCATCGTAAGGGGACGAGTCTGGCGATTCGCGATGTTCCCAATTATACTCGCGCCCTGGAGAGCGATCGCTGTCTGGCGATCTCAGATGTTAACGCAGACCCCCGCAGTCAGGCGCTGGCGGCGGCTTATTTCACTCCTAATCAGATTGTTGCTGTTCTCTGCGCTCCCGTGCGTTTAGGGCGCAAAATGGTGGGGGTGGTCTGTTGTGAACAGGCTCATAGTCCGCGACGCTGGACCGTTGAAGAACGGACGTTTGTGGCTTCGATTGGGGACTTTGTGGCTTTGGCCTTGCAAACGGGCGATCGCACCTCCGCTGAAGTGGCTCGCTGGGAAAGTGAAGAACGGTTCCGCTGGCTCTCGGAAGCAACGTTTGAGGGGATTATCATCCATGCTGATGATGCGATTCTCGATACGAATCAGGCTCTGGGAACCCTATTTGGCTATTCCGACACGGAACTGCTGGCCATGAACCCGCTGCAATTGTTCGCTCCTGACTGTCGGGCCGCGGCCCGAGACCCGTTGCGATCGGGATCGGAGAAAACCTCGGAATTGACGGGACTGCGGCGTGATGGCAGTCTCTTTTCGGTAGAAATTCAGGGACGCTCTCTTCCCTATTACGGCAATAAGGTTCGCGTTACCGCTGTGCGAGACATTAGTGAACGTAAAGCCGCTGAAGTGGCTCTACGGCAGAGTGAGGCTCGTTATCGAGCTATATCTGAGTTGGCCTCGGACTATATTTATGCTGCCGAAGTTAGTGCTGAGGGTGTGCTGGTGGTGCAATGGGCCACCCAGGCCTTTGAGGAGATTACCGGCTACCGCATCGACGAGATCCAAGAGTTGGGAGGCTGGTCTGAGGTGATTTACCCGGAGGATCGACCTCAAGCGCGTCGGGTTCCGAGCAACAGGAGCAACAATTGGGATGGAATGCGCGAATATCGTATTGTTGCCCGCAATGGCGAGATTCGTTGGCTACGAGACTATGCGCGTCCTGATGGGGATGAGCCGGGACATGGTTCAGGGGGAGAGACTCCGTTACGGTTGCTCGGGGCTGTCAAGGATATTACCTTAGCCAAGCAGGCTGAGGAAGAACTGTATCGGGCCAAAGAGGCGGCGGAAGCGGCGAATCGGTCTAAAAGTGCGTTTCTGGCCAATATGAGCCATGAACTGCGGACTCCCCTGAATGCCATTATTGGCTATAGCGAAATTTTGCAGGAGGAAGCCGAAGATGAGGGGAATGAGGAGGCGGTTGAGGATGTGCAAAAGATTCGTACGGCGGGGAATTATCTGTTGGCCTTGATTAACGATATTCTCGATATCTCTAAGATTGAGGCGGGCAAGATGGAGCTGTATCTCGAATCTTTTGATGTGGGGATGTTAATTGAGGAAGTCTGCGTGACGGTGGAGCCGTTGGTGGCTAAAAATCAGAATACCTTGACGATTGAGGGGGATTCTGAGTTGGGGGAAATGCAGGCGGATTTAACGAAGGTGCGACAGGTTCTGTTGAATTTACTCAGTAATGCGGCCAAGTTCACTGAGGCGGGACAGATCACCTTGGAGGTGACACGCCAGGCCGAGACGATTCGCTTCCGGGTGATGGATACGGGGATTGGGATGAGCGAGGAACAGGTGAAGCAGTTGTTTGAACCCTTTACTCAGGGCGATGTTTCGACGACGCGCCAATATGGCGGGACGGGATTGGGGTTAACGATTAGTCGCCGCTACTGCCAGATGATGGGTGGGGAGATTACAGTAGAGAGTGAATTGAATCATGGCTCGACGTTCTTGGTTGAGTTACCCTTGATGGTTAATCGCTTGGCGATCGCCCTGAAGTCTTCGGACTCGTCCGATTGAGGCTGACGGGATCAGCTAAACTGGGACGACGGCTCACGGTGGGCGATCGCCTCATGTCTGGGATGGTTGGCTAGGTGCTGGCCGAAGTGGTTAACTGAGGTCTTGATATCAAAACTTGATATCAAGTCTTGATTTAAGTGCTTGACTGAGTGTTTGATTGGGGGTTTTGGCTCAAGTCTTTGCTCAATGTTTTGCTGACTAGAGGAGTTCGTTCATGACATCGCCGGAAACTGCTAAAGTCTTGGTTGTTGATGATAATGAGGCTAACCGCGATTTACTCAGACGACGGTTAAAACGTCAGGGGTATGAGGCGATGGTGGCTGAGGATGGCTTTCGCGCTCTGGAATTGATGGCGGAATATCCCTTTGATTTGGTCTTGCTCGACATCATGATGCCGGGAATGAATGGGTATCAAGTCCTCGAAAAAATTAAGGCAGATCCTGAACTTCGAGATATTCCGGTTTTAGTTATTTCGGCTCTTGACGATATTGAAAGTGTTGTCAAATGTATTGAATTAGGGGCAGAAGACTATTTACCAAAACCCTTTAATCCGATTTTATTAAAAGCCAGATTGGGGGCTTGCCTGGAAAAAAAGCGCCTAAGAGACCAAGAAAAGGCATACCTAGAAAAACTGACAACTGAACAAAAAAAATCTGAGAAACTTTTATTAAGTATCTTACCAAAACCCATTGCTGAACGACTCAAGCAAAACCCTAAAACAATTGCGGATAGTTTTGATGATGTGAGTGTTTTATTTGCCGACATTGTGGGGTTTACGAAGTTATGGTCGCGAATTTCTCCAACAGAATTAGTTGAATTATTAAATGAAATTTTTTCAGGGTTTGACAGATTGGCTGAAAAAAATGGACTCGAAAAAATAAAAACGATTGGCGATGCTTATATGGTGGTGGGGGGATTGCCGATTCCTCGGGAGGATCATGCCGAGGCGATCGCCCAGATGGCCCTAGATATGCAAACCCGCATGGCCCAGTTTAATCGCGGCGATCATGAACCCTTTAGTATTCGCATTGGCATTAACACGGGTCCCGTTGTGGCGGGGGTGATTGGCACCAATAAGTTTACCTATGATCTTTGGGGGGATACAGTCAATACCGCCAGCCGTATGGAGTCCCATGGTATTGCCAATACAATTCAAGTGACCGAAGCCACCTATGAACGTTTAAAAGATTGCTTTAACTTTGAACGTCGAGGGGTGATTGATGTCAAAGGAAAAGGTAGAATGACCACATATTTACTTCTCGATCGCCGGACAAAATGCCCATGAATGATGCTGTTGTTCCCCGTCATTGGCCCCCTCATCGGGTCTTAGGCCAATTATCCCCCTGGATTCTCGGATTTGTGAGCCTCTCTCTCGCAAGTCCAGCACTGGGCCAATCTAGTCAAAACTGGATCACTCCCTGTTTAGAAACCCTGCAACAGCAGACCTCTCTCTCGCTTCCCTCTGGGGGGCTAAATCGCCCTGTAACTCGCGGCGAGTTGGCGGGGATGATGAATCCGATTCGTTTTGCGGGATCGCCCTCTGAGGAGGGTCTTCCCTACTTAAACGAGGGAAATGGGCGCGAGGGGAATGGAATCGAGGTAGAGACGGTCAACCTGGATCAGTATCTCTCTCGCGGACAACTTTGGCAGATATTAACGCAGGAGTTGGGCTATCAGGCCGCGGGTCCAGCCCGAGAGACCCTGAACCGGTATTATCGAGATGGGATTCTGGTTCGGGATGATGGGGCGTTAGAGGCGATCGCAGCGGCGGCGGAACGGGGGCTAGTGGTGAATCCCTCGGGGGCGGATTGGCTCTATCCCTATCGCTTAGCCAGCCGGGCCGATGTGGTAGCGAGTCTTTGTCAAGTGCTGGCGTTGGAACAACCGGAATTTATGGGGTTAATTCCCTCCCAGTTTGTGGCCCCGATTGAGGTCCCGGAATTGCGGGGCGTTTGGCTGACGAATGTGGACAGTGAGGTCTTGTTTTCCTCTCGGAATCTACGGGAGGGCTTTGAACGGCTGCATCGTCTCAATTTTAATACTGTCTATCCGGTGGTGTGGAATTGGGGCTATACCCTCTATCCCAGTCAAGTGGCGGAACCGGTGATTGGTCGGGCGGTGGACCCGGAACCGGGGTTGCAGGGGCGTGATATGTTAGCCGAGGCCATCGAGTATGGCCAGGAGTTGGGGTTACGGGTGATTCCCTGGTTTGAGTTTGGTTTTCAGGCTCCGTCGTATTCAGAATTAGCGCGACGGAAACCGGAGTGGCTGACGCAACGGGCCGATGGAACTCGGACGATTATGGAAGGGGAACATGAGCGGGTTTGGCTGAATCCCTTTCACCCGGAAGTCCAAGAGTTTATTCTCGATTTAGTGTTAGAAGTCGTTGAGAATTACGATGTAGATGGGATTCAATTTGACGACCATTTAGGCTTGCCAGTGGAGTTTGGCTATGATGCCTATACGGTGGAATTGTATCGCCGTGAGCATGATGGTGAAGACCCACCAGAGGATTTTAATGACCCAGACTGGGTGCGTTGGCGGGCGGACAAAATTACTGAGTTTGTGGGGCGGATGTTTGAGGCGGTGAAGGCGGTTAAGCCGGATGTGGTCATTTCGGTGTCTCCGAATCCGCAGCATTTTGCCTATGCGCGTTATTTACAGGATTGGCAGCGGTGGCAGGAGTTAGGCTATATCGAGGAGTTGGTGTTACAGGTCTATCGCAGTGATATTGAGGTGTTTATTGGGGAGTTGAACCGTCCAGAAGTGGCGGCGGCCCGTCGTCAGATTCCGGTGGGAATTGCGGTGTTGGCGGGGTTACGTAATCGCCCGACGGAAATGCCGTTAATTGAGGAGAAGGTGCGGACTATTCGCAATCAAGGGTTTGCGGGGATGTCGTTTTTCTTCTATCAAAGTCTCTGGGATTGGTCGGAGGATTCGCCCGAGAGTCGGGAGGCGGGGTTGGCGGAGTTTTTCCGAGAGGCGATCGCGCCTCCGGATGTGATTGATTAGAGAGATAGTGGCGGTAAATGCTCGAATCGGCGGGCATCTATCGCTAATCCGGTCAAATGTCATAAACCTTTATCATTCGGCCCTTGCCTAAACCTCTGGGAAAATTTAGGATAGTAAAAGACTTAGCTCTCCGACCCAGAGAGGCCGCAAGTGTCAGTCGCTTGTTGGTTCGATGATCGCTTTAAAAATTGAACTGTCAAGGCTTAGGAGTTTCGTACTTTTAAGACCGTTGTTTGCTGGATAGTTTTGGCTTTAGATGAGTGACCCAGGGAGATCCCGAATTTGCGTGATCTCGCTTGTCTTGGCTAAAGTTAACCGAACTTAATCCTGCACGTTAGGTGTAGGTTGTCAGCGTCCGTTGTCCCTTATGTTAAGTGGACATGACGTTGTGTTTCTCATTGACTGGTGTTGCACCAGACTGACGCATTGGCCCCGAAAACCTTGTTAAATTCATCGTCCTCGTTAACCCCGAGTTCTCCAACATCCCTGTCCCAAAGGGGGGAAATTCATGTTTCAACGCAAAGCATCCGCGATCGCTTTATCCAACATTATCAAGCTCAGGGATTCCAAACGCTTCCCCGAGCGCCTATGTTACATCCCTCAATTCCCATGTCCTTTGTCATGAGTGCGGGATTAGTGCAAGTGGAACTGTCTTTGTCCCGGTTTCCTGATTATCAGGGTCAGCAGTTTGTGCTGGTACAAGATTGTTTTCGCCATTTTGATTTGGACAGTATTGGTCGTGACGAGAGTCATCTGAGCCTGTTTGAGATGCCGGGAGCCTTTGTTTTTGGCCCCAACGCCAAAGCATCCACAATTCGCCGTATGTGGACTTTGGCGACGCAGCAGTTAACGATTAATCCAGAGCAGTTGTGGGTGTCCTATTTCGCGGGAGGAGAACTCGAAGGAAATACTTTAGCCGCCGATGAGGAAACCTATGAGGCCTGGCTTGAGTTAGGACTTGCGCCTGAGCGATTGGTCGGGTTAGGGGTTGAGGACAATTACTGGCAACAAAGTCGGGGATTGGGTTTTACCGGTGACCATCCCCGCAAATGTGGCCCCAATACGGAGTTGTTTTACGATTTGGGAGCGCGTCCCGATTGTGATGCGGCTTGTGGCCCTCAATGTCGGTGTGGTCGCTTTTTGGAGTTTTCCAATTCCCTATTTATTGCTTCGGAACTGGAGGAGGAGCATCATCAGATTATCCCTTTGGAGAACCCATTTACGGAGACGGTCATTGGCACTGAGCGCGTGGCAGTGATTTTGCAGGGGGTCTCGTCGGTGTTTGAGACGGCTGAGTATCGTCCTCTGATTGAGTTGATTCGTCAGTATCGCCAGGTGCAACAGTTACCGGAGGGGATGGCTGAGGAAAGTGAGCGGATTCTTGCCGACCATCTCAAGGCCCTCTGGGTGTTAGTGGGGGACGGCGCACCACCACCGGGGAAGAATGGACGGGAACGGATTGTTAAGTTATTGATTCGGCGGGCGATCGCGCGTCTGATGGTTCTAGAGATTGAGGAAGCCACGTTTTTGCCGGTATTCCTCGCCAAGCTGGTTGAACAATGGCAGACGCATCAGGAGTCTGGGGAAGCTCAGGCGGTGTTGAATCAAACCCTGGTTGAGACGTTGTTGAGCTATATCGAGGCGGAATCGGTGCGCTTTCATAAAACTGTTGAGCGGGGCCATGACAAGCTTAGGCAGTTTATTGCTAATCAGGTTGAATTAGAGCATGAGACCTCGTTGGAGGCGAACCTCATTGATATTGAGAAAAACTGGGGGTTGCCCCTACCTCTGATTGAACTACATCTTTGGAGGGCGAACATTCCCTTTAATCGCCAGCAGTATCAAGACGCATTGCAAAGGTGGAAGTCTCAGTTACGCTAAATCAGCCCGATGAACCGACCGAACCGGTAAGCCATTTTTTAGATAATCAGGGACAGTCATGACAGCTTCTAATTCACCTCAACGCCAATCCACTCAAGAGTTACAGACACGAGCTTTCAAGATCATCGCTCAGTTAAATAAAAACCTGAAACGACATCCCAATCAGGTGGGAATTCTGCAATATGTGTTATCTCATGTTTATGAGCTAACAGGGTCTCCTTATATTTATTGTGTGCTGAAACATCGTTTACAAGATGAACTTGAACTGGGTGCATTTTGGAAGAATGGCCAAGAAATCGAACTTCAGGACGACGAGACCCAAGAGATTATTCAGCAGATTGGCACAACGCTGATCCAAAAGGTCATCAAGCAGCAAGCACCGCTCTACCTCCCCAATCCTGAAGCGATACGAGCCTATGAAGAGAGCCAGGGGCCGGATCTGAGTTTATGTTCTCGGGGACAGTCTTGGTTGGGGGTTCCCATGACGACGGTTGACCATACCCTCGGAGTATTAATTGTCCAAGACTCAGAGCGAGCGAATGCTTATCGTGAGGAGTTGGTAGATATTCTCGATGTCATTGGGGATATTGCTGCGAGTGCGATCGATTATGAACGACTACATGATCGCGTCACTATTATTGGGGATGTGGAACAAGAGTTGACTCAACTTCAAGCTGACAGTGAAGCACAACTTCTGGGGAAAATTTATAATAAACTCACAGAAATTGGTGATATAGATGTTAAAAATTTATCGATTGTTTTATATAATAAACTCAAATTGAACCATGCTTTTCGGGTTGTAGTAAGCCAAGGCAAAGTACAGGATCTTGAAAACTCAGTTAAACAGCTAGAACTGCTCTCGGCGCTCAATCAAGATATACTGGCTAAGATCATTGATGATAAAACCCCTCGACTACGAATCAATAATGAGTTTAAAAAATTGTCGATTGATGATGTCCCGGCCAATGAATCTGCTTCATGGATGGCTGTTCCGATGCGAATTCAGGGACGAGCCATTGGTGTATTTATCGTTGAAGATCCAGATCGAACTACTCCTGAGTCCGTTTATAACAAGAATGATGCAGAGTTTTTAGATATTCTATCAGACCAAGCTGCAAATGCTATCTATCGCTTCCACTCCCAGCGAAATTCAAAAATCTTAGCTGAAATCGAAAATGAACTTTCGAACCAAATTGATTTGAGTCAAGATAAAGTGTTCGAGATTTTAAAAGAGCGTGGTTCAGAACTTGTTGATGTCTATAATCTATGTGTCTTTTTATATGATGCAGATCAAAACGAGTTTGATATTGCCTTAGCTTATCGTCAAGGTGACGAACTGAATACATTGGAGTCAGACATTGCTCGACAAGTTTGGTCAAATAGTCCAGAGCCAGTGTTACGAACGGTGTTGGATAGTCAGAAGGCTTTGATTCTTAAAAGCAGACAAGAAGTTCAACAGTACTTTTTAGTGGAAGATACTGATCGAGATATTCCCAAAAGTTGGCTCGGGGTGCCAATGCGAGCCGGAAATGAGGTGGTTGGGGTCTTTGTGACCTATCATATGAAACGAGGAGGAGTTTATCACGAGGATGATGCACGATTGTTGGATGAACTCTCGGATTCTGTGGCTTTGGCATTAGCTAATGTCAAACTGGCAGAGCGCGAGCGGAACAACTTTCAGCAACGTATTGATAATCTCGAAACGTTAGGGGATATTTATGAAGAAGTTAGACAAAATTCTTTAAAGTCTGTTATGAGTAAAATCCTAGAAACTGCTAAAGAATTCACTGGTGCAGATTATGCCGATGTCTGGCTTTATCATAAAGAACGTAATGAAATTAAACTGGAATCTCAATGTGGCGGTCGAGTCAATTTAGATTATAAGAATGATGCGATTAGTTTAGCCCCCTCTAATCCGCGCAAAGGTATTTCTGGGTATGTGTTTCAATCCAAGGAACCTTATTACGCTCCTAACGTGGCACCGGGAGAAGATCCTTACTACATTGAGGTTAGTCCTGAAACTCGATCTGAGTTAGTCGTACCACTCATTTTTCGGGGTAAAGTGCTTGGGGTTCTAAACTTTGAAAGTAAAGAAGAAGAGGGTTTCTCTCCTGAGGAACAGCAACTTGCTGAAACCTTGACAGACTCAGCTGCTGTGGCAATTGAAATTTCTAGGATCAAACAGAAACTTGAAAGTAGTAAGAAAGAACTTCAGAAAAGTAATACTGAGCTGGACAAGTATCAAAATCTTCTTCAAGAGTTGATTAGTGTTGTAACATCAGATAGTCCTCAGGATACCGAAGCTATTGCAGCTTACATTCATCAGGAAGCGTCTGATTTAATGGATACTGACAATATGTACTTCGCGACCTATGATGATACCACAGACTTAGTAGAATTCATAATGGTTTACGTAGAGGGAAAGAAAATCGAACCCTATCCGCCAAGAAACCTAAGTGAGGGGCGTGGCAAAACCGAAGAAATTATTAGAAAACAGGAAGCAATTCGTCATACTTCCGAGGAGTCGTCAGCCTGGTATTCTACAGAAGGATGTGATTACGTTAACAATAATGACTGTCCCTGGCTTGGAGTTCCAATTCTACTCGCGAAAGGAGAAGAAGCAAAGTGTTTAGGAGTTATCGCAACCTATAGCACCAAGGATAAAGACAAAACCTATACAGAAAATGAACAACGTATCTTAGAAAATTTAGCTCGTTGGGCAGCAATCACAATATACAATGCCCAAATTACGGAGCAGGTTGCTGAGCAACAAAATGTCCTCACTCGTTCATTAGTTGCTCAAGATTTTATTCACCGTATCAATAGTATTGCTGGGACAATCCCAATTTGGCTGCAACTCTTGGAGATGGAGCTGCAAGCAATAGAGTCTCCTAATATCCCAGACTGTCAAAGCTACATTCAGTCTTGTCAGGATGAATTTCGTAATCTTTTAACTCAAGTCAATCAACTCAAAAATCCAGAACCTCAACGAGTAATCAACCTAAACACACTTTTAAGTTCTCTCTTAACTGAGATTGAAATTTTACATCACCAGGATTTAACAGGTGGTATAATCAGGTTAGAACAACACTTGCCTGAAAACTTAAAGTTTATCCAAGGATTTCCATCTCTAATTGCAAACTCGTTTGAAGCAATCCTTAAGAATGGTATTGAAGCTGTTTTAGAAAAAGGACAAGGAACTTTACGAGTTGAAGCTCGCAATTTAGATACAGATGCTGTCGAAGTTCTGATTCAAGATACGGGAGTGGGACTGCCTGAAAACTTACATTCAAAAGTATTTACGCCCTTCTTCACAACTAAATCTAGAGGAACAGGCTATGGACTATGGCGTGCTAAAACAGTATTTGAAAATATGGGAGGTGAAATTGAAATTGAATTTGAGCCTGAATCGGAATTTGAAACAGAAGTTACCGTAACGCTACCTATGGTCTAATAACTTATTTAGAACTTGGAGAAAAACAAATTATGTCCCTATCAAAAAAAGTGTTGATTGTCGATGATCAAGCTCGCTGGCGTACTATGTTTAAGACGCTTTTAGGAAAAATGGATCTACCCCTAACCATCTCTGAGTCCGACAGTATTGAATCAGCATCACAACTTCTAAAGGAAACAACCTTTGATTTGGCAATTCTAGACTTACGACTGGTAGATGAGGAAAATCAAAATCTTGATGGACTTGTTTTATTACGAAATATCAAGAAAAAGTGTCCAGAAACTAAAGTTATTTTAGCTACTGCTTATCCTAGTAAACTCCAAGAACAACGGAAGGAGGCAGATGCGTTTATATTAAAAGTTCCTGACGAGGGAATGTTTGACATAAAGCAATTTCATGAAAATGTCAAACGTCTTGTTTAATTTTTTGATTTTAGTTGTATTTTACATTTTGGCAAAATTCAATATAACCAATGATCCGAATTTTAATAGTAGACAATCAAGCAGGATGGCATCAAGCACTATCTAAGAGCTTTGAGCTAGTAAATCTATTTGACCGGTTCACGTGTAGTGTGGAGAATGTTGATTCTTGTAAAAGTGTAAAAAAAGCTTTAGCAAATAATGATTATGATTTAGTGATTGTAACTGACGTCCTGAATACCACGTTAGAATATCCAGTATATGAGGGATTACATATTATTAATTATATAAATAATAACTATAGTTATATCTATAAAATACTGATAAATAACTGCGAACTAGAGTCTCAAAAAACATATTACAATATGTTTAAGGAATATAAAGTTGATAACTCTGAGATTTTTGTTAAAACCAAAATAAATGTAAAGAAGTTGACAGATGCAGTTATTTTACTACTCCAAATGATGGAAAGATTTACAAACGGCTATGGTCTTTTAATTGGTGTTGGCTATAGAAATTCTTCTAGGGCTTTGCCTGTGACTGTTAGTGATGCGAAGAAATTACGCGAGTTATTAACTAATCCTCGATTAGCCGCCTATCCCAGGGAGCAAGTTCAGGTTTTCACCGAAGAAATTTCTAAAAAAGATAACATTCTTGCAGGACTAGATGCCCTAGCCAACCAAGTCAAGGAAAATCCAGAGGCGACGGTGTGGATTTACTATTCTGGCCATGGATTGTTCTGTGAGCAGACTCAAGAGTATTTCTTGATTCCCTATGGTTATTCATTACAGGAAATCAAAAAGACCTCTATTTCCAGTCAAGAGTGGAGTCAAAAAATCCAAAAAATTCAGGCTAAAAAACTAATGGTTTGGTTGGATTGCTGTCATGCTGGAGGAATGCTATCTAAGGAATTAGATGGACTTCCTTTTCGTGAGTCTCCACCACCGAAAGGTATTTTGGAAGGGCTAGCTTCAGGAGCAGGACGAGTGGTTATCGCGTCTTGCAAAGAAAAACAGAAGTCTTATATTTTACCTGGAGCGACGAATAGTGTGTTTACCACCTGTCTTCTTGAAGTATTACAAGGTCAAGGCTTAACTGACTCTAATGATGAGTATATACGCTTTTTTCAGATCATGAGTTATCTTTATAAAAAAGTACCAGAATTAGTTAAGACTAAACCACAAAACCCTATTTTAGTAAGTGGTGAAGGGATTGACGATAATTTCGCCGTGTGTTGTCGTCCTAGAAAGGGAGTTGCTATAGATCAATCTGGCGAACCAGCAGGACAAACTGATACAAAACGAGAGGCTAATTTCGAGACAAATAAAATAGGTACTACCAGTGATAGTCTTTCACAAATCTTAAAAAACCAGCTTCAGGATTTGTGTAGCCAATTAAGCTTGTTAAACCAAAAAATAGGTAAATTGGAAAGAGCCAAAATAATCAACGCCAATCCTCTATTAGAATTCGATATAGAGCAAAATATATCAAAGTTAAAAGAAGATAGAAAATC
This sequence comes from Phormidium sp. OSCR, assembly GCA_001314905.1. Classification (GTDB taxonomy): domain Bacteria; phylum Cyanobacteriota; class Cyanobacteriia; order Cyanobacteriales; family Geitlerinemataceae; genus Sodalinema. The sequence continues at coordinate 127,913 of LJZT01000001.1, forward strand.
TCTAGAGATAGAGATTGAAGATTTAAATAGAAGGCTATCAGAATCTCGTTCAAGTCTTGAGTAAATGGATTTGAAGTTTGAGCTGTTTCGGGGACTGCCCGAAGCAAACCGATATCGATTCTGATTTGCATTAGGCTTCTCAATGTCATGAATTAGGGGCATCTGATGGGTGCATCACGATAAAGCAAGCAGAGATAAACTCTCATCTTCATAGAATAATTTGATCGCGTCAAAATTTCGACGCAGCACATCTTCAACTTGCCGAGTTGAACAGTTGCCAAGGCGAAGCCAAATGACTTTCGGTGGGTTCCCAAGTACTAGACTCAGATCGTGCATGTCCGCATCTTTTGAGACAATCATCAAATTATTGTCTTTCGCAATATCCCAGACTATTGGGTCGATAGTTGCTTTCATGTCTACATCTCGAATATGAAGCGAGTCTGGGAAAAGATCGCTCAAGCGATTTGGCAGCTTGGGCGATAGATTCTCATCAAAAAGTCATCTCATGCCGATAGGGGAGCAGTCATAAACCGCCGCTCACGATCCGCAGCATAGGCGATGCAGGCTTTTAGGTCTTCTCTCGTCAGGTCGGGAAAGTCGTCGAGAATTTCGGCTTCGGTCATCTCGGAAGCCAGGTACTCAAGCACTTCATAGACGGTGATGCGTAATCCGCGTACGCAAGGCTTGCCGCTGCGCTTATTGGCTTCGATTGTGATGTAGTTTCGGTAGTCCATAGATTATTCTTTGCTCAATTGTCTTAATTCGTTGACGCCAGTGGGAAAGGTTAGACAACGTAGATAGATGAAACTACTTTTCCTCTCAACTATCTGCTGTATCTGAAGGGTTAGCTTTCTCAAGCCGTGAAGCATTATCTCGTGTTGCTGGCCAAGGTTCAAAAGACTGCTGGCTTTCGCCACTTTGCCTACCTGCTAACAGACCTTCGATGCTAATGTGTTCATCTAAATCAACCCACTCAATTGATGAGAATACTTACCTGTCTACTCTCAGTTTAACCTATCAGAAAGCAAACGGTAGGTTGGGTTAAGCTAGCTCAGCCTAAGCCACAAAAGATCTGCGATCGCACTGCAGGTAGGCTTCGGGTTCTTGAAGATTAGGGACTATGTTGATGATAACTCAGTCGCGGTGAATGAGAATGCCAGTCCAGGGTAAGAACGACCCGAGGGGACGATCGCCCGGTTTCCCACCATTGCCTCTCAACGCCATTGCTAACTCCGGAATTTGCCAGAATTTGGCTTAAAATAACAAGGTGCGACTCTCCAAATAATTATTAAGAATTACTACAAAACCTCGTATGTTTAGTGCATCCATCCCCGAGTCCGAACTCCAGGAACGCTTTAGGTCGCTTCAGAAACAACTGCGCGATCGCTGGCAGACCATTGACCAATTCGACCAAGATGATAATGATATTCTCGTGGTTCCCTCCATCACGCTGGATCAACGAGAACTCAAAAAAATCGCTGGGGTTCACCATTACGAAGAACGCAACCTCTATTCCCTGATTCGCCTGCGGAACCCCCGAACTCGCCTCATCTACGTCACCTCCCAACCCCTCCACCCCAGTACCATTGACTATTATCTGCAACTCCTACCCGGTATTCCCTTCTCCCACGCCCGCGATCGCCTCCTCTTATTCTCCACCTACGACTCCTCGCCGCAACCCCTCACCCAGAAAATCCTCGATCGCCCCCGCTTAATTGAACGCATCTGGCGGGCCTTACGACCTGAACAATCCTATATGGTCTGTTTCAACGCCACCCCCTTGGAACGGGAGTTATCGGTACGCCTAGGGATTCCTCTGTTGGCCCTAGATCCAGACCTCCTCTATTGGGGAACCAAAGCCGGTTCTCGCCAGCTTTTCAGCGATTGTGGGATTCCTCATCCTCCCGGAAGTGCGTTAGTCCATTCCGTGGAAGACTTGACCCAGGCGGTGTCGGAGTTATGCGATCGCCAACCCCAGGCCCAGCGATTTGTGGTCAAACTCAATGAAGGCTTTTCCGGTGAAGGAAACGCCCTCTTGGATGTCAGCGGACTCAGTGACAGCCCCCCACAACGGCTGGACCAAGTGGGCGATCGCCTCTCCCAGATGCGGTTCCAAGCCAACGAGGAACAGTGGCCCAGTTTCGCCAGCCGCATCCCGGAACTCGGGGCGATCGTGGAACTGTATATTGAGGGCCAAGAGAAGCGATCGCCCAGTGTCCAATGTCGCATCACCCCCGAGGGAACCGTCGAAGTCCTCTCCACCCACGACCAACTCCTCGGTGGCCCCGATCGCCAAGTCTATCTCGGCTGCGTCTTTCCCGCTGATACGGACTATCGCATTCGCCTACAAGAGTTAGGCTTACGGGTGGGGGCGGCTTTAGCGGAAAAGGGCTGTTTAGAACGGTTTGGGGTGGATTTTATTGCGGTTCACCAAGCTGGAGATTGGCAGTTACAGGCCATTGAAATCAACCTCAGAAAAGGGGGAACCACGCACCCCTTTATGGAGTTAAAACTGTTAACCAAAGGATACTACGACCTCGACAGTGGTTTGTTTTACAGCCAACAAGGACGCGCCAAGTTCTATCGCGCCAGCGACAATTTACAAAACTCGCTATATCGGGGTTTGTTGCCCAATGACTTGATGGAAATTATCGCCTATCATCAACTTCATTTTGATAGCAGTACGGAGACGGGGACACTTTTTCATCTCATGGGCTGTTTATCTCAATTTGGCAAGTTGGGCTTAACCAGCATTGGTAATTCCCGTCAGGAAGCTGATGAGATTTATCAGAACGTGGTCGATATTTTGGATGCAGAAGGTCGTCGTTATAGCAAGGGAAACCGGGAGGCGAATATGCCCCCCAATCATCCCATCGCCTGGCGAGGACGCATGGAGGCGGGGAACCCCAAATTCAGGGAAGATAGGGAAAAATAGGGGTTATGCCTCTTACCGAATCGGTGCGTTCCGGCAAGTTTCAACCGAGTGATCAAAGCCCAAAATTCGGTGATGCCGGGACGCACCCTACCCCCTTTTGCCTCTTGCCATCCCCTCCTGGGAGGGGCAGGGGTGGGTTATGCCTTTTGCCTCTTCCTCCCTATTCCTTTTTTTTCGGTTTAAAGGTGGACGAAACATAGAGTTCTTTCAACTGTTTCTTGTCCACATTGGCGGGAGCGTCGGTGAGAAGACAACGGGCTTGTTGGGTTTTCGGGAAGGCGATGACATCCCGGATTGAGTCTTCTTGGGCTAATAACATCACCAGACGATCTAAGCCGTAGGCAATTCCACCATGGGGAGGAGTTCCATAGTCGAAGGCGTTGAGGAGAAAACCGAATTTCTCGTTGGCTTCTTCTTCGGATAAGCCGATGGCCTCGAAGACTTGTTCTTGAATCTCCCGTTGGTAAATCCGTAGGCTACCTCCACCGATTTCGTTGCCATTTAAGACCAGGTCATAGGCTAAGGCCCGGGCGGTTTTGATGTCGGCTAAATCGTCGGGGTTGGGGGCGGTGAAGGGGTGATGCAAGGCTTCGAGACGTTTCTCGTCGGCGTTCCACTCGAACATGGGGAAGTCGGTAATCCAGAGGAGATTGAGTTGACTCTCGTCGATGAGATCCATTTGGCCGGCGATGACTTGACGCAGGCGATCGAGGGTTTTGTTGACGGTGTCGCTGTCGCCGGCCCCAAATAGCAACAGATGACCGGATTCGGCTTGGGTTCGGCTGAGGAGTTCGGCTTTTTGGTCGTCGCTGAGGTTGTCTTTAATGGCCCCAATGGTGTCGATGTCGCCGTTGTCTTTGACGCGAATGTAAGCCAGTCCTTTGGCCCCGGCTTCGCTGGCTTCTTTAAATAGGTCGCCGCCGGGTTTGATGCGGACGTTGGAGATGGTGGCGTTTCCGTTGGGAATGGGGAGGACTTTGACGATTCCTCCGGCTTTGATGGCCCCGGAGAAGACTTTGAAGCCGGAGTCTTTCATTAAGTCGGAAACGTCAACGAGTTCTAAGCCATAGCGGGTGTCGGGGCGATCGCAGCCGTAGCGTTCCATGGACTCGTGATAGGTGAGTCGGGGGAAGGGCCGGGGAAGGTCGATTCCTTTGACGGTTTTGAAGATATGGGCGATGAGGGCTTCGTTGAGGTCGATGATTTCGTCGAAGGACATGAAACTCATTTCCATGTCCAACTGGGTAAATTCCGGTTGGCGATCGGCCCGTAAGTCTTCGTCGCGGAAACAGCGGGCGATTTGATAGTAGCGATCCATCCCCGAGACCATTAATAACTGTTTGAACAGTTGCGGCGATTGGGGAAGGGCGAACCATTCGCTGGGGTTGACGCGACTGGGGACGAGGTAATCCCGTGCGCCTTCGGGGGTGGAACGGGTGAGGACGGGGGTTTCGACTTCGACGAAGTTTTGCTGATCTTCGAGGAAGCGACGGATGGCTTTGATGGTCTCGTGGCGTAGTTTGAGGTTCCCGGCCATGCGATCGCGCCGTAAGTCTAGGTAGCGATATTTGAGGCGCAAGTCTTCGCGGACGGCTTCGGTTTCTGAGGTTCCCACTTGGAAGGGAAGTTGTTTATGGACTTCGTTGAGAACGTCGATGCGATCGGCGTAGACTTCGATTTCGCCGGTGGGGAGTTTGGGGTTCAGGGATTCGTCGGGCCGTTGATAGACGGTTCCGGTAACGCGCACGACATATTCGTTACGGAGTGCGTCGGCTTGTTGGAAGGCTTCGGGGGTTCGTTCAGGATCGCCGACGATTTGCACGACTCCGCTGCGATCGCGCAAATCCACGAAAATCACGCCACCGTGATCGCGACGACGATCTACCCAGCCGCAGAGGGTGACGGTTTTACCGATATCTTCTTTTCGGACGGTGCCGCAATAGTGGGTTCGCATGGTGGCAGGGTTATGGAGTAACGTGCAGTTGACAAAAAACCAGAAAACTTCCTCATTATGCCGTATTGCTGGGGGGTCTGTTAAGAGGCAAGAGGCAAGAGGCAAGAGGCAAGAGGCAAGAGGAAGGGAAGGGAACGGGGAATGGGATAATTATGTTTGTTCGGCTCCTATATCATAAACTTTGTTTTTTTCACCTGTTTTTTTGTTTATTTTTGTTGCGAAAATAATTTGTTGCAGGCTAGATGTTTAATCTTGCGTCCTGGACAAGACTTCAGCCCCTGATTTGCCCTATCCTTTGGGGCGCTCGGTTCTAGTATAACATGAAATCGACAAACGGCAAGAGGCAAACAAGGAAATTGGCTGAGACTCTGTTGCTTTTTTACGATTGCTTAAACATTCAGACTTAGACCGTTGGCTAAGGCAACCCAATCTTCCACAGATAGGCGTTCGGCTCGACTCTCTGGAGGCAGGTTTCGTTGTTCTAAGAGATTTTGTAACTGGTCAGAGTCAACTTGTCCTTTGAGGTTGTTGCGTAGCATCTTGCGGCGACTGGAAAATCCTAACTTAATCAAAGTTGCCATTTTTTTGGGATTTTCAGCGGGAACGGGAATGGGACGGGGGGTGAGACGAACCACCACAGAATCGACCTTTGGCGGTGGGTAGAAGGCTTTGGGGGGAACGTGACAAATCGATTCGCACTCGGCTAAGTATTGGACGCGCACGGATAAAGCCCCGAAGGTTTTGGAACCGGGTTTGGCACAAAGGCGATCGCCGACTTCTTTTTGTACGAGTAAGACAATGGACTCATAGGGGTTGGGATTGGGCGCATCCACGTCTCCGAGGAGTTTTTCTAAAATGGGTGCGGTGATGTTATAGGGAATGTTGGCAACGACTTTGTTTTGGTTCTGGAAAATGGCGGGAGACTGGGCTAAGGTCTTGGATACATCTAGGGACAAGAAATCGTCTTGGAGTAGCAAGAAATTATCAATCGTGCCAAATTTTTTGGCAAGTTTTTGACATAAGTCTCGGTCGAGTTCAACGGCTAGCAATGATTCGGCTAAGGGAAATAATCGGCGTGTTAATACCCCTTGGCCGGGACCAATTTCTAGGACGCGATCGCGCGGTGAGAGTTGGGCAGCGGCGACAATTTTATCAAGGACGGCATCGCTGCGAAGCCAATGTTGGGCAAATCGTTTACGAGGGGGCATGGTTTGGGAAAGGGAACAGGGAACAGGGAACAGGGAACAGGGGAAGAGAACCCACCCCGCCCTTTGGGCACCCCTCCTAGGAGGGGAAGGGAACAGGGAAGGAGGATATGATAGGTTGAGATGTGTTAGATGTCGAGGTCAGTGGCTGGAGATGGCGTACTTAAACCTGCGGGGTGTTGAACATTATTATGAATGGATTACGGAAGCGTCTTCAGAGGTTGAGAAGCCGGTGATGGTGTTTCTGCATGGCTGGGGGGGGTCGGGACGCTATTGGCGGAGTACGGCCCGGGCCTTGTGCGATCGCTTCGATTGTTTACTGTACGATATGAGGGGCTTCGGGCGATCGCGCCTGCCGGAGAAAAGTCAACTGGAGGCAGCCCTGGATTATGAACTCGAAACTTACGCCGATGACTTGGCGGCCTTGCTGGATGCCTTGGTGGGCGATCGCGAGTCCTCCCAAGTCTACCTCAATGCCCACTCCATGGGAGCCTCCATCGCCACGCTGTTTATCAACCGTTACCCCGAACGTGTCAAACGGGCCATCCTCACTTGTAGTGGCATCTTCGACTACGACGAACGCAGTTTTACCACGTTCCACCAGATTAGTCGCTGGGTGGTTCAGTTTCGCCCCCAGTGGCTGGCCTCGGTTCCCTGGGTTGATCGTTTGTTCATGGCTCGCTTCCTGAACAGAAGCATACCAAGCTACGAAAGTCAAGCCTTTTTAGCAGATTTCTTGATGGCGGATTTCGAGGCGGCGTTGGGTACGGTGTTAACGTCTGTCAGCAAGCAAGCAGCGGAGACGATGCCGGGTGAGTTTGCCCAAATCAGGGTTCCAACGCTGTTGGTGGCGGGGGAACGAGATATTATCATTCCCGCCGCGATGGCCCGTAAAGCGGTTGAACAGAACAAAAAGGGGATGGTTCAGTATCTCGAAATTCCTGAGACGGCCCATTTTCCGATGTTGGAGGATGCCTCAACCTATCTTCAGGGAATTGCCCCGTTTTTGGCGGCCTAGGGCAAGAGGCAAGAGGCAAGAGGCATAACCCACCCCTGGCCCCTCCCAGGAGGGGATGGCAAGAGGCAAGATTTCCCCTCCAGGGAGGGGTTTAGGGGTGGGTTTTCCCCTGTTCCCTGTTCCCTGTTCCCTGTTCCCTGTTCCCTGTTCCCTGTTCCCTGTTCCCTGTTCCCTGTTCCCTGTTCCCTGTTCCCTATCCCCTGTTCCCTGTTCCCTGTTCCCTGTTCCCTGTTCCCTATCCCCTGTTCCCTGTTCCCTGTTCCCCGTTCCCTATCCCACCGACTGGGGTGTTTTCTCCGAGGTGGACTCTTTTGTATTTTGATTGAGTTGTCCGCCGAACTTTTGTAGTTCGTAGAGTTTCACACCAATTTGATACTCATATTGACTCAACAGACGACCATAAATATAGCCGGCGCGGCCATCTAAAAAGCCCAATTGTAAGATGTAAAAGAGGACAAACCGCAATAAAGGCTTTAAGGGAAGACGAACCCAAATTTTCTTCAGAAAACGTTTCCGTTGTACGGAATCGCCGAATAAATCAGCACCAATGGTTCCATCCTCAGCTTGACCGGAGATAAGGTTATAATAAACCCGAGCTTCCCAGTTGGAATAGCGATTGTGGCGGGCTAACCAATGATAAATATCTCGGAAGTCGATATGTAACATATCTTCTTTGAGATAGCCGGCTTGACTTGGAAGAACAACGTGTTCGTGAACTTCGTTGTCGCCGGTGTTGGGAACGGCCTCGGTGCTTAGGTTTTCGTAGCGACCAACTTTGTGCTTGAACAGACGCAAATTCCAATCGGGATATTTACCCCCGTGACGAATCCATTTGCCCAAGAAAAAGACGCGGCGGTTGAGATAGTAGCCATCTTTTTCGTTCTTTTCAATGACTTGGGCAATTTCATCCCAAAGTTCGGGGGTGATGCGTTCGTCGCAATCGACAATTAACACCCATTCATGGCTAAAGGGTAGGTTATCTAAAGACCAATTTTTCTTTTTGGGCCAACGTCCGTTAAAGTGAAATTGAACGACCTTTGCGCCGTATTGTTCGGAGATTTCACAGGAGCGATCGCTACTTTGGGAGTCCACCACAAAGACTTCAGCGGCCCGGGAGACACTTTCGAGACAGGCTGGGAGATTCGATTCCTCATTTTTGGCGGGAATGAGGACGGACACGGGAATCTTGTTATCAGTCGAAGACATACGAGTAACCTACGCAGTTTAAGGGAAACGGGGAGTCAGTCGAGATGAGGGGAACTGATGGACGTTGATGGACTTAAGTGGATGTTTCCGGGCGATCGCCTGGGAGGTCTTTGGGCGGAAAGAGCATCCCCTCGATAGCAGAGCCTAAATAGCCAATCTGACCGTAAGCATACACCAAATTCTCGAAGCGTTGTGCAGGATCGCGCACAAACTTTAGGGATTTATAAAGTCCTCGGGCGATTCGTTCTCCTCCTCGCAACAATTGTTTAGACCCAGCATTTCCGGCCAGTTGTTCCCGGTAACACTCGCTCACCCCTTGCCACCAGCCTCGTTGCAGAAACCAACTGCGGTTGACGCGTTCTGGGGCGACATTGTGGGCCACTAGGGCATCGGGAAGATAGGCCACTTGCCAACCGAGAGTTAAGGCTTTTTCGGTCATGTAGAGTTCTTCGTTGGAGAGGAGTTTTTTCCCGACTCGTCCCAAATTGGGGTCAAAGCCACCAATCTGATTGAGAAAATCTCGGCGAATACAGTAGTTCAAGCCTCGGGGAGTCAGTCCTGGGTTGTCAATCAGGCGCACCTCATCTCCTAAATCATAGCGCCCTAGACAGCCGGACATCTCATCGGAGAGCCAGGGCGGTTGAGACATTCCTTCGGCCCAGATCAGAGTCACTTTACCACCGGCGATCGCCAATTTATCATTCTCCCCAAAAGCGCGACAGAGGCAACTTAGCCAGGTGGAAGAGGCCACGGCATCGTCATCGAGATAGGCAATCAGGGGCGCTTCACTAGCTTTAGCCCCGGTGTTGCGGGCAACGGATAGCCCCAGGGTGGGTTCCCAGATATAACGGAGACGAGGATGATGCGATCGCGCCTCAACCACAGCCTTGGTGTTGTCCGTCGAACCGTTATCAACCACGATAACCTCATACGTCTCACAGTCTGACTGGGTTAGGAGACTATCGATGGCAGCCCCGAGATAGGTATCTCGGTTGTGAGTGCAGATGATTGCAGAGATGTTTAGATCGGACATGAAATCCTCAAAGGCCAGTGACTCGGGGAACGGTGGATGTGCCGTTCTCGTCTGTTATAGCAGAAGAAAGGGAATGGGGAATAGGGAACAGGGAACAGGGAACAGGGAACAGGGAACAGGGGGGGCAAAAAAAAATCCTCCCGCATCACCAGGAGGAATCAAGAGGAACTGTCGCATCGAGTGAGGAAATTGCATCGAGGGCCTTATGCGGACTCAGGGCATCGCACCCAGGTCAAATCTTTACATTTAGCAGAATCGAGGAACTGAAGTTCCGCACTTAACTTAACCCGATGACTTGAGTATGACAGCGATCGCCCTACGGAGGCAGTGATACGCATCCTGAGTCTCCGTGATACTGCCGTAGATTTGAGGTGACGCACTCTGGGTTATCTCGGTGATGCAATTGCGGAGTTGACGGTGATCTGACTCACAGTTTCTACTTAAGTAGTTTTCCTGAGTTGTTTTCCCTAGATATCTCCGTACACGGGAACGGCTGCCCCACGGACATCTCGGGCGGCTTCGGAGGCGAGGAAACAAATCACGTCAGCCAGGGAACTGGGTTTGACCCAACTGTCGGCGTTGTCATCTCCCATTGCGTCCCGGTTACTGGGGGTGTCAATGACGCTGGGAAGGACGCAATTAGCGGTAATGCCGGTGTTTTGGGTTTCAGCGGCGATGGACTTGGTGAGGGCGACGACGGCGGCTTTGGCGGCACAATAGGCTGCTAATTGCGCTCCCGGTTCGACGGCCCCCCGAGAACCAACGGTGACGATGCGCCCGTAGCCCTGTTGCCGCATTTGAGCCAAACTGTACTTACAGGCTAAAAAGGTGGTGTTGAGGTTGAGATCGAGGTCTTTGCGCCAATCGCCATAGTCGTACTCATGGGTTGCTCCCATGGAGAAGCCGCCGACGAGGTGAATCAAGACATCCACTCGCCCCATATCCTCAATGAGTTGGCGGACGGCACTTTCGTCGAGTAAGTCGAGGAGGACAAACTGGATTTTTGAGAAGTCCTCGGGGGACATCTGTTGTTTGAGGCGATCGACCTCGGCGGTGTTGCGGTAGGGAATGGTGACGCTGGCCCCCTGGGCAACAAGTTTGGGGGTGACGCCCATTCCTAGACCTCCGGTTCCTCCGGTGAGTAAGACAGTTTGACCCTTCACGATAGTATTTCTCCCGTAGTGACGTTTACTTTGACGTTCACTTCATAGTCTACGGAGATTAGTAGCGAACTTCTAGGGTGACGGAGGCGGTGATTTGCTGTTCTCCGCCCTCGATGGGGGTTGAGGCGTCGGCAGCCATGGCCTCCATCCGTTGATACCTGACTGGGGGGGAACCGTACTGGCTACCACTGATGTTGATGCTGACAATCTCTCGCCGTTGCAGGTTGAGGCTACTGAGAACGACATCGGCTTGGGAACGTGCGTCTAAGGTGGCTTCTTGGAGGGCGCGATCGCGGGCCTCGGCGATCGCCGCGTCGTCGGCGACAAAGTTGACGCCGTTAATGCGGGTTGCACCCCGTGAGACGGCGGTATCGAGGAGTTCTCCGGCGGCGTCAGTCGAAATTTGAAAACTGACGATGTTGGAGGCCCGATAGCCGCTAATCACTTGTTGGTTGTCACGGCGGCTATAGATGGGGTTGAGACGCACGCCGCTGGTTTGGAGTTTGTCCACATTGCGCGATCGCAACAGTTCAACCACGGCCGAGGATTGACGAGCGGCTTGTTGTTGGGCGGCTTCGGCTGTCTCGGCATCGACTTCTACGCCTAAACTCACCTGGGCGATGGTGGCGGGGATAAAGACGGACCCTTGGCCTTGAACGGTGAGGGTTCGCTGGGATTGTTCTTGAGCCATAACCGGAGGTTGAACCATGAGGGTGATGGTCCCAGAGGTGAGCATGAGGGCGGCTAGGGGGGTCAGTAGGCTTTGAGATAGACGATTCATCAAAATTTTCTGTAATAGGAATCAATGGTCTTTGATTCTGACCTAAGATGCCCTTCCCGAACCGTGAGACTGTGACAGAAGTCGATCAGCCCAGATGCTCGCCCATCTCTAGGCGAGTTCCATTGGCAAAATCCCAACCGGACTGGGTTTTCTTGCCCGCCAGTTGCACCTCTTGGAGTAACAAGAGTCCCGCCCCGGTTTGCAGCACTGGCCCCAAATTCTTGATAATCTGCACTACTTCTGCGGGTTCTCCAGAGTCCGGGTTAAGGCGATCGCCCCAGGAGCGTAATGGTTTCACTAACTCCTCGGGAAGTTGCTCGTAATACATCTCGGCTAGGGGAACGGTTGCCTTAACTTTCAGGGACTGTCCTCGAAACTCGGTGACGGCATTGGGGTAGAAACCACGCACCTGATTATGAAGGGCGATCGCCGGCCGCGTCCAATCGAGTTGATAGTCGGATTTCTCAATCAGCCGGGCATAGGTGGCGGCTTCGTCATCTTGGGGGGTGGCTTGCAGCGTTTGGGCTTCTAATCCTTGCAAGGTCTCCACCAGTAGAGAACCACAGTCTTGAGCTAAACGCGCGGCCACATCCCAGGCGTTATCGAGTAAGTGAATCTCCAGAGAAGACTTCAGTAACATCGCCCCCGTATCCATTCCCACATCCATCTGCATGGTGGTCATGCCCGTTTGCTTTTCTCCGTGGTACAGACACCATTGAATCGGGGCTGCCCCGCGATATTTAGGCAACAGGGAGCCATGGCCGTTAATACAGCCCAAGCGGGGCATTTCTAAAATCTCTTGGGAGAGAATTTGTCCATACGCCACAACAACAAAGACATCGGCTTGACTGTTTCGCAATTTGTCAAGGGTTTCGACATCTTTCTTAATCTTTTGCGGTTGCCAAACGGGAATCCCGGCGTCAACGGCAACGGTTTTGACGGGGGAGGGAATTAAGGTTTTGCCCCGGCCTCGCCGTTTGTCGGGCTGGGTGACGACGGCTGAGACCTCAAACTGGGGATGCTCGATGAGGGTTTTGAGGCTGGGGACGGCGAATTGGGGGGTTCCGAGGAAGATGAGGTTCATAAATTAGGCAAGAGGCAAGAGGCAAGAGGCAAGAGGTAAGGGGTTAGGGTTTGACTCGGATTTCGATGCGGCGGTTGCGTTGGCGGTTGGCGGGACTGCTATTGCTGGCGGCGAAGCGACTGGAGCCATAGCCGATACTGACCCAGCGGAGGGGGGTGTCGGTGTTGCTGGCGAGATATTGTTCGACTTGTTTGGCTTGCTCGAAGGTTTTCTCTAAACTGGCGTCTTCGTCGTCTGTTTCGTCAAGGTAGCCGCCAATGTAAACTGTTGCGCCTTCGAGGGTTTGTAGTTCGTCGAGGAGGCGATCGAGGATGCTGGCTCGGGTGGGATCGAGGACTTCGCCACTGTCGGAGAAGAGAACATCACTGGGAAGGGTGAGCCGTAGGGGCATTCCAGGGGTCAGTCGGGGTGGGGCGATCGCCTCGGGGGGGTCAACGATCGCTTGCAGTTCGCTTAACTGGGTGGCAATTAGGGTCACTTGAGACTGAAGGTCGGTTTTTTGGGACTCGAAGCTGCTGTCCTCGGCTGTTGCGTCTTCAGGGGCATCTTCAGGGGCATTTCCAGGAGCATCTGGGGCGGCTTCTTCGGGGGTTAAAGCCGCTAGTTGTCGATTCAGTTGCGTCACCTGCTCTTGTAACTGAACAATCCTGTCCTGGAGTTGGTCGCGATCGAGGTCTGCGGGAGGAGGTTCAGGGGTTGGCGATGAGGGAGCGGGGTTGGTGATTTGGCGAATTTGCACTCGCCAGCGTTCACTGAGGGGCTTTTGGGGGTTGGCCTGTGGGGACATTTGCGCCCAAGCTACGCCGCCAATCACTCCGAGGCTGAGACTAACCCCCAAGATCAGTAGGCGAAGGATGAAGACGGCGATCGCCCCGAGGAACGATCCAGAGGATGAGGGAGGAGTTGATGGGGCTGAACGTCCGCCGCGACGGCGATCGCGGCGGGAGCGAGCGGTGTTGGGATCTGGGGGAGGAGATTGGCTCATAGGGGCTTAACGTCGTCCATCCCAGGGGCCAATTTGGATCGTCCCCCGAGGTGTAAAGACCACTCGAAACTCAGCAACGGGAACTAGGGTAACGCGATCGTCTTGAATCTCTACGCCTGCTGCCGGGTTATACAAAGGCTCAATGGGCAGTTCGCCAAAATAAACTGAGGCGACATCCGAGAGGGGTTCATATTGAGTGATTTCCCCCGCTTCGGTGACGGCTAGACGATAGTCTAAGTTGCGATCAAAAACTGGAGTTTCCTCCCATTGGTCATAGAGGGCATCGCGCACCTCGAAGATGAGCTGATCGATGGTGGCGACATCGGTAATGCGAGGGGTGCGACTGGGGCGAGAGCTGCCATCCCAGGGACTCACTTGTAAGACGCCATTGGACCGAAAGACGACTTTATACTCAGCCAAGGACTCCACATCGGCGGTTCCGCCCTCTACGGGGAGATACAACAGGTTCGATAACGGGGTTTCGTCGTCAAACTCGCGGGCGCGATCGCTGTCTGGACGATAGCCGAGGATGGCGCCATCTTCGCCAACGCTGACCCGATAGACTAAATCATCCTCAAAGGTGGGAACGGTGGTCCAGGCTTCGTCGATTTCATGATAGAGCTTGTAGCGCAAGGCGGCGAGTAGGTCAGGATCTTGGATGGGGGTGACGGTATCGGCCAACTCCACCTGGCTTTCTCCGGTTTGGGGATTGGGCGAGGGTTCCGGGGGGGAGTCGTTGGCCGTTGGGGTGGCGATGGCCTCGCTGAGTTCTTCGGTTTCCTCAATGACGTTTTCCCGAGGTTGTTCGACTTCGGGAACCGGTAGGGGAGACAAGGCGATCGCGGCCACCAGCAGACTTGATACCCCGAGGGCTAAGGGTGCGGCTCGTTGGCTGACGGGTTCTTCGTTTTTGGCTTGGCGGCGGTTTCTCGGCAACAGGTTGAGTTGACGATCAGGGAGGGTGAGGCGATCGCTCAAAAGTTGGTCAACGACATCAACTAAGTCAAACAGTTGCAGGGTGGTCAGATCAATTTGTAAGGGTTCAGAGGTCGTCCCGTTTTGGGGCGATCGCAGATTGAGGCGATGTAACCCTCCCTCTAGGGGGGTGAGGGTGATCCAAGAGTGGGGGGATTGGACTGCAACCTTGCCCATTCCCAGGAAACTCTGGGTATAGTCGCTGGTGGCGGCGACTAACTCGTCGAGGAAGTCCAGGCCACCCGCGAGGGCATCGGGTTTGCCTAAAACATGACATTCAGCACTGACGAGAACGCAGAGGCGCGATCGCGTCGACTGCTGCGATTGCGAGTCTCGATTGGGGTCATCTAACCCTTCTACAACCAGGGTACATCCCGGTAAACTATACTTGCGCCGTACAACCATCAGACCTCTCCATCAAACAAACTCACCCAAAACCGAGTTAAACCTGCGGTTCCGGTACAAAATAGTAACTTTTCTAGTAACTCAACTGCCAGATTATCGAGCTTTTCGTCCGTGTCGTAAACCATCACCCCGGAACGACGGGGGTTCATACGGCTGCGAAAGTGGGTGCGAAACCGGGAGAGATAAACCGCCAACTGAGGATGTTTATCTAAAGGCAGGTTTTGCTCTCGTAACTGCTGGGCCTCCTGATTCAGTCGCCGTAGCTGTAGCATCATGGAGCGAGCCAGCTTACAAATAATGATGGTGAGGACCTTCGCTTCCTCTTGGGAGAGGGGACGGCGGCGACTCGCTCGCCGTAGGGGATTGGTGTTGCGGATACGCCAAACGGTGACGCGATCGCTCAAAACCGAGTTGAGTTCCAATTGATGAGCCAGACTGAGGATTTTTTCAGATCCACTGAGATCGAGAGCCTCAATCGCCAACAACATCAAATCGAGTTGGACACGAGTGCGCCGGGAACAGCCGTGATGAGTCACCGGCATATCCGGCAATTGCTGTTGTAGTGACGTTAGAGTCGAATCGTGTGTTTGCGGAGGATTGGAGACCATGAGGCGCGAAGCTGACAGGTGAACGTGGTTAGTGGGCGATGCAAGTGGCCGATGCAACCCGGCGATGTGGGCGGTGTGATGGGGTCATGACTGGATGGTTCGATCAACCGCTCAAAGCTAGATTATTACATTCTCGGCGATCGCTAGCATTCCCGGCTCGTTTCCCCCGAGCCAAGTTGAACGCTTTGGCCCTGGAAGTTTCCTGATAGGATTTGTGGAGACTGATGCTCATGTCCCGAGTTCCACGAGTTCATCGAAAGAGCCAGAAACATACCATCATCATCATGGATCTAAAATCTCTCATCCGCGACGTTCCCGACTTCCCCAAACCCGGAATTATCTTCCGAGACATCACCACCCTGCTGGCAGATCCCGAAGGACTCAGCTACACCCTCGATCGCCTAGTGGATCAATGCAGACCACTCCGCCCCGATAGTATCATTGGCATGGAGTCCCGTGGTTTTCTGTTTGGCGTGCATCTAGCCTACCGTCTCGGGGCGAGCTTTGTCCCTGTCCGTAAACCGGGAAAATTGCCTCGGGCTGTCCATAGTGTCGAGTATGAGTTGGAATATGGCTGCGATCGCCTCGAAATCCATCAAGATGCTATTCAGGCGGGAGCCAGAGTTGTCATTGTCGATGATCTCATCGCCACTGGAGGAACGGCCAAAGCCACGGCGCAACTGGTTGAACAATCCCAGGGTGATCTAGTTGGCTTTGCCTTTGTCATCGAACTCAACGCTTTGGCTGGTCGCCAACAGTTGCCTGAAGTTCCCATTGTGAGCCTTGTTCAATACTAACTCACACCTCGGTTATCTTCTGGGATTTCAGCCCAACGCTAATCTCGCCTCTCCAGGGGCCAAGCTCACCCAGTCTAATGATTTGCATTGTCCATGACTTCCCCTTCCTCATCAGGTTCTAAACCCAAACGTCCTCTGACTCAAAGTTTGAGTATTTTTTTCCAGAATGACACGGTCATTTATGTCATTCAACGAGTCGGTCAAGGACTATTAACCTTATTGATCGCCTCCATGTTATGTTTCGCGGTCATGAAGTTAGCCCCTGGGAACTTTTTAGATACCTACCGTCAAAACCCAGCGGTGTCTCAAGAGCTATTAGATGACTTGACGCAGCAATATGGCTTGGATAAACCAGCGGTCACTCAATATCGCCTCTGGCTCACCTCAATCCTGACTCGGGCTGATTTTGGCTGGAGTTTAATGTACCAGCAACCGGTGACAACCTTGATTGGTGGTCGAGTGTTGAATACGTTGATTCTGTCGATTTTTTCTTTGATTATTACCTGGACAATTGCTATTCCTTTAGGGATTGTTGCTGCCGTCCGTCAAAATAGCACCTTGGATCGAATTTTGAGAATATTGAGCTATGGAGGACAAGGATTTCCCAGTTTCATTACGGCTCTATTGCTGCTCGTTTTAGCACAGCAATTAACCCCCTTAATTCCAGTCGGAAATATGACCAGTGTCTTTCATGATGACTTATCGACTCTTGGGAAAGGGTTAGACATTCTTTGGCACGCCTTGTTTCCAACCTTGGCTCTGAGTATTACCAGTTTCGCTGGATTACAACGGTTAATGCGAGGACAACTGCTCGATGTGTTGCGACAGGATTATATTCGCACGGCTCGCGCCAAAGGCTTGCCGGAGAAGAAGGTGATTTATGTTCATGCTCTGCGAAATGCAATTAACCCAATGATTACGTTATTGGGGTTTGAGTTTGCGGCGTTGCTCAGTGGCTCGTTTATTGCTGAGTTTTTCTTTAGTTGGCCGGGACTCGGTAAACTGATTTTGGAGGCGCTTCGCTCTCAAGATCCGTTTGTGGTTATGGCGGGTTTAATGATGGGGGCGACGATGTTAATTGTGGGAAACTTGTTGGCTGACTTACTCTTAAAAGCCGTTGATCCTCGAATTGAGTTAACGAATAACTAGCTTAGATTTTTTTCGATTTTTTCTGTTCTAACTATGTAGATTACGATGTTTTCTGAAACCTATTATGTGTTGCGATCGCAGCAAGATGGCCAGTATCTAGCGGCACGTCCTGAGGTTGAGGGCGATCGCTATTTATTGCTGTTCACCGAGCATTTTGATGCCCTCAGCTATATCAACCGCTTTGCAGAAGACTACAAAGAGCAAATTTCGGTAGAATCCCTGGCGACTCCCAGCCTAAAACCTTTACTTCAACGTTGGGGATATGTCGGATTTGCCCTGGTGCGCGATCCCCTCTTACCTCGCTTGGAGTTTCTACGAGCTGGCTAAGATCTCCAGCCCAGATGGCACAATGGATCGAGAACCCTTCCATAGCTGTTGCCATTGTTTATGTCACCCTCTAATCTTCCCTCTACTTCATCATGTCAGAATGGCGATCGCCTCACGGTGACTCACCTCAGTCAAACTAGCCCCAACCTATCCCCAGCAGGGGCTGATGTCCGTGAAGGCTTACAACAGATTCCTAAAACCCTGCCAGCTCAATACTTCTACGACGATCGCGGTTCCCAACTCTTTGAGCAAATCTGCGATCTCCCCGAATACTACCCCACCCGTACCGAAGCTAGTATCCTACAAACTGCCGCCCCGGAAATCGCAAGTCTCACCGGAAACAGCGAACTGGTAGAACTCGGAAGTGGAAGTTCCAGCAAAACCCGACTTCTCCTCGATGCATATTGCCAATCCCTCACCCCCAAGCAGTCTTCCGTGATCTATCGTGCCATTGATGTCAGTGGGGGAATGCTACAACAGAGTGCCAAAACCCTCCTCAACGACTATCCTCCGCTGCGAGTGCAAGGATTAGTCGGAACCTATGAACAGGCCTTAGATCACCTTCCTCCCACAGAAACCGAAAACCGTCTGTTACTGTTTCTCGGTAGCACCCTCGGGAACCTCAAACCCCAGGCTTGTCAGCAATTTCTGCAACGGGTTAGCCAGGCCTTGCATCCTGGGGACTATTTTCTCTTAGGGATTGATCTCGCTAAGCCCAAATCGATCCTAGAGGCGGCGTACAACGACGCTCAAGGGGTAACGGCTGCCTTTAACTTAAATATGTTGGCCCATCTCAATCGACGCTTTGAAGGTAACTTTAAGCTCGATCAGTTTGAACATTGGGCATTTTTCAACGAAAAAGACTCCCAAATTGAAATGCACTTACGCAGTCAGGTATCTCAATCGGTTACTCTACGTCAGTTAGATCTAAGGCTGGAGTTAGCCCAAGGGGAGACGATTCAAACAGAGATTTCTCGTAAATTTAAGTATCCTGATATTGTCGAGTCTCTGAACCAGGTTAAGTTAGAGACGGTTCACCGCTGGAGTGATCCACAGAACTGGTTTGCTGTGTTATTAACTCGTCGCCGTCCTTAATTGGCTCAATTATGAACCATCGCAAGACTATCAGGCTGACTTTACTGGCGATCGCCCTATTTCTCGGCGGCTGTGACAGTAACCCCGACACAACGATTCCCTCAGATAGCCGGACCCCGGAATCAGACCCCGAACAAGTCGTCTCTACCCCAGACGA
This sequence comes from Phormidium sp. OSCR, assembly GCA_001314905.1. Taxonomy (GTDB): domain Bacteria; phylum Cyanobacteriota; class Cyanobacteriia; order Cyanobacteriales; family Geitlerinemataceae; genus Sodalinema. The sequence goes on from LJZT01000001.1 coordinate 146,790, forward strand.
ATCAGCCAATCCATCGCCAGAGACATCACCAACCCCAGCCACCACCGCCGAACCCTCTACTGACACCTCTCCCCCAATCGATAACTTACCGGATAACTTACCGAAGGTAGCGACGATTGAGGAGACACAAATGGGCGATTTGATGTGCTACGTCACCGTTACCAATTCCCAGGGAAATACTACGACGATCGGCGCGGAATACTCGTTTTGCGATGATAATGAGCAGTTTTTAGGTCGTACCGTGGGACTCGGGTATCGCGAAACCAGCGTCGCCGATTGTGAAAGTAATGAACCCTGTGGACAGACGCGCCAAGAACTCTTGCTTTCTGAGGTCATTAATCTTGGTGAGAATTGGTCTGTTCTCAGCAACGGAACTTGGCAAGTTATTGTGGGACAAATAGAGACTTGGGATGGTGTAAATAATACAGGAGACCTGACTTATTATGGCTGTGACGATGAGAACAATTGTCTAGCGTTGGATGGCGGAATTATCAGTTGTCGTGATGGTGTATGTAATCAAGGGTGGTCTCAAGGGGACTATAGCTATGTCCTCTCAACGCCTATCGTTGAAGATGGCGGCGCGGCCACGAGTTTGCGAGTTTTTCGGCAAGGGGAAGAAATTCTCAATATTCCCAATATGGAAATTGTTAACTCGAACTCGAACTCCTCTTAAATTAGGGGAGGGTCGGGGCGAAACTGGATCGGTTAAAGGTCATGAGAGTACGATGGGTTGAGGGAGAATTAGAGGGATATGGGTTGGGGACATTGACGGTCACGCTAGAGGGTTTCAGGATCAACTCCGAGTTCCCGTAAGCGTTGGGCGAGGCGATCGGCTTTGGCCTGGGCTGCAGATGTGACTTGCCCAGTACCTGGACGGTAGCTCGGACACCGAGACCTTCACTACGTTGCTCATGAGGGCAATTTCCTCAAAAGTCTGTCTGGGTTTTGGGGCTGTGGCAGTGAGAACAATTTATGGCTGGCTGTCGGGAAGACTAAATCTCCTACTTTAGACGACCAATGCCATAAATCAGGTGAATTTAAGTGATTTCACGGAATCCAAAAAATCAAAACTGGAGTATCTTGGTTGGTAATCAATTTTTTTAATCTGTAGGTCTGTCAATCAAAAAATTAGTTGCTTGACAATAGCTGCCAAATAGTTGCAGTTTATAAGTAAAAAATGGCAAAGACCAATCAAATTCCATTCAACCCCTCGAACGCATTTCATGATGATATTCAGAGAGTTCAATCTATCAATCAGGGTTGGAAATTGGCGGCAGAACTCGTGGCTTGCAATTCAGTGCATTCTGCATTGGCTGATTCTCTAAAAAACCTAAAAAATCGCCAGCAAATTCGTCTATTACGAGAACATGCCCCCCATAACATTTTTCTCCAAGTTGACCACGAAACTGAGTCAGATGAGCCACTTTATGGTCTAATTGTAAAAAAGCCAATTGCCGGTCAGTGGAATGCTGGACACCTTCCTGTTCGCGTAGCTAAAAAGCATTTAACGGATGCAGAAATCGAATACTTCAGCGAAGGGGGTTCATTCTGATTTTTATTTTTTATTTCACCATTACCATATTACTATGTCAAAGCTGAATTTAGGGATTATTTGCGGAGGACTAGCATTTTTTGTAGGAGTTGGAGTCTGGGTTGCTTTAAATGAATCTTCTGGGTCAAAAACTTGGACGATTGATGATGAGTTACGTCGAGGAGAATTTCTACAGCAACAGCGAAATTCTCAACGGCAAAGTTGTTATGCACGAGGTGGCGATCGCCTCAGCTGCGATTATCGTTGATTGACCAATTCAAGTAAAGATTTAGCAAAAAAAAACTATGGATTTGAATCAAGTTTGGGATGTCGTTTGGGGAGAAGGAACCCTATTCCACTATACAATCGCCGTCCTGTTCGGCGTAACGATTCTCGGTGAGATTTTTTACTGGATTCGTAGTCGCAGCAAACTCCAAGCAAGTCAAAGCAAAATTCGTGAGCTTGAAAAGTTTTCCAAGCAAGCCATGAACGCTCAAGACAGTCAGTATAGAATCCCCAAAAACTCAAATAACTTTCGTTGGTTCACACATCACTTAGGTGGAGAATGGATCGATAATTATTTTTGTGCCAAACTTGAGCATGGTGACTTTGTTTTATTACAATATCCGGCTGCCTTGTCACGTTCTGCGGCATCAAGTCCTTTTCGCTTTATTCCCGGCATTTTGATTGCTATTGGGGTTTTAGGAACCTTTTATGGGATTCAAGAGGGATTAACGGATCTGTCTCTGGCGGATATTGGAGGAGATAGTCAACAACTTTTAAGTTCTAGCGTAACGCTTTTAGAAGGAATGAAAACCGCCTTCTCAACCTCATTAATGGGGTTGAGTTCTAGCAGTTTGTTGACGTTTGTTCTTTTTCTTAGCCAGGTTGTTCGTCGCCAACATATCTCTCAACTCCGTCATCGCCTCGACCGTATTGCTTTCTTAGAATCTCCCGAACATCTCCTCTCTAAACTCAACCTTGATTCTAATGCTGAGGCTGCTGTTTCACTCAAGGAAGCTGCCGAGAATATCCGTGAGCTGAGTCCTCAAGCTATTGGCTCGGCAGTTGGCGAATCGATGCGACCAATTTTTACAGATATCAACTCTTCATTACTCGCATTACGGGAGGAAATCTCTAAAGATCGAGAGGAACTCTTAAATACCCTAATCCAAGAGCAGCGAACACAACTCATTCAGCCAATTTTAGAGGAATTAAATCGTACCTCAAACCTAACAGAAACAACCTCTCGACTAATTCAAGAAACCTCCCAAGCCATTAACGGACTTACCGATGAATTAGCAGGAGTCACACGAAGTTTAAGTGGCGCAATTGAAACCATCCAGGAGTTTCAGCAACAAACCTTGACTGAACTCAATCAGTTTGCTAAAAACTTACAAACAATTTTATCTGATTTCCAAACCGGAACGAGAGACGTGATGGAGGAAATTTCAGACAAAATAACTCAGGGTGTTGATGCCAGCATCAAGGCAATGGAAGGACAGAAAGAAGCCTTTGAAGAAAGTGCGAAACAAGCAGCATCAACATTTGTAGAGATTCGGGAACAACTCGAAACCGCTCTAACAACTCAAGGTCAAGAACAACGTCGTCTCCTGTCTGACTTCACTGAGACC
>LJZT01000105.1 GCA_001314905.1 Phormidium sp. OSCR
AATGGCGCTCGTGGGATATTCTTGCGGGCTTTGGTAGATACACCCTGGATGCGACAGCATCTTGCATTTGTTAATGAACGTTAGCAAAAAAGTATCGGTAAGTACAAGCGATCGCAAGAACACGCCCCCAGCTTATTTCTATTCCCTATTCCGGTGTTCCCCGTTCCCCGTTCCCCGTTCCCCGTTCCCCGTTCCCCGTTCCCTGTTCCCTGTTCCCTTCCCCTCCTGGGAGGGGCCAGGGGTGGGTTATCCCTGTTCCCTATTCCCTATTCCCCGTTCCCTATTCCCTTCTATGAACATTTTTCGTCAATATATTGCTCCAGCCTTAATTGTGGTGGTATTCTTGCTGGCCCTGCTCGCCACTAGCGCTCGTATTTTTCTACCCGAGGGCTTAAGTTCTCCGGTATCTATTGAAAGCCCCGCCCCGACTGGGGCGAGTAGTTCTCCCACCTCCTAAGTCTTTTGTTTGTTCCCGGCTATCGCTTACGCAAAGGATCGACCCTCGATCGCGCTCGGCTTGTGCAGTTTGCCCAGCGTACCTATAGTGAACTTTACCCGACTCAAGACTTTGCCCATCTACCGCGACTGGTGGAACAGTATTTGTCCTCCAAAACGCCTCTGTGGTGGGTTGAATCCCAAAATGACGACGACGCTGGATTTCCCCATCTTCGTCAGGCTTTGGGCTGTTTATGGCTGGGAAATGCGGTCGATCAACTCGACGGCGATCGCCACGCCCATATTTTTCTGTTATATGTTGACCCAGAGCATCGCCGTCGGGGGATTGGTTCAGCCCTGATTCACCATGCTGAAACCTGGGCGCGTCAACGGGGCGATCGCCAACTCGGCCTACAAGTCTTCGCCGACAACCAGCCGGCCATTCATCTCTACGAAAAACTCGGCTATCAAACCTTTTCCCATTGGATGGTGAAACGGCTGGAATAGTTAATAGTTAATAGTTAATAGTTAATAGTTAATAGTTAATAGCTAACAGTTAATAGCTAATAGCTAATAGTTAATAGTTAATAGTTAATAACTATCAACTGTTACTGGCGCGGGCTTTTAACTGAGCCGCCATCGACTGTAACAGGCGTTTCTCTCGTCGCAATTTCTCCTCTAGGGCTTGAATTTGCTCGCGGCGGGTTTCAAGTTCCACGGTGCGGCGGGCCAAATCCTGACTCTGTAGCGTCAGAGACTGTCGCCACTGTTCGGCCCGTTCAACTTCCTTTTCCAGAAACTCCGGCGTAATCCCTTTGCCAAGATATTGGCGAACTAAGCCCAACACCCAGTCTTTGGCCTCCTTGACATGAAGCACTTGACGGCCCGCCCCAACTTCAGCCAGCACTAAAATGCCCTCGTTGTAGACATTGTTCTCCATTTCGACGAGTTCTTCTCCCGAAATCGGCGTCCAAGTCTCATCCGGTTTGCGGCGAGCCAAGAGTCGTAAGGTGGTTTTACCCAATAGACCTTTCTTTGTGACTTGAGCGAGATATAACATAGGGCGATCGCCTTGAAACCAACAGAGCCAACTCACGGAGTTGACGAACGAAGCCAAGCTAGTTAGCTATAGCCGCAGTCAGATGAGATAGGACAAATAAAACAAACACAACCCTTTTCAAATATAGAGTTTCAAGAACTTCGTCTGTCCATAATCAACGGTCAGAAAGTGACCGTTGACTCTCCACCGAATCTAAAGGCGACTCAAGCGATTTTGTAACATCGCCACTTGAGTTTCCGCCTCAGCTAGGGCTGTTCGCGCACCCTGTACCACAGCCTCCGGGGCTTTGTTGACAAAATTCGGATTACCTAATCGCCCCGCGTAGGACTTCACTTCAGCTTCGGCTTTAGCGAGCCTCTTTTCTATTTTGGCGCGAATTTCGCCAATGTCCACCACACCCGCCAGGGGAATCAACACCTGAACCGTACCTACCACACCAGCGATGGTTTGTCCAGGTTCTTCGGCCAAGACATCGGTGAGGCTGAACGAATCGACTTTGCCCAGAGTCTCAATATAGGCTTGTCCTCGCTCTAGGATATCCCGTTCGCGATCGCTCTGACTCTGTAAAATCACAGCAATTTTGAGACTTGGCTTAATCTCCAACTCGGCCCGCAAATTGCGAATCGTGCGAATGGCCCCAATCAACAACTCAAAGCCGGATTCTAACTCCTCATCAATCAACGTCTCATCTACCTCAGGATAGGCCTGAGTGGCTAAACAGACCTCATCCCCCGATTGCGTCAACACCTGCCAAACTTCCTCCGTAATATGAGGAAGGAACGGATGCAACAGTTTCAGAATCCCATCGAGGACAAACGCCAGGGTTTGCTGGGCCACCCGTTTCGAGTCAGCATCATCCCCCTGTAAGCGGGGTTTGACCAATTCAATATACCAATCACAGAAATCGCCCCAGATAAACTCATAGAGTCCCTTAGCCGCTTCCCCTAACCCATAGTGATTGACATCGTCACAAGTTTGGCGAACCGTTTGCCCAAACCGCGAGAGAATCCAACGGTCAGCCAATTCTAACTTCTCAGGATTCGGGGTTCCCAACTGTTGCGGCGTTTGTTCATCCAAATACAGCATCACAAAACGCGACGCATTCCAGAGTTTGTTGGTGAAGTTGCGGGAGGCTTCTACCGAGACTGACTCATCTTTGTTGCGATCGTATTCTAGGCGGATATCCTGGCCCGCCCCGGCCACTTCTCGGATTAGGGTATACCGCAGGGCATCAGTTCCATACTTATTGATTAACAATAGCGGGTCAATGCCATTGCCCTTGGACTTGGACATCTTCTGATTATTCTCATCCCGGACCAACCCGTGAATATAGACATCCTGAAAGGGCATCTTACCGGTGAAATAGCCCGACATCATGGTCATCCGGGCCACCCAGAAGAAGATAATGTCAAATCCCGTCACCAGAGTACTGGTGGGGAAATAGGTCTCTAAATCATCAGTTTTGTGGGGCCAGCCCATCGTCGAGAAGGGCCATAGCCCCGAGGAAAACCAGGTATCTAGCACGTCAGGGTCACGAACGAGGTCGGCCCCATCGCCGAAGCGTTCCTGGGCTTGCTGGGTCGCTTCTGCCTCGCTTTTGGCTACAATAAAGGGGGTCTCGTCGGTAATTTCGCCGTCGGTTTCACTGACGACGTACCAGGCGGGAATTTGATGACCCCACCAGAGTTGACGAGAGATACACCAATCCTGAAGATTCACCAACCAATCCCGATAGACTTTCCGCCAGCGTTCGGGGACAAACTGGGGCGAGTTTTCATCATCGAGACAGGCGAGGGCAAAATCCGCTAGGGGACGGATTTTCACATACCACTGAGTCGAGAGGAGGGGTTCGACGGGAACTTTACCCCGTTCACTGTAGGGGACGCTGTGGCTATAGTCTTCGACTTTGACCAAGAATCCCGCGTCATCGAGGCGTTGGACGACGTTTTTGCGGGCCACAAAGCGGTCTTGTCCCTGAAACTCCCCAGCATTCTCATTGAGTGACCCATCCTTGTTCATGATGTTGATTTGGGGCAGGTTGTGGCGTTGCCCCATGGCGAAGTCATTGGGGTCGTGGGCGGGGGTCACTTTAACGCAGCCAGTCCCAAATTCGCGGTCCACGAGGTCGTCGGCAATGATGGGGATGTCCCGGTTCATCAGTGGCAGAGTCAGGGTTTTGCCGATGAGGGCCTGATAGCGAGGGTCTTTGGGATTGACGGCAACGGCCGTGTCTCCCAACATGGTTTCGGGGCGAGTGGTGGCCACTTCCATGAAGCCAGACCCATCGCTGAGGGGATAGCGGAAATGCCAGAGATGACCGTTGACTTCTTTTTGGTCAACTTCTAGGTCGGAGACGGCGGATTGACTTTCGGGACACCAGTTAACGAGATAGTTGCCCCGGTAAATCAAGCCGTCGTTGTAGAGGCGGATAAAGGCTTCTAGGACGGCTTCGGAGAGGCCCTCGTCGAGGGTGAAGCGTTCGCGAGTCCAATCGACGGAGACCCCCAGGCGACGCAGTTGGTTGGTGATTTTGCCGCCGGATTCAGCTTTCCAAGTCCAGGCCCGTTCCAGGAATTTTTCTCGTCCCAGGTCGTCGCGATGTTGGCCGTCGGCTTTGAGTTGGCGGTCGAGAATACTCTGAACGGCGATGCTGGCGTGGTCGGTTCCTGGTAGCCAGAGGGTGTTACGACCCTGCATCCGCTGATAGCGAACGAGGGTATCGATGAGGGCACTTTCAAAGGCATGGCCCATGTGGAGACTGCCGGTGACGTTGGGGGGCGGGATAACGACGCAGTAAGGGTCGCCGGGGGCGTTGGGGTCGGCTTTGAATACGTGATGGTCTTCCCAGTACTGTTGCCATTTGGCTTCGGTCTGTTGGGGGTCGTATTGGGCGGGAAGATTGACGGTCATTGTGGGCTGCGTGGATGAATAACGGCGATCGCTGATTTTATCAATTATACGGGTAGGCGTGAGGGGTACGGTTGCCTATTCCCTATTCCCTGCCCCCTATTCCCTCTTGCCTCTTGCCTCTTGCCTCTTGCCTCTTGCCTCTTGCCTCTTGCCTTCTTCCCCCCTGTTCCCTGTTCCCTGTTCCCTGTTCCCTCTTGCCTTCTTCTTGCCTCTTGCCTTATTACTGGTATAGAATAATCAACGGCATCTCATGGAGAGGTGGCAGAGTGGTCGATTGCGTCCGACTTGAAATCGGATGAAGTGAAAGCTTCCGGGAGTTCGAATCTCCCCCTCTCCGTTTTTGATTTTTGTTTGACCTAGCGAGTTGGCAAGGCTACTGCTGTTGTAGTTTGTGACGGATGAGGTCGGCGATTTCCTGGTTTCCTTGCAGGATGGGAGGCAGGGCCTTGGCCCCCGCCCGTTTCCGACTCTGGCGACGACCAAGCAGGAGATAGGTGGTCATGTTCCCTTTGCCTTTGATGGCCATGCTGCCTCGTTTGGTTAGGATAAATCGGGATTTGAGTAATTGATAGGTTTGTTGGGAGACTTGGATTTTGCCGGCGAGTCCGTGGGATTCCATGCGACTGGCGGTGTTGACGGTGTCTCCCCAAAGGTCGTAGACAAATTTTTTCAGGCCAATCACCCCCGCCACCACTGGGCCGCTGTGAATACCGATGCGGATGTCGAGACGGCTGTTGGCTTGGCGGTTTAACTCGGTGATGACTTGCTGCATATCGAGGGCCATGTCGGCGATCGCCTCGGCATGGTCTAATCGAGGTATGGGTAAGCCACCGGCGGCCATGTAGGCGTCGCCAATGGTCTTGATTTTTTCGAGTTCGTAGCGTTCGCTGAGTTGGTCGAAGGCGGAAAAGATATAGTTGAGGAGTTTCACCAGTTCCGTGGCGGAAATTTCTGAGGACAATTTCGTGAAACCGACAATATCAGCGAACAGGATGGTGACGGATTCATAATGTTCGGCAATGGTTGTCGGGGTATCTTTGAGTTGGTTGGCAATGCTGACGGGCAGGATATTTAAGAGTAATCGCTCGGTTTTGAGTTGTTCAAGTTTCAAGGCTTCTTCTGCCAGCTTGCGTTGGAAGAATTGACCAATTTGATTGCAAACGGTATCCATCATCTGCAAGAGTTCTTTGTCTTCATCCAAAGAACTAATGGAGAACAAGCTGATGATTCCCAGGCTATTTTCTCCGATTGTCAATGGACAAAATAAAGCGGTTTTGAGTCCTAAGGTACTGGCTTCTGACTGTCGTTGACTGGCCATTTCCTGGAGGTTAAACTGCCAAATGGATTGCTGTTTATTCCAGGTATCCTGAATCCAACGACAGGGATAACGAAAACTTAAGTCAGTCCAGGTGTCACTGTCTAATTGTGGATTGATCCAAATATCAACACAGCGAAGTTGATCCGATTGTTCCGATTCAGGGGAAATTTCACTAGATGTATCACTTGAGATCGGTTGCCAAAACTCACATATCTCCCAGCCGAGTCCTTCGGCTAATCCTTGTAAGAGTTTGGGGAGGGCATCGACAAAGCCTCGGGATTGAGATAAAACTTGAGTGACGGTATTATGAGCCATCAACCGTCGTTGAGCTAGGTAACTTTTGGTGATATCTCGACCAATGTAAATTAGCTTAGGTTGTTCCTGTAAGTTGAGGGAATTGCTATCAGGTGTTGAACTATCAAAAACTGAACAGGTGAAGGATACGATTGATTTTTTACTGTTTTTGCCAATTAAAACTAAATCAAATTGACGTAATATCTCTCCGGTTTCTTGAAGTAAAAACTCTTGATTATCGACAAGATTAAAGTTTTGATCCCCAATTAATTCTGTTAATGATTTTCCAATTAAATCCGATTCGTTGTATCCAAGTAAATCCAGGGCAACTTGATTCGTCCTAAGGATTTCCCCGGAGAGATGGGTAACAAAGAGGGAGTCGGGCATCGATCGCAAAATCTGTTCAATCTGCGCCTCCGAAGCCGAGAGTTTGTCAACCGTTAGGGTCAACTCATTCGACGCTTGAACTAGAGTTTGTTCTAATTTCATGCGCTCCGTGACATTTTCTAATAATAAGACTAAGCCTTGAGGATTGTCAGGGCAATCATCATAGATAATATATAAATCCCAATAGCCTAACGTCGAGTCACTCTCGGTTGATCGCGCGATCGCCTTTAACTCAAAATAAGACTCGCTCCCGTCGCGAATCGAATCCATCACCGCTTCGAGGCCAAACAGTTCCGGTAACAGCTCAAAAATGTCGTGACCAATAGCCAAGTCACCCCCAATCCCAAGTACATCCTGTACATTCGAGGAGGTATCCACCACCCGCGATCGCGCATCAATGGCAATATACTCTAAATGGGGCAGAACCGATAACTTGAGAAGGGGGCGACTCATAGTAACCTAACTCGATTTCAAGGGTAGCGTTCAAACAATGCTTCTCAACCTGGACGAACTCCCCGATTAAGACTTAAGATAGTTTGCCACAAACTCACCGTAACGCTCACGAACCGCCTGAGGTAAACTCTGAAATCCTTTGCGGGCCGTCTGTCCAGTTCGGGGAGGACAGCACTCCTGAAACGACTCCGTTAAATCACTCTCGGTGGTTTCATAATCAAAGGTGATCTCCTCACCGGCCGCAATATCTCGCAACGCCACGAAATCAAAGGCCCCCCAGGGGTTATCCTGAACTCCAGTGGTGGGATTGTCCGAATGATTGATGCGAATTGCGGGTTCGTCCATTTCCACATGAACCTCCCAATCGACCTGAATCGAGTAAATGGTGCGTTGGTCATAAACGCCAACGCGACGGCCAACAACGACTGTTTCCCCTTGATGAAAGGGACGCAAGGCGAACACCCCTTGTCCCTTCTCTCCAGCGGCGCGAATTTCAACGTCAGTGCCTGTGTTTACATTCATCTCAATGAGGGTCTCGAAACTATGAATCAATATCTTCCGCCCCTAGAGTGACATCGAACGGTTCCCATCGTCCACTCTGTTGATTAGTCTTAACTGTTATCCTCGCGTGACCCCTGTGTTGATCCTCTTGGGTATTCTCAAAGCCAATCTGTTGAACTCAGAACTGCAACGTCTTTGGGGGAAACTCACCAGCCTAAGTCCAGGCCAATCCCCCAACCGTTTACTTCATGTTCTGGCCTTGGCGGCGATCGTCATGGCGTTGAACGTTATCAGTTATACCTTAGCCAGTTCCCTGTTTGTCAGCAATGTGGGAGCCGCCGGACTGCCTCTGTCTTATATTTTAGTCGGATTAGCCTCCAGTCCGATTTACGGTTGGTTTTCACAAATTGTCGATCGCATCCCCCATCACGCCCTCTTCCGCTACTGGGCCTTACTCACCGGTAGTATCGTCCTTGGCTTACGGGCCTTACTCTTTTGGGATGTTCAGCCAATTTACTACGCCCTCTATGTCGGGGTCTATTTCCTCTGGACGCTCCAACTCGATATTCTCCTACCGACGCTGATTTCCGACTATTTCACCTCCCGCGAATACAAACGTATCGCCTCCTATATTACCGTCTGCCAAGCCCTTGGTGGCTTCCTAGGAGGCATGATTGTGGGCCTATTGGCCAATCTGCTCTCGACGGCGGATATCTTGCTATTAGTCCCGACGTTATATTTGGTGGTCTTCGCCCTAGTTTGGAACTTGCAACGGCACGAACAGCCCGTTCCTCCCGAAGAGAGCGATCGCCATGCCGATGCCCCCCCAGCCAACCTCGGCGATCTCATACGAGACTATCCCATCTTCAAATGGTTGGCCGGGTCTACCTTTCTCTGGATTGTCCTCTACGGCATTGCTGAATATCTCTATTTTGATGCCTATGCCCTCCATTTTGCCGATCGCCCCGAGAGTCTCACGGCCTTCCTCGGTGGATTTAGTGCCGTCAACAGCATCCTGCAAGTGGTGGTCTTGTTATTCGTCACCCGACGACTGCTGATTGGACGCGTTGGCGTCGATGGCACTAATCCCATTTACCCGATTACCACAGCCCTAGCCTTTCTGGGGCTGTGTCTCGGCTTAGGAGTCGGTTGGGTGTTTCCGGCGGCCCTATTTGCCCATTTCAACTCCTCCACCATTGACACCGCCATCAACCAACCGGTGTATACCCTCATGTATAACCCCATCCCCAATCGGGATATGGCCAAAGTTCGCGCCTTAACCGATGGCCTGTGTTATGCCCTGGGCCTGGCCACCACCGGCGGCCTGTTGTGGTTGGCCCAGGCCTATCTCGATTCCTGGTCTATTGCCCTGTTTGGCACAGTGCTGAGTTTTGTATTTGTAGCGGTTCGTCATCAACTAAGTCGAGATTATTTCCAAGCCATGGTGACGCGGCTATTTTCTAAAACCGCTGAGATGGATTTGGACATGGTTGAGGAGGTGTTTCAACAGATTCCAGACAATCAAATTCCTCGCCTCAAAACCCTGTTGCGAGAGGGAACCCCCCAAGAACGGGAAAAAGCCCTACGGCTGGCGGCCCGATTACGGGTTCCCAGTCGAGTGCTACCCGAGGTAAAACCCTTGTTTTGCCAGGCTCAGCCGGGGCAAGAACGGGGCTTGTTTCGCTTTTTTGCTAAAACACCCCAAGACAAGGTTCTGTCGCGATTTCTCTGGGAAATGCTGGAGTCCTCTGATACGGCAGTGCAACTCTTGGCGTTTGAGGCCTTGGTCGCCCGTCGCGAACCCATTGCCGATGCTTGGCTCGAAAGACTAATCGCCAGTTCTGCGGCTACGATTCGCGGCCTAGCCTGTGTCTTGGCTCAACAGTCCACGACCTTAACGCCAGAGGTGCGGCAACGCTGTCGCGCACTTTGGGAGGCTCCCCTAGATGATGAGACGAAAACTGTGGTGATACGGGGGATTCGTAATACGGGGGATGTGACGATGATTCCCCAGTTACGCAGTTTGTTACAAGGTGCTTCGGTGGATGTGCAGATTGAGGGCTTGAAGGGGTTGGCTCAGTTGCAGCCGGAACAGGATTTGGCGTTGGCGGAGTTGGCGAGTGGCTTTTTGGATCACCCGAATCCGGTGGTTCGCGGGGCGGCGGTGGATTTGTTGGGGGCGGTGCAGTTAGAGGCGTTTTGGCCTGATATTGCCCGAGGCCTCGAAGATCGCGATATTACGGTCCGGGGACAGGCGATTAAGGCGTTGGCCCGTTATGAGGATTATAATCTCGATCGCCTGGCGCAGCTGTATCTCACTCATCCTCGTATTGAGGTGGCGGAGTCGGCGGTGGCGGTGTTGGCGACGGTGAAGACAAGCCGGGCCTTTCAGTTTTTGGAGGGGTATTTACAGGCGGATTATCGACGGGCGGCCCTGATTCGCGATTGGTGGCAACGTCTCCCTGGGGAATCGCCCCAATGGCAGCCGCTGGTGGGGGTGTTTCGCGATCGCACTCAACGGGTGGTGAATCAGGTGTTTCATGTGTTGTCCTGTTTGGGCAATCGTCGCACTTTGGCCGAAGTGCGACAGTTGTTGCAGCGGGGGGAGAAACGCGATCGCGATAATGCTCTCGAAACCCTAGAAACGTTGCCCCACCGCCGTTATGTGTTTCCCATTGTGCCGCTGATTGAGTATCCTGATGGGCCAGTGGCGGGGTTTGCTTCGAGGGATGATGATGGGGCGTTGACACTGTTGCAGGAGATGTTGACGACGGAAGATCATTGGATTCGGGCTGGGGCGTTGCGGGTTTGGGCCAGTTATCAGCAAGAGGTGCCGCCGGGACTGTTACGCGATCGCGATCGGGTGGTGAAGGCCTTGGTGCAAGAGATTAACAAAACCCAGGGAACGGAAAATTTATCGTTTGATCGCATTTTATTTCTCAAAACCTTGGTCTTATTTCAAGAGTTATCTCTCGATGAACTTTGGTCGTTAGATCGAGGATTTCAGAAGCGGTCTTATCAGGCAGGTGACACGATTTGTCGTGAAGGGGAGTTAGGGCGACAATTATCGATTGTGTACCAGGGACAATTACAGGCAAACTCCAGTTTTTCTGAGGAGCCTATCCTGCTACAATCCGGCAGCTATTTTGGTGATTTTGGCTTGTTTGGAGATACACCTTATTCGGCGACAATTACCGCAGATACTGATGTATTACTGTTGTGTTTAAGTAAAGAAAGTTTTGATGTCTTGGTAGATGTCATTCCCAAGTTGAATACCTGTTTGGCGGTGGCAGCTCGCTATAGTAGTCTTTAATGTGAGTCTTTGAACAAAAATAGCGACGCATTCCCCCAGCTCGCGTCAGCAGGTGGGGGTCAAGGAGCGGTAATGTCAATCATCGTAGCCTTGCCCTTCTATGTAGGCTTTGAGGACATCCAATGAGGCTCCACCAGCTGAGACGGCACTAAATCCACGCTTCCAGAAAACTGGACGACCAGAGTACGGTTTCAATTGTCGTACAAAACGCTTCCTGATTTCCCGGCTGGTGACGGTCTTCATGGTATTGCAGAGCTTAGAAATAGATACCTTGGGAGCTAGGTCAACCAGTAAATGAATATGGTCATTAGTCCCTAGATCGGCCTTCGCCTCTTCTAGGATGCAATCATTCTTTTCGCAGATGCTCCGACACAGCTCGACAATGTCCTCTTGTATCTCCTCAGAGATGACGGGATGACGGTATTTTGTGACAAACACTATATGAATCTTGATGCTTGCAACTGTGTGAGCAAAAGACCGGAGGGTTTTTGACATTCAGTTCACCATGGGTTAACATGACGCCATGCTAACCGAGAAACCCACCTCAGTCATCCGTACAGACAAATGGAATCTTAACCCGACAGCCAAGCAGCAAGTTCTGCTGAGCCAAACGGTTAAGGTCTACCGTCGTGTCTGTCGACATTTGATGGGAATTCTCTTAACCCATTGGTCGTCTCTGGGAGCGTTATCGAGTCAAAAACGGGTTCTAGCCGTCGAGAAACTCATTCACCAAACCGCGAAGAACCCTCAGCCAAAATACCGGCCATTTGACCAAACCTTTTACAAATTCCCCAGCTACTACCGAAGAGCCGCCATTGTGTTTGCCGCTGGCCAAGTCAGTAGCTACATGACCCGGTATCGGGAATGGCAATCGGGGACTCGTCAACGTCAGGATGCCAAACCCCCAGGCCTCAACCCCAACAGCGGCTGTTATCCCACCCTGTATAAAGGTCAATGCTATAAGCTACATGGCTATGACCGCATCGAAATCAAAGTCTTTAACGGAACCGATTGGGTTTGGACGACTGTTGGGATTACAGGTCTACGAGAACGGCACACCGTAGACAGCAACAAGCTGCTGTCACCCTCTCTCATTTTTAATGAGCAGAAGAATGTCTGTCATCTCTCAGTTCCGTTTGAGTGCCATCCACCCCAACGGGAGGGAGAGGGTCGAGTCGTCAGTGTTGACCTGGGTATTAACACCACCGCTACTGTGGCAGTTGTGAATTTTGACGGCACTGTAATCCATCGGGAGTTTATTCACCCTGGAAGAGACATCGACCGTCGGGATAAGCGACTGAAATCGGTATCAAAACGAGCCAGCCAAACGATGGGGAAGGGCGGAAGTCTCCAAAAAGGCTTCTGCTCCCATACCTATCGCAAATGTCGTAACATCAACCGTCAAATCGGGCAGATTGTCTCGAAGCGTATTGTGCAGATTGCCCGACAATTTAACGCTGATGCCATTGTCTTTGAGAACCTCAAAGGATGGAAAGCTAGAGGTGGCCGAAAACGGTCTAACCTGCGCCAACGCTTTCATGGATGGCTCAAGGGTATGATTCGAGAGTTGACGGAGATGAAGTGGCAAGAGATGGGCGGTCAGGTGATTGATGTCGTGGCTGCTTATACCTCAAAGCTGGCTTATGACGGCAGTGGAGTGGTGCGGCGCGACTCCAAAAACTATGCTCTGGCTAAATTTGCTTCGGGCAAGCGGTACAATGCCGACCTCAACGGAGCGCTCAATATTGCTGCCCGAGGTATTCTTCAGCTCACTCGCCGAAAGGACAGTGAGGAACGTTCGAGCCAATGTTCTCGACGAACGCCGGTGAAGCTGGGCTTGTTTGTGTGACCTGTGGACTAGCACAGTCCCGGGTTAGCACTGACACCCCCACCTCGCCCAAGGCAGGTGGGGTGAGCTTCATACGTCCCTCATCTTCTCAGATAACGCAGGGCGCGATCGAGGGCGAGCATCATTGAGACGACACGACACCAACTGTCCCCCCAGGCTGCGAGACTTTTCGAGCAGTAGCACTGAATACCCGGCCGCCGGCAGCTGAGACGTCCACCATTCTGAGGCAGATGATCCCCACTAAATCCGCCGAGGATACCTTGAAAATAATTTTAAAATCAATGCCATCGGGCTGCACTGGACAATTCCTTGAAATTTGTTATCTTAGGAAAAGTGCAATCCTTGACAATGGTTGTTTGAGGTGGTTGTTTGAATTGTTTGAATTGTTTGAATTAACTGTGTGAGTTAACCATATAAGTTGTATGAGACAGGATTGAAATATATTTCTTCTCAAACCTTCGCAAACCCATTCCTCGTGGATTGCGTCGCTGTCATCCATCCGTTTTCGCTATCAGTGGATGTTTATGGCGCATCGTGCATCACACCGTCGTGTCAAAAACAAAGAGAGCCAGTTAGTCTTACCATTCTGGCTCTCAGGACAACAAAACCGGCACGCGGCCGATGTTCCCCGAGTGTGGTCCGGGACATCTCCATGGTTGTGCAACCATCACCTCTTAGCATAAACATCCTATTTCTGATGCAACCTGAACTTAACTGAAATAAGGAACTTTCATGAAAGCCCTATTACTATACCCCCAATTCCCTCAGTCTTTTTGGTCTTACGATCGCTTTATGGAACTGGCCGGACTCAAGGCCACCATTCCGCCCCTGGGAATTATTACCGTTGCGGCTCTATTGCCCTCCCATTGGGACATTCGCTTCCGCGATCGCAACGTCGCCACTGAAACCGATGAAGACTGGCAATGGTGCGATATGGTCATTCTCTCCGCCATGCTGGTGCAAAAGACTGACTTTCAAGCCCTGATTCGTAAAGGGGTTCGCTTAGGTAAACTCGTCGCCGTCGGCGGTCCCTATCCCACCTCAGTTCCCGACGATGCCTTAAACGCCGGGGCACAGTTCCTGGTTCTCGATGAAGGGGAAATGACCATACCGCCATTTGTCGAAGCCGTTGAGCGGGGAGAAACTCAGGGAATCTTCCGTTCTTTAGAGAAACCCGATGTCACCCAAACGCCTCAACCCCGTTTTGACCTCCTGCAACGGGATGCCTATCTAATGATGGCCATGCAATTCTCCCGAGGCTGTCCCTTCAACTGCGAATTTTGTGACATTATTTCCCTCTATGGTCGTAAACCGCGCACCAAAGACCCAGAGCAAGCATTAGCTGAACTGCAAACCCTCTATGACTTAGGGTGGCGAGGCTCTCTATTTATCGTCGATGACAACTTCATCGGCAATAAGCGCAACGTCAAGCGCTTTCTACGGGCATTGATTCCCTGGATGCAAGAGCATGACTACCCCTTCACCTTTATTACCGAGGCCTCCGTCAATTTGGCTGAAGATGATGAATTGCTCGAACTCATGACCGAAGCTGGCTTTTATGCCGTCTTCCTGGGGATCGAAACCCCAGATCAAGATAGCTTACAGATCACGGGTAAAGTCCAAAATACCCGTGCGCCCCTCGTTGATGCTTGTCGTCGGATTAACGATGCTGGCTTACTCATCTATGCTGGATTTATTCTTGGCTTTGACGGGGAACGCTCGGGGGCCGGCGATCGCATTCAAACCTTCGTCGAGCAAACTAACATTCCCCAACCCATGTTGGGCCTCCTCCAAGCCTTACCCAACACAGCCCTTTGGACTCGACTCAAACAGGAGAAACGCCTCTTAGCCGAGAGTGGCCATCCCACCGGTGACCAGAATAGCTTAATGAATTTTGTCCCCACCCGCCCCATCTCTGAATTGGCCAAGGATTATGTTGAAGGGTTTTGGCAGCTCTACGAACCGCAACGGTATTTGCGGCGCTGTTTACAGCAATGTCTGCAAATTCGCAGCGGCAAAACTCGCCGACAAACCATGCAGTTTCCCTTAAATAAAGGGTTGCCCTTGATGATGCAACTGATCTGGCATCAGGGCATTCGTCGCCCCGAAATTCGCGGGCAGTTCTGGCGTCAACTCTGGACAATTTTGCGCCAAAAACCTCAGATGCTAAATCTGTATCTAGGTTTATGCGCGGCGGGAGAACATTTCTGGGAATACCGAGCTTTGGCACGGGAGCGCATCCAGCAACAGATTGGCTACGATCCTCTCGAAGTCCCTGCCACAGAAGCAGCCACGCCAGAGTCGGTGCTCGTCCATTAGGCCCTATCCTGTTGAGGGCGGTGCGATCGCGATCGCCGCCTAACCAATGACTCCATTTTGCCCTCAGTGCAGATGGAGTCAGCTGCATCTTCTATCAGTCCTTTAAACCAGGTCAATTTGCTAGACTGAAGGTATCGATTAGGCTAAATTGACCGATGACCCTTGCGATCGCCCAACCCAGACAACGCAAGCCACTCAGCTTTGACGAGTTCCTCGCTCGTTACGGTGGTGATGATCGCTATGAACTCATTGACGGAGAGGTGTTTGACTTGGAGCCTACCGGTCAACATGAAGAGGTTGCAGCGTTCATCACGGCAAAAATCTGTGTCGGGATTGACGGAATGGGTTTACCCTGGTTTGTTCTCCAACGGGGACTCTTACGCCCTTCTCATGGGAGTATGACAGCATTTCGCCCCGATGTTGCTGTGGTCGATCGCCTCGCACTCAGCCAGGAACCACATTGGTCTGACCAGTCGCTTCTGACTCTGGGATCTTCGATTAAGTTGGTGGTGGAAGTGGTCAGCAGCAACTGGCAAAACGATTATGCCCGCAAGGTCGAAGACTACGCGGCGTTAGGCATCCCTGAATATTGGATTGCAGACTACGCAGGATTGGGGGGGACTCGACATATCTCGAAGCCCAAACAACCTACTCTATCTATCTGTACGCTAGTGGATGGAGAGTATGAAATTCAGCCGCTTCGAGGTAAGGAGATGATCGTCTCTCCAACCTTCCCAGAGTTGAGACTAACCGCTGAACAAGTGTTGAGGGCGGGTCGGTAGCGATCGCCGCCTCGCCATGCAACATCCTACGTTATTATATGAAGCCAATGTCACGAGTCATTGGGGATTGCGATATGAAAACATTACCGATCGCCCTACCACAAGCAAAAATCGAGCAATTTTGCCAACAACATCAGATTTATAAGTTGGCATTATTTGGCTCAGTGTTACGGGATGACTTTACAGAAGACAGCGATGTGGATGTGTTGGTGGAGTTTCTGCCGGGAAAAACGCCGGGGTTGGCGATCGTAACCATAGCCGATGAACTCAGTGATATCTTAGGGCGGGTCGTGGACTTACGAACCTCTGGAGATTTGAGCCGCTATTTTCGGGATCGAGTACTACAGGAGTCTGTGCCGATTTATGAGCAAGGTTGATGATTTAACCCGTCTTCGGCACATCCGCGATGCGGCAATGAAGGCGATCGCTTTCGCTAACAATAGAACCCGCGACGATTTAGATCGAGACGAGATGCTAGCTCTGGCGCTTATTCGGCTAATTGAGATTATTGGAGAAGCTGCAAATCATGTTTCTATGGATTTTTAGGCTGCCTATCCAAAGATTCCCTGGCGTGAAATTGTGGGAATGAGACATCGCATTGTTCATGCCTATTTTGATGTTGATTTAGAGGTTGTCTGGCAGGTCGTAACCACCGATCTTCCTGGACTACTCAACATGACCAACCAAGCGATTCAGCAGTTAAAATCTGGAGATGAGAAGAATGAGTAATGACAATCTCCATCGTTAGTATCCCCGGCGAATTTCAGGGTATCGCCCTTCAACCTTAACCTTTAAACGCTCCCCAGATACCAAACCTGGAGAGCGTTTTAGGCCGCTTTGCTGACCTACGACACCGAAGCCGTCGAGCCTAAATGCTCGTCAATTCCCTGACGATAGTCGCTCTTTTGTTTCACTCCCTTATACTCGGCAACCTTCGCCTTATCCTTAAACAACTGAATCGTCGGGGTTCCAATCACCCCAGCCGCCTCAGCAATCTCGGGGTCTTCCTCGATGTCAATTTCCACGTAG
>LJZT01000106.1 GCA_001314905.1 Phormidium sp. OSCR
GTTGGCTCCACAAGTCTACCACATATTTTTAGTCAAAATTCATCTCACCGCTAAGCCTTCGGCTCTAACGGGAGTCTTCTTTTGACATTTAAGATAATGTAGCCGGAATGTCGGTGTCTTCATAGATCTCGGCCAGGGCGATCGCACAGTTCACACTCGCCAGTTGAATGGGATCGCTGGTGGGTGCGAGCGTCCAGTTGCCACGATCGCCCTTTTGGAAAACCTCAACCTGCTGGAGATCGCTCGAAACGAGGACGTATTCTTCTAGGCTGGGGATAGTGCGGTAGTCGGCGAATTTTTCAGGGCGATCGAAACGAGCCGTCGAGGGAGAGAGAACTTCGATAACGAGGCGGGGATATTCGATGTATTGGCTTTGAGGCTGGCGATCGCGATCGTCGCAGGTGATTGCAATATCGGGATAGTAGAAAGCATTGCTGGCTTCAACGCGGGTTTTCATCCCTTCGGCGAAGGTGCGACAGCCAGAACTCCGTAAGTGAGTTTTGAGTGCGAAGAATAAGTTGCCAACAATCGTGTGATGCGCCTGTGTCCCGCCTGTCATCGCGAAGACTTCACCATCGCGGTATTCGTGGCGGATGGGGCTGATTTCCTCAGCGGCGAGGTAGTCTTCCGGGGTGATGTAGAGGGGATCGTTGGCGAGCATGGTGGGAGTGGTGAGGGGGTTAAGTGTAGTTTAGCAACACTAATGCCATAACCCCATTCCCATCACAGCCAGCAAAAAACGGAACAGTCGACCAAGAGTCAAGACTCCTGATGCGAATGTTCCGCTTTCGCTAACTCGACTACGAACTTTGTTGGCGTTTACGGCGTTGAGCCGAGACAATCGCGCCGCGCGTCACCGGGAAGCCAGCCACCGGAATCACTTGATGCTGACGTTCAGCCTCAAGTTCTTTGAGTTCCTCATACTCAAGCCAGTGGATACAGTTCACTGGACAAGTGTCAATGGCCTCTTGGATCACCTCTTCAGGCTCACCATCTTGGTTGATAACCCGCGCTCGCCCGTAATCGGGTTCAATGTAAAAGGTATTACGGGCGACATGGGCGCAATGTTTACAGCCAATACAGGTGACCTCATCGACATACACGCCCTTTTCACGCAACGCCCCCCCTAATTCCGGCTCGAACCCAGACCGTCCCGGATGCTCCCGTAAGGAGCCGCCGAGTTCGGGTTCCCAACCTGAACGGTTGTCAGAGACCTGCTGTTGTAGATTTGGGGCATCGGTCATAATTAACTCCAGCGTTGCAACACCAGACGGATAGACCCGTCTTTTTGGGTTTGTTGTTCTGAAACTTGGAATCCTTGTTTAGCAGTTTCCTGCATCACCGTAGAGAAGGCATACTGTTGGGTGATTTTGCTTAAAAAGCGTTCGACGGGAATCGGCTGATTCCAGAATTGCAGGTCAGCCACCAGGTCGTAAGCCTGTCCGTTCCAGCTAAATCCGATATCGTAGCCATTGTCCTGTTCGACAACGATCGCCGCCGAATGAACCTGGCCGCGATAGCCGCGAACATCCTTGGGACCAGCTTTCCAGTCCAGTTTCAGTTCCGTCAGAGCCTGTTGTAAGGCATCAAGGTCACGGATTTGGGTTTTGATATGACTAAAGTGAGACATAGCTTGGCGAGGAATTTGCTAAATGTTAGGGACAACAGATGAGACAAAGGAACGGGCAAACACTTACCATTGGCTGTAGGATTGAGCCTGAGCCGCTGTTGTTGCCGAATTTTCCTGGGTTTGTTGGTAAAACTCAGAGGTTTTCTCTTGATTGAGAACAATTCCGAGCTTTTCCTCGATCGCAGCCGTGACCTCGGCACAGGAGGCTCCGGAAATACCGGTCACCTGTTCGACCACTCTGCCATCGGGGTAGATCGTAAATTCGAGTGTTTCCATAAGAGCCGGATAACCACGAGGGGGAACATAGATGCCTTGAGGTCGATAGCCAGAACCCACACCGGCAGCGAAATACGACCACCGGGAGTTTCTGAACTCAATCGGTCTTGGATAAAATCTTAATAAATTGTTTTGTTACGATTCAAGGCTTTGCCTAACTTAACAAATGTTGAGCTACGCACGTTGACTTTTACTAAGTTTGTCCCAAATTCCCATTTCCGTCAAGGCGATCGCCAAAATAATCGCTACTTTTTCTCAATTAACTCCAGATTGAGACGGGGGTTCAAGGGTGATCGCCTGTAGATCCAATTCGATCCTGGGACGATAGATCATGGGATTATCCGTGACAAAGGAAATCGAGGCAACGGGAGCCGGCAGCGGTTGGTCGGGTGTCTCCAGGCCAGTCCAAAACGCGAGGCCCTCCTCCGGTGAGCGGGGGAGATGGCTAAGGATGACACCATTTTCGGACGTGGTGGGAAGAATCCGATAGGTGGCCTCGGTGCCGTCCTGGTAGTTCACCTGCATCCGTACTGGGGCCGCCCTCAATAGGGTTTTCATGACTTTACCGATAAACGACTCTTTAATAGCGATCGCGGCCCGTAGCAAGTCCCCATCCCCGACATCGAGGGTCATGGACTCGTTCCAAGAGAGCGATCGCTGCCTTGCTTCCCCAGCCTCAAGCCAAACCCGAGGTTGGTCCCGAGTCTCTAGCAGCATTAAGTTCGGCATCAACTCCGTGGGAACAAACTCGGGAAACTGGGGCGAAATTTGATAGTGGGTGAGGACATGAAAGAACGTTGCCGGTTCCGAGAAGAAGGGATGTCGGCCATCCAACCCAGTGAAGTCATAGAGAATTGCCTCAGGAGGCTGTTCGGCGAGTCCTTCGGCCGTCCAAGTATCCAGAAATTCGGTGTAGTTGGTATACGATTGTAGAGTTCGCCGAGGTTGCCAGTTGAGCTGGTTGGCGGGAATGAGGGAGAGTTCCCAGGGTATCACGTCAACGGTTTTAGTCTCTAAATAGGTTAGGGCGTCATCGGCGAGTTTTAGAGGCGAGATGGCATCGTTGCTGGCAACTTGCACCTCATCTAGGACTCGGGAAAAATCAAAATAAACAACGCGATTGAAGACCAGTTTTGGCTGGTTGATGAGAGAGATATTCCAAAGTATCTTGGGTTGTCCAAACACTTGCGGGACTTGCCAATAGATACCGGCAATTGCCACCATCAGCGTCATGGTAATAACCGCCAAGGGCTTGCCTTGAAATCGAGGCCGCTGCTGCAAGGCAATACTCAGGAGAAAGGGACTTACAAAAAAGAACATAAACACATGGGCATCTTGACGAACAAACCCATGTTTTAGAACGACCCAGAGGATGAAGCTTAACGCTAACAGGATTCCCAGGGACTGAGGGGTTACCAGACGAACAAAAATAGTTAACAGGATAACGACTATGGCGATCGCCAGTGCCAATTCCGCTGCTGAACCCACTAAACTCATTGCACTAGAATAGCCTGAGGACACCTGTAAAGATCCCAGAACAAATCCCAACATTGAAGGGCGATCGCTCAGTAATATAACGATGGCCAAGGTGAGGCCAAATATTGCTGGACTACTTGACCATCCCAATAGGGGACGAATCGAAGACCGGCGATCGCTTCTGAGAAACCGGCTACTCACCCCACCCCAAATTAGGGCGATCGCCAGCGACGGTACTAAACGCAATAACCCCATCCCGAGGGAGTGGTGCAATCCCACAAAGGTGACCGCCATGGCGGCGGCCATTGCTGTCAATAGAAATACCACCTCCTCCTGTACTCTCCGACGGCGATCGCTGACGCTATACGCCTCATATAGACGACCAAACCAACACATCACCAACGCCCCAAAGGTCATGACCCCAGCCGTGAATTTAATCAGAGTACATAGTCCCGCAAATCCTCCCAAAAATAGGGCGATTGCTAACGCCATCTTACCGCGAAGCCCCTGGCTCCAGGAAAGCAATAGGAGAAATCCCAGAACGAGCAAGTAGTCTATTGCGATTAAACTATGGTAAACACACAAGAAACTAAAAACCCAGAAAAGCTTGCGACGAATAGACTTTATTTTGAGAAATTGAATTGCACATAGTCCCAAGAAAATACTATGTACGGCGGTTTTAAACCAAAGGATTTCTTGATAATTTTCCGGCAATACAGACCCAGACACTAAATATCCTAAC
This sequence comes from Phormidium sp. OSCR, assembly GCA_001314905.1. Lineage (GTDB taxonomy): Bacteria > Cyanobacteriota > Cyanobacteriia > Cyanobacteriales > Geitlerinemataceae > Sodalinema. The sequence goes on from LJZT01000106.1 coordinate 4,125, forward strand.
GGTCCATAGGTGTAAATGACATCTTTCCCAAAACTTAGCTCAGTTGTGGCAAGATAGCTAAGGGCATACGTCCAGGAATCTACTCCCGTAAAAATAATAAAATGTAAAGCCGGAAAACAGAGTATGAATAAATAGCCTAAGGCGAGGATAAAAAGTAATCCCACTCCAGTTTTGACGATTGCAGCTTGTTGTTGTGTAATGGCGCTCAAAACTCTCATTTAGATAAGTCCTTTTATTGCTAAAATATATAATCACATCAATTAAGATCAACGACTTACCTGTACGACATTTTCCAGAGGGATAAATGTTTGATTTCCATCAAAAATCCAAGCTCGAATACTTGTAATTCCCTCAGGAAAGGCTCCTGACGGAAGACTCACCTGCCAACGAGCTCTATCATATTCTGGCATCTTGAAAACCTCAACCAAATCAGGACTGGCCTGATTAACTAATGCCGCTGCAAAAAAAGCAGGTCGATCATCCTGAGAAAACAAAACAATCTCAGGAACCTCTGGACGTCCTGGAAAAACAGACCATCCCGACAAACTTAAAACCGAATCGGGGGTCAGTGTAACAACATCTCCTGGATCTATATTATCAATGAGTCCATAAGGTTTTGGCGGAATTTGGGAAAACTCTGCCTCTTGAACAAATTCAAAAAATTCAATCTGTTTAAGCTGAGGATACCAAAGGTTTTTGACTGGATTTGGATCGGGAAAAATTTTTAAAATGCAGTCACTAGGAGAGGGTTCTAAATACTCGATTAAAGCCAAGCAATGTTTTCCTAATGTTCGATCCTGATAGGAGTTCTTTCCCGCCTCTAAGGCATCAAACGATATCGAAATGGAAAATACAGCAAAAACTACGGCCATTCCTCCATAAAGAAGCCGCCAAGGTTGTCGTTGACAACAAATGCGGGCAATATGAAGTAAGCCAATCAGCATTAAAACAGTTACCGTCGTATAGCGAGAGGCGGAAGCAGCATGAATCCCCAACACGGTACGTCCAACAGTGGTCATGGCGGCAAAGCCTAAGGGGAAGAGTAATAACGGTAGCCAGGCAGCTAATTCGGCTCGGTGGTGGTGTTGCTTCCAGAATAGAAAAAAGCCAACGGCACAGCCAAGAAGAATCATTATTCCAGGCGCAATGGCACTTTTGGGTTCAGTGGAAAAATTACGGCCCAAAATTACCAAAAAGAAGGATATTGCCTCAAACGGATGCTTTAGTACATAGGTTCGATCAAGATTATCGGCCGGTTCCTGATAGCCACTGGCATAGAGGACAACGGAGCCAACACATAGTAATATCCAGAGGACTCGCTGCATTTGCGGCTGTTCGGAGGCTTGGCTACGAACCCAAATCAAGGGAAACAACGCAACCCAAACGAGCAGGCCATGAGCTCCTGAAAAACTCATCAAGAGAGCAAATATTGCTCCTAAAAGAAATCCCCTATCAAGCGAACGATGTTTTGGGGGATATTGTAAGAGAGCGATCGCAAAGACTAAACAGGTCGTTTTCCAAAACCAAGCCAGTTGAAATCCCCAAAGCCAATTTTCATATTGAATTAGAGAAAACAGTAAAATAACAGTAATAATATCGGCAAAATGTTGCCAATTATGGGTATTTTGATTTTTTAGAGCCTGTTGCCGAGAAATCCAATAGAGGGCGATCGCCGACAAAATACTTAACAGCACACTAAAATACTGTTGTACCTTGACATTCCAATTAGTGGCAAAGGCCAAGGCGGCTATAAAAATCCGAGGAACGAGCATCCGATGCTCATTATGAGGAACCCAAAAATCCCCCAAAGTTGCCGTGTCTAGTGCGATTTTATGGAATAATCCAACCAAGCTAAACGAGTCCATAAAAGGAACATTGACCCCGAAGCGATGAATAAAGGCTAAGGTCGCTAAAACTGGCAATAGGTAAAGAATAGTCAACCAGCTTACGGATTTAAAAAGCTTCGGGGTCATCATATCTAGCACTGATTGGAGTGAGAACGTAGTTTAGTTAAAAGAAATGTGGACGGCGTAGCTTACAGGCAATGGGTAAAGGGATGAAGGTTACCCCCGAGGATAACTCCATCAACTTAGAGAAAAATGTCCTTGATTTGCGATTCCTCTCGCACAATCCAATCATAAATATCTTGCAACGTCTGCTGAATATCTCGTTTAGGCCTCCAGTTGAGTTGAGACATCACTTTTCGGGAGTCGGTGATAAAAATGGGAATATCCCCGAGACGGGTTTCGGGGACTGGAGTTATTTCGATCGCCGTCCCCGTAATCTCCTGACAAATTCGCGTCGTCTCCAACAGCGACACCTGATTCTCCACACCGCCACCGACGTTGAAGGTTTCCCCCTGAAGCCGATCGAGATTCTGAAGCTGTAAATCCAGTAAATCCAGTAAATCCTCCACATGGAGGAAATCCCGAACCTGTTTCCCGCTTCCCCCATAGCCAATGTATTTCAGCGGTTTCTGGAAATAATGGCGGGCCACCCATAAGGCGAACACCCCCTGATCCACTTTTCCCATTTGCCAAGGTCCCGTCAACACCCCACAGCGATTGACGAGAGTTCGTAGATTATAGGCGTCTGCATATTCAGCAATGAGCAGTTCCGAGGCCAGTTTCGTGGTTCCATAAAGCGATCGCGCGCGATCGAGAGGGAAATCCTCCGCAATCCCATGGCGAGACACTCCCGCAAACGGCTGATCCTCCTGTAACGCAAAGCGAGTCTCCGTTTCCTCGTAGTTCAGTTGACTGAGATAGGAAATCGGATAAACGCGACTCGTCGAGAGAAAGACAAAATCCGCCTGCGTCTGGCGGGCCAACTCCAAACAGTTCACGGTTCCCACTAAATTGGTTTGCAAGAGATATCCCGGCGAACCATATCCCGCCAATACCGAGGGTTCAGCGGAACATTCGAGGATTAAGTCCGGGGTGAGTCGTTGCGGATCGAGATCTTCGGGGTTGCGGATATCCCCATGGACAAACTCAATTCCCGCCGCCTTGAGGCGAGGGAGATTCAATTCCGATCCTCGCCGTTTCAGGTTATCTAAGGCGGTGATCTGCCAATTGGGATAGCGTTTGGCCAATCCTAAGGCCAGGGAACTGCCGACAAATCCGGCCCCTCCGGTGATTAAAACACGCTCAGTCATAAGATGGGAGATGAGTAAATGGGAAATTGGCTTGATGTCGGTTTAGCGGTTTTGTTTCGAGGAAGACACGGCTTCGGCGGGAGTCGAAGGCTGCGATCGCAACGGCGAGGGACGACGATAGTCTCCCCGAGACAACCAGCGTTCGAGGAGAACATAGAGGACAATAAATAGATAACGACTTCCCATTTCCTTGATTTTCAGTTTGGAGACTCCCGCTTTGCGATTTTGCCAACGAATAGGAGTGGTGACATAACTGTACCCTCGCACAATGGATTTGAGGGGAAGTTCAACGGTGAGGTTGAAATGGTGAGAGAGAATCGGACGAATCCCCTCAATCACCTCGCGGCGATAGGCTTTGAAGGCGTTGGTGGTGTCGTTGTAGCGTAGGCCAAACAGAAGTTGTACAAACAGGTTCGCCAGGCGGTTGACAACCAGCTTATGACTGGGGTAGTCGATGACTTGGCCGCCTCGGACAAAGCGAGACCCAAAGACGCAATCATAGCCTTCTTGTAGTAGGTGATAGTAGGTTAGGATGTCCTCGGGAGCGTCAGACGCATCGGCCATCACGATCGCCACCGCGTCACCGTGAAACTCATCTAAGCCACAACGCAGTGCAAAACCAAAGCCATTGGGATAGTGATTATTCACATAGCGAACGCGGGGATTGGCCTGGCTTAGACCCTGTAACACCGCTTCAGTGCCATCGCGGCTATTATCGTTAACCACTAAAATTTCGTAGGGAACCCCATTCTCATCCAGGAGGTTCGCGATCGCCGTCACCGTATCGGCGATCGACCCTTCCTCGTTATAGGCCGGAATCACAATCGAAAACAGAGAGACTGGTGAATGCACCTCCGTTTCACTGTCCTGACGGGTCTTTTTTTCCTCACGAAAGGCCACCTCTAAGCCTTCGGGACGGTAGAGTTGTCCATCCTCGGACTGGCGATCGCGGAATACCAGGCGATCGCTAACAATATAGTTCAACACCGCACTGACCAACACCCCAATCAGAGTATTGACACCATAACTCACCCCCAACCAATCCAGCAGCGGGAAAATCGCAAACACCCGCAACACCACCGAACCCCCAGCCGAGAGATGGTACAGCGGTAATTGTCGCAACAGAACCTCTCGCCATCCCCAAGTTCCGCCACGCCAAACCCAAAGGCGGTAAATGACGAAGCTCAACAGCAACGATAACTCAATCGAGATGATGTTCGCCGCATTCCGCAATACCGTCGTATCCCAGCCGGCCACCTCAATGAACAAAAACATTAACAGCAGGTTAAACGCTGCTGCAACACCGCCGCCAAAGAGAAAGCGAATCGCGCGTTTTTGCCAGAGTTTTTCCAAAAACCTCATCTCATCCCCAATTTCTATGATTACATTGATGTGATTACAAATGGGATTGCCACTCAACCCCGAGGCGATCGCTACCAGCGATCAACATTTTGGCTATAAATCTCTTTCAGGATATCCGGGACGCGGTAGGTTAACTCCCACTCAGGATAATGGGACTTAAAACGACTCAGATTGCCAATCCACCAGATATGATCGCCACTACGATTGCTCTCTTGATACTCCCAGTTGAGGGTCTTGTCAGCAATCTCTTCGCATTGTGCGATCGCCTCTAGCATCGAACAATTACTCTCCCGTCCGCCACCGATGTTATAGGTTTCGGCTATCCGTGGACTCTGATAGAAGTGATAAAACGCATTCACCAGATCATAGCTATGAATGTTATCACGCACCTGTTTTCCCTTATAGCCATAGACCTTATAGGGAGTTCCCGTCACCGTACATTTCATCAAATAGGAGAGAAATCCATGTAACTCAGTCCCCGAATGACTCGGTCCCGTGAGACAGCCACCTCGGAAACAGGCGGTTTTCATACCAAAGTAGCGGCCATACTCCTGAACCAACACATCCGCCGCCACCTTGGACGCGCCAAACAGGGAATGCTTACAATGGTCAATACTCATGCTTTCGTCGATTCCCTCGTAAAAGGGATGACTCGCCTCAATCTCCCAACGGCGATCGAGTTCCACCAGAGGAAGCTGGTTGGGAGTATCGCCATAGACCTTATTCGTTGAACAGAAAATAAACACCGCTTCAGGACAGTGTTGGCGGGTCTGTTCTAAGAGATTGAGAGTTCCGTTGGCGTTGACGGTAAAATCTGTAAATGGGTCTCGCGCGGCCCAGTCATGGGAGGGTTGGGCCGCCGTATGGATAATTAGGCGAATTTCGCGGCTATAGCTTGCAAACAGGTCGCTGATGGCTTGGCGATCGCGAATATCGCTATTGTGATGAATATACTGGTCACCATACCTCTGTTGCAGGCGATCGCGATTCCACAACGTCGAAGCACCCTCCCCGAAGAACGACTCCCGCATATTGTTGTCAATGCCAACCACGGTAAAGCCTTTCTCACAAAAAAAACGCACCGACTCCGAGCCAATCAAGCCAGCCGAGCCTGTCACTAAGACAATAGACATAGAAATCTTCTCACACACACACCACAAGGAGTTCAGCCTTGGAGGATCAGTCCATCTCAACGGAGGACATAGACAACAGATCACCCCAGATTGGGGGGATTCTAGCACAGATCGTTTCCCTGAACTTGTCCGACATCTCCCCAGTCTAGTCCATCGCATTCTATCGAAACCGACCATTGGGGGAGATAATGGAGAATTAGTCTGTGTTTAACCTTGAATTTGTTATGACTGTCAACCCCACCCCACAACCACGCACCTCCCCACTCTCCGTCGGAGTTTTGGGGTTCGGTGGACTCGGACAAGCCGCCTCTCGTCTTCTGACTCCTAAACAACAGATGCGTTTTTGTGCCGTCGCCGATGGCCAAGGCTACGCCTACAACCGAGAAGGACTCGATGCCGATGCTCTCATTAGCGTAACCCGCGATCGCGGCTCTGTCGGCTACTTAGACCCCCAAGGAGTCCTCAGTGACCAAAGTATCCAGGACCTAATCGCCGCCGCACCCCAAATTGACGGCTATTTCCTGGCCCTTCCCAATCTCCCCAACACCTTCATGGCTTCCGTGGCCCAGCAATTTATCGCCTCCGGCTGGAAAGGAGTATTAGTCGATGCCTTAAAACGCACCAGTGCCGTTGAACAACTCCTCAACTTACACGATGACCTGCAAGCGGCCGGAATTACCTATATGACTGGCTGTGGGGCCACCCCCGGCTTACTCACCGCCGCCGCCACCCTCGCCGCACAAAGTTACGCCGACATTCATCACGTCGCCATCACCTTCGGCGTCGGCATTGCCAACTGGGAAGCCTACCGTTCCACCATCCGCGAAGATATCGCCCATATGCCCGGCTATGATGTAGAAACGGCTCGGGCCATGAGTGATGAGGAAGTGACGGCACTCTTGGACAAAACCAACGGCATCCTCAAACTCGAAAACATGGAACACGCCGATGACATCATGTTAGAGTTGGCCGGAATTGTCGATCGCGATCGCGTCACCGTCGGCGGCATCGTGGACACCCGCAACGCCAAAAAACCCCTCAGTACCAACGTCCAAGTCACCGGTCGCACCTTCGACGGCAAAATCTCCACCCACACCTTCACCCTCGGCGACGACACCAGCATGGCCGCCAACGTCTGCGGACCCGCCTTCGGCTACCTCAAAGCCGGTGCAACTCTCCACCGTCGCGGCATCCACGGACTCTTCACCGCCGCCGAAGTCATGCCGCAGTTCGTCCGCTAATGCCAAATTTGGCAAATTTTGAACTTTTGTGACGAAAAGTCGGTAATCTTTGTTACAATCGCCTTGGCTCACTGAGATTCTTTCAGATCCCGCCGGGACAATGAGAGGTTTTCTCATGGTTTATGAGCTAACGTGATTGGTTTTGGTTGGTTTTCACTGGGTCGGCATCACGCCGGCTTTTTTGCATCCATAATGTTGATTTAAAAATCAATTTTTTCGCTCCCCCCTTGCCAACGGCGAAGCCTTATGACTGTGAACCGCGTCGGTGACTTGTCAACCTGTAAGATGTAAGATGTAGGATGTAGGATGAAATCTGCCTCAGCTTTTTTCTCTGGTCTCATGTTATCTAATGCTACCGACTCGGCTTAATGGATAGACAGGATTGTCTTTACAACTTAGAACGTTTAGCATCTTCAGGATATATGATGTGATCAATTTATTGCAGGGTACACCAAATTGTAGGGGCAAACGGCGATCGCCCCTACGGTAAGGGATATAAATTGCCATAAGTTGCCATAATTGGTCCGTATCACCCTGAACCAGAAGCCCCTTCTTTACTCTGTATTCTATCCTAATGACTATCAATTCCAAAACAGCTAAGTGGCAGAAAGCTCGAATTATAAGCCTGACAATTTTCACGGTTTTATATTTTCTTAGAAGACCCGCCGATGCTCTTTATCCTTCGGCTTGGAGTGAGGATGGAGTGTTTAATATTCCACAAGCCATTGAACATGGCTGGTCAAGTTTACTAATACCCGTTAGCGGCTATCTAATTATTCCTTCTAAAATCCTCACCCTCCTCAGCTTATCAGTTTCCGGCTTGTTTTATCCTGAAATCGCCTATTTACTAACGATAATCATCACCCTTTTAGTGATGGTAATTCTTACATCGAGTCTGATTGAATTACCCAATAAAGAGTATTTACCGATTATTATCGCTTTACTTCCTTATGACCCTGAGGTTTTTTCAACACCCCTTTACATATTTTGGTGGACGTCGTTGTTGCTTCTAGTCCCTTTACTTTCTTCATCAAAAGCCAAAAGCAAAACATCCTATTTTATGATTATAGTTTCGACTGCTTTAGGCTGTCTTGGCTCACCAATATCTATCCTACTCATACCCGCTATGATAATCAAAGCCTATATGACACGAACTAGGTTGAACTATGTAGTTTTAGGTTTGTGGTCTGCACTTTCAGCAGTTCAGATGTATTTTTCCCTGAGTCAGGTCGGTGAAAAAATAGATTTTTCTAAGTTTTACATAGCCTTACCTCAATTTATCGGGACTTATATTACCTACAACAGCTTCTTTTCAAGACCAAACTTTATATCCTATACATTGAGTCTAGCTTTGCTAATGGTCGGTTGCTTTGCTCTCTATAATACGTTGATTTCAAGGAAGCAGGAATTTTTCAATACATCAATCGCTTTTTGGGCAGTTTTAAGTACAATCCTGGCATCCTTCTTAAGGACAAATCTGGAAATTCATCCATTCCTAGCCGGCCCCCGATATTTCTTCTTCCCTTATATTTTTCTGTCTATTTTTCTGATGACAATTTATGCTATCCCGTCACCAAGTATCTCTCGCCTAAAACCCGCCTTAATCAAAGGACTCTCTCTTCTGATACTCATTATTTCTTGCACCGCAACTTGGATTCAAAATCCCTCAGGTTTCTATCGGATTCATCATCCATTGAATTGGAGAGATGAACTATACAATTGCCTTTCATCTACTGATGCTGATACTGATGCTGATGGCTATAACTTGAGAATACACTTTGATGGAAATAGTTTAGGAACATGGAAACCCGAGTATTCTCGTGAAGAGTGTTTGAAGATTACTCAAAGTGGTCTTTTGGCGAAATGGTATGGCTTGGATGAAAACTGGCTTCGCAACGTCCAAGAATCTCCCGACGTCCAACTCTAAATGCTGTCCTCTCTTCACCCTCACCGGGACAGCCATTGACCAACCTCCGCCAGAAAACCCAGACTAAACCCCATTAGATGTCACCGCGTTCACCATACTCCCGTACTCCCGTCGAATTAGTTTGGAAAAATATCGCTGTAACGGTTGACAATTTTAAACTTAGACACTAGAATGAGAATATAAACAAACAAATAAGTTTTAAGCAAAAGAAAAATTTTTTGACGGCTTAAGGCATTGGGGTCTCGGCGCATTTTTGAGCGGCGTAAGGTCAAACATCTAAGCTGCGAACTTTTAGGAATCCCTCTTTTAAAAGCTGTACAGAAATCAAAAACGAATCCGCCTCTTGCCGAAAAAGGGCGACCACGGTTCGGCTATCGCTCACCGACCGCAAGGGTACGCCCCTACGTTCCCCTCTAGGGAGGGGTGCCCGGAGGGCGGGGTGGGTCCTTACCCTGTTCCCTGTTCCCTGTTCCCTGTTCCCTGTTCCCTATCCCCTATCCCCCTACCGCCCAAACACCAACGAGCGATTATTCGCCGGCATCTCCACCATCTCCTGAAATCGCAAGCCTCGTTCCGCCGCCGCTGCAATCACCGCCTCCTGATCCCGGATGCCCCAACTCGAATCGCGATCGCGCAACATCAAATCAAACCCCTCATTACTCGGCGACGTATGTCGTCCCCCCTCCTTATAGGGGCCATATAAATAGAGAACACCCCCAGGCGGCAACAATCGTTCCGCCCCCGCCAACAGCCCCAAACAAGCCTCCCAGGGGGAAATATGAATCATATTGATACAGACCAAAGCCCGAATCGGCTGTTCCTGCAACCGTTCCTGTAACTGGGGTGGTGGCGTTCGTTCCACCGTCCATTGGGGTTCACGCACATCCAGACCTAACGGTTCCAACAGGCGATCGCTCCCCGTATACCGTCGCCAAGACTCAATACTCTCAACCGCCAACGGATTAGGATCAGAAGGCAACCAAAACCGAGGGGCCAACCGGGGCGCAAAAAACGCCCCATGTTCCCCCGTACCACTGGCCACCTCCAAAACCGTGCCATCAGGCGGTAAAACCCGAGTGAGTACCTGAAAAATTGGCTCTCGATTGCGCTGAGTTGCCGTCGCAAACTGACGGCGATCGCCGAGATTATCACGCATACTCCTCTATACTCCACTATCCGGTTGCAACGTATTCGAGACCAAAGCCACCACCGCATCAAGTTTCTCCGCCTCCTCCCCCGTCGCCGAGACCACCAACATCAACACCTCTGAACCCGCCTGTCGCAAAAATACCCGTCCTGAAAGCGGCGTTGCTCCCAGAGTTCCCGTCCAGTTAACAATCATCACCCCAGTATCAACCGCTCTCGTCGATCCCAAACGGAACCCTTCCCCCCGTTGCAATCGGTCAATGGCAATTTGCACCAACTCATCATCAACCAATGGGCGGTCATTAGCTCGTTGCTGCACCTGCACCGTATAAGCCAACTCCCCCGTTGGCGACTCAATAATCGCGACTCCAGCATTGCGCGACGTTTCATAGTCCTGCAAAACTCCCACCTGGAACTGTCCCGGTTCCTGATAGAGATTATCACTGAGACTTAAATCGCCCGTCTCCACATCCGGTAGAACCGGCAACGCCTCCAAACGAAATTCCGCCGGTTCAGTCGATAACTGCCCCTCATCGTTCCCAACTGACGCGGGGGGAGGGGAGGTTTCAGGGACTGCCGGTGGTTCAGGTAAAGGATTGGGCGATCCCTCTTGAGCTTGAGTAACCTCGGCCATGGCCCCAGTTTGAGCCATCCCTCCAAGGGGAAAATGTCCCATTAGGCCAATAGATAAGGCAACGGATAATCCCAAACCGAGAAACCAAGCATAGCCTTTCATAGACATCTTGCAGTGAAAACTGACAGGTAAACAACATGAGGGTGAATCAGGGCCAGAACATTAAGGAGCGGGTATGCCCAGAATTGAATCCGCATTACCCGTAAAGAACAGTCCCGCAATGCAGCCAGTCATCAACGTTGCCAAGGTGGCGGCCCATAGGGCCTTGAACCCCAAAGCTGAAATATCTGACCGTCGCGAGGGAACCAAGTTAGCCAATCCACCCACAAAAATACCGTAGGAGGCAAAGTGAGTGAAGCCACACAGAACGTAACTGACAATCAGCAAGGCCCGAGGCGTGAGCACCCCAGCTCTCGCTAATTCAGCTAGGGAAATATAAGGCGGGATGTTGGTTTCAAACAGTCGTCGTCCGATAATTACTGAAGATTCCCAAAGAACTTGCCAATTCTCCTCAAAGGCATCAGTAAAGGGAATCGGCAGAGAAACCCCCGTCAGGAATGTTAGCGGTAAAAAGATAGCACCTAAGAGGTTCTCAAGGGTGACAACTGCAAATACATCGCCAAAGACTCCCGGAAGCTGGGTCAGAAAGTTAAAAAACTCGTTGACTAGGGCAACGAGTCCTAAAATCCCAATAATTACCGCCGCAATGCCGACCGCCATTTTGACTCCGTCTAAGGCACCAATAATTAAACTATCGACGGGATTGGGTTTTTCTTTGCTTGGGTCTTCTTTTTCTTCGGGGATCTGGCCAAAGGTTTCCGGAACGGTCGTTTCAGGAACCAGCAGTTTCGAGAGGACGAAACAGGCAGGAATCGTCATGATTGAGGCGGAGACCAAATGCCCCGTGATGGTGGGAAACGTCGGACGCAGCAACCCAGCGTAGAGTGCTAGAACCGACGAGGCGATCGAACCAAAGCAACTGGTTAAAACAGCACAGAGTTCGCTGCGGCTCATGTTGGGGAGAAAGGGTTTGATGGCGATCGCCGACTCAATCCCCACAAAGATATTAGCGGCTCCGGCCAGGGATTCCGCCCCACTGATCCTCAAAGTCCGCCGGAAGACTTTAGCAAAGACTTTAATAATCGGCTGAATGATATTAAGACGATAGAGTAAGCTGACTAGCCCTGAGAAGAAAATGACTTGAGGTAGCGAGCGGAAGGCGAGGATAAACCCTGGATTGAGATTATCCGGCCCGAGGCGATCGCCCGGAACACTAACATACGGATCGCCCAACGTCCGCACTAACCAGCGTCCGGCCACCCCTGGCCCCGGACTACGATTAGGATCAGGGACAAAGTGGGAACTTCCCCCGCCAAAGAGAAATCTAGCCCCAGCTTCTGAGGCATCTAGTAGAACATTTAACAGGTCGTTAACCCAAACCACGACATCACTGCCGATGCCAAAAACGATGCCACCCACAACCAGTTGTAAGCCGATGCCCCAGAGAATTGTGTTCCAAGACACAATTCGTCGATCTTCCGAACCTAGCCAGGCCACAAAACACAACCCGGCTAGTCCGATCGCAGACAATAAATTCAACATGCTCGTTCACTCCTTTGGCATCACAAGGCTATCTCGAATCCTGCGACGGCCCGCTCTGTTGAGTTGTTTGGCTCTAAATGGCCGAGGACTTCACCAAGACATTACCTTAAAACTGACGCGATCGCATCTCAGGCTGATGATAAACTGATCGAATTCACGGAACTCCGTTGATTATCACGGAAGAGGAAGTTTGAGGGAGCAATAAAACCCTGCCTTCAAAACGAGTGAGTCGTTCAGACGAACAAGGTTTAAGGCAGGGATACATGGACTCCCTCAAGCCAATCGATGGGTTCGATGTCC
>LJZT01000108.1 GCA_001314905.1 Phormidium sp. OSCR
TATCTATTCCGCTAAAAAGTAAGTACCGTAGGGCATACGGGAATTAACGCCTCTGGAGATATCGACCTCTGCCTTGGTGGGGAAACTCCTCAAGGTAAGTTGAGTCGTGGAAAGAGGAAACCCCATCAGTGATGGTGGGAATCCCACACTATATTCTTTGAATTAGTGTGGGAGGATGTCAAAAATCTTGACGGGACCCAACTGGCCCTCCTCCGCCACCCTCCTACGTAGAACCTCGCAGCCGAAAGCCCCCCAACCCATCCGGATTAAAAATTCCCCAGACCGTACCTAGAGGAACCGAGAAGATCGCCGTCACGGTTGACCGTCACCCTCTAAGTACTATGGCAGACCTCACCCCCTCACCCCAGCCCCAAACCTGCTCCGCCCTCGCTCTTCCCCTCGTTCGTCAAGCCTACCTACCCCCACCCGAGCGCGCCCTAGTCCATCAACACCTGCCGCTCCCACCTCGTCCCCGCAAAATGGTCATCAACGCAGAGAAGGACGAGAACCGAACCCCCGCCTGGTGTTATGCCCTCGGAACCAGTGCCGGCGTCACCGCCGTTCTTCTGGCCAGCCAATATTACGGCCAACAACTCTTCAACGCCGAACCCAACCGCGACTTTCCCCCTCTCCCCCAAGACCTAGCCCAAGCCGACCCCGACACCCCCCTTACCCCCACCACCGTCGCCCCAGAAGTGTGGGGACAACTCGCCCAACAAGAACTCGACTTGTGGAAACAAGACCTAACCACCTTTGCCCAAGAGATTCAAGCCCGCGTACAGCCCCAGCCTCGCAACTCAACCACCCCAGCCGACTCAGCCACACCCCCTCAACCCTCCTCAGACCAACAGGCCCAGCATCTCCTGCAACAAGCCTTTAATCGCGCCGAAAAACGGGATTTCGCCTCCGCCATTACCCTTCTTCAACAGATTCCCGCCCATACCCAAGTCAGCGACCTGGCCCAAAGCAAGCTCATCGAATATCAGCAGAAACGCAACACCCAAGCCGACTACTGGCTCTATCGCGCGAAATTCCTCGCCTATGGCCAAGACTTTGCCGGTGCGATCGGCTATCTGCGTCAAATCCCTCCAGAAACCCGCGCCTATCGCGAAGCCCAACAGCGACTCGCAAACTATCGTCAGGCCCGCGAAGACCAAGCCCAAGACCTATTGCAACAGGCCGCCCACTTTGCCCAACAGGGGAACTTTGCCACCGCCAACCGTCTCCTGCGCTTAATTCCCCAAGAAGCCGCCGCCTATGGAACCGCCAAAAGCCACCTCATTGACTACAGCCGCCAACTCTACCTGGCCCGTCAGAATGACCGCTCCCAGTCCTGAGTCCACCTGAACCCCTCTGAGCGACTCATCAGCTTGCCTAAACTCTGACAGCGCGTCTCATTAAATCACTCTATAAATATACGCTTGACAACTATGTAGCGATTTTGTTTTACTAAGACTGTACCGGAACCGCACAGGCATTGTTCTTGTAATTTCTTAACTTCATCATTTTGAGGCAATGCTAGGTTCTTAACAAGGTTATTATCTATGACATCCACTGCAATTCAGACAAAGGACTCCCTCTGGGAACGATTTTGTCAATGGGTTACCAGCACCGACAACCGGCTGTATATTGGCTGGTTCGGCGTGTTGATGATTCCCACCATCCTCACCGGTGCAACGGTCTTCATCTTGGCCTTTGTCGCCGCACCTCCCGTTGACATCGACGGCATTCGTGAACCCGTCGCCGGTTCCCTGTTGTATGGCAACAACATCATCACCGCCACCGTGATTCCCACCTCAGCCGCTGTGGGATTGCACTTATACCCCATTTGGGAAGCCGCTAACCTACAAGAATGGCTCTATAACGGCGGTCCCTACGAACTGATTGTTCTGCACTTCCTCATCGGCATTTATGCCTACATGGGACGTGAATGGGAACTCTCCTACCGTCTCGGGATGCGTCCTTGGATTCCCGTGGCCTTCTCGGCTCCCGTTGCCGCTGCAACCGCCGTCCTGCTCATCTATCCCATTGGTCAAGGTAGCTTCTCCGATGGCATGATGCTCGGCGTTTCGGGAACTTTCAACTTCATGATTGTGTTCCAAGCCGAACATAATATCTTGATGCACCCCTTCCATATGCTTGGTGTGATTGGAGTCTTCGGTGGTGCTTTGTTCTCCGCCATGCACGGCTCTCTCGTCACCTCCTCTCTGGTTCGCGAAACCACCGAACTGCAATCTCAAAACCAAGGCTATCGCTTTGGACAAGAGGAAGAAACCTACAACATCGTGGCAGCTCACGGCTATTTCGGACGCTTGATTTTCCAATATGCGTCATTCAATAACAGCCGCTCTCTCCACTTCTTCCTCGCCGCTTGGCCCGTCATTGGCATCTGGTTTGCCGCCTTGGGTGTGAGTACCATGGGCTTTAACCTGAATGGGTTTAACTTCAACCAATCGGTGTTAGATGCTCAAGGTCGTGTCATCAACACCTGGGCCGACGTGATTAACCGCGCCAACTTAGGGATTGAGGTGATTCACGAACGCAATGCTCACCAATTCCCCATGGATTTAGCCGCCGCTGAGGCTCCCACGCTCGCGTTGTCAGCTCCTGAGATTCACGGTTAAGCGTGATTGGGTCAAAACGTTGCCACAGATAGCAGTATCAAGCTGCTGTAAGGTCTAACGGTCACTATCATTATCCTACTGGTTCTGTTGAATCGCCATTCCTGAGACTCGGGAATGGCGATTTTTGTATAGCACTCGAAGATTGGCTGAAGACACTCCGAGTTGGCAGATAACCACCCACTTGCTCCCTGTTGCCTTCCCCTCCTGGGAGGGGTTAGGGGTGGGTTATGCCTGTTGCCTGTTGCCTTCTTTTTCCCGTTTTTTGTCCTATTTAGAGCAACTTTTACTATAGTTCTACTTCAGATTGGCTCATCGTTTATCATTAACGAGTTTTCTGATGCCAGCCAGAAATACTTGAAAGCTATGGGATTTGTTGTCAGCTAGGGATAAATAGGGAGCAATTGCCTTAGCGTGAGTTGCCGGATAGTATTCACTAACTAACTTTTTGAGTTCTTGTTTAGCAGAATTAAGTTGATCGGGATCTCTGAATTTACGCGGGTCTTGTTTCTTACTAAGACTCTGGTTTTTGAGAGCATAGGCTTTTTCGACGGCGGCTAAGTCACCGAGAAACCAAGATTCAAGTTCGTGGCAAATAATTCGAATCGATACATCTGATTTTCCGGACTCTTGGCAAATTGCTAACAATTTATCTTTGAGGATTTTGCAATTATGGGAGTCTTGGTCATGAAGGATCACAAATTTTGTGGCAGGTTTAGACTGAAATGCTTTTATTTTTTTGGGAATAGATTTGGCTAAATCTTGTTTGCCTTGGTGAGCAATACAAATATAGTGAACATGATCTGGGATGAGTTTGGGAAGGATTTCATCTAAAACAATCTTGATAGAGGGTTCTTCCAACAAAAAAATAAAATCGTAACTCATTAGGGGGCAACTCCTTCAAACCAACCCTGGTTCCAGAGATAACCAGGGAGATCTCCTGCTTCTACAAGATTTATTAAAGTTTCGCTATCAGTAGCTTTCTGGATTTTAGTGATGCCTTGGTCTTTGATTAGCCAAAAAATGCTATCTAGGGGAACAGCATTAAGAAAATAGGGGGAATGAGTAGAAACAAAGACTTGTCCACCCCGATGCGCATAGCTGGCAAATTCTTCGGCAAGTTTTTGTAAAAGGCTGGGATAGAGTTGGTTTTCTGGTTCCTCAACACATAATAAGGGGTGAGGTTTAGGGTCAAATAGCAGAATTAAATAGGCAAACATTTTCATCGTGCCATCAGATACATAGCGATCAATAAAGGGATCTTTAAATGCTTGGTCTTGAAATTTTAGGATAAGTCTGCCATCTTCGGTATTCTTAGCTTCGACTTTTGACACGCCGGGAACTCTTGCCTGCATACGTTTCAAAATTTCTTCAAAAACCTCGGGATGTTCTTGGTAAATATATTGGGCAACAACTGCC
This sequence comes from Phormidium sp. OSCR, assembly GCA_001314905.1. GTDB lineage: Bacteria > Cyanobacteriota > Cyanobacteriia > Cyanobacteriales > Geitlerinemataceae > Sodalinema. The sequence continues at coordinate 4,041 of LJZT01000108.1, forward strand.
ATGTTATCGCCGGTGGGGGAAAGATGTTCGGCATAGAGTGCATCTTTGCTCCCTCTAGCATCGCTGATATGAAAATCAGACACATGCCAATTTTCTATCAGAGAACGGAAGGCGTTAGCAGCTTTAAATCGCTGAAATTGTCCTAATCCTTTAAGGGCTAAAATATCAGCGGATTCTAGTTGTTGTTCTTCCCGCTCAAGTTCTTCATCACTCTTAAAGTCTTCTTCATTTTTAATGGCATATCCTTGGCCATGTTGAAAGTCAAGAAAATGGAACGGGGAACCATATTCACCACGTTTATAGCGTAATATCTCTCGTTTTATGATGGGTTTTTGCCTGTGTTGTCCGACAACCAGCACATACGTCACTAGGCGCTCTGTACTGAGAATTTCCATGCGAAATTTTAATTCAATTTCGATATCTTCGTTTTGCTTTCCTCGGGTGACAACTTCATTAAATCCGCCTCTTATCTGAAGGGCTTGACGAATGTTATTTTTAAGAGCATCGCGGAGAAATCCAAAAATATCGAATAGGGTTGATTTTCCAGTTCCATTGGCTCCAATCATAACGCAAAAAGCTGGAATATTTTTGATTTCTATGTTTTCAAAAACGCGATAGTTTTTGATTTTGATTGAAACAATTTTCATGAGATTAAAGATCGCTGCAAAATGATGTTATGGATTCTCATCCAATTCTAAGACCCCAACCCATCCCTACCGCAACGATCGCTTCAGGCTCTAGACTGCTGGCTTTCAGCATCTCAGTCCGAGAACAACGAGAATCATGGAGTGGTTGAAGGGGGATAACACTGACCCTCGTCCGTCTAAACTGATGAAATTAATGTCTTATGTATTCTTGAACTCAAATTTTCACCCCTTCAACGAACGAACACAATTATTTTTTACGAAAATTTACAAGTCTAAGCCTCCCCTCAGCGTCGGGGGAAACTGAGATCAATTTGGTGACTAAGGAACATTACCCGTGTCTTCTGTCCTTTCTTCACACAACCCCCCTGTCAAGTCGGAGCTAGGGATTGCTATACTATCGAATAAGCACGATGAAGCGATATAAACTGCGACTTCACTGGGCCTCATTGGGTAAAACCTCCATTATAATCCTGACCTTGTTGCTTCTATGATGCTGAGCATTGATGAATTGAAAGAGATTAAGTAATCATGACTCTAACACCACCGCCAAGCCAATCCATCCCCCCCGGCTTTGTCAACATTATGGGCTATGTGGATGAATCTGAAGTGAATGGCCCCGGTAAACGGGCTGTTATCTGGGTACAAGGCTGTTTACGGGAATGTCCGGGCTGTTTTAACCCCAGTTCTTGGTCCTTTAAAGCCAATCAACTCATCTCTATTGATGGGTTAGTCGAACGCATCACCGAAAATAGCGTAAACGAAGGGGTGACGTTTTCGGGTGGGGAACCCTTTTGGCAAGCCCCCGCTTTAGCGGAGGTGGCGCGACGGTTGAAAGCCCGAGGATTAACGGTGATGTCCTTTAGTGGCTTTACTTTAGAGGAATTACGATCGCCCAACGCACCCCCAGGAGCCTCCGAGCTACTCGAACAGTTAGATCTCCTCATTGATGGCCCCTACCTAGAGAACCAGGCTATTCACGAACCCACCTCTCTCGTCTCCTCCCGCAACCAACGGGTACGAGTCTTCAACCCAGAGCTGCAATCGCGTCTCGACTGGGCCAGTGATCAGATGGAAATCCATGTTCTCAAAGATGGAACCCGCATTATCACCGGCTTTCGGGGACAGCAAGGGATTGGCGAGGAGTTGTCGAGTTAAGCATCCTTCGCCAGCACCCCATTCAGGAAGATATCCGCCAAGCCATTGGCCATCTCAACCATCGCTTGGGGCGAGGGATTATCTTCCATGAGGGTTTGATAGCTAAACCCGGAGATGGCGAAGATGCCCAGAAACACCTTCGCCACTAAGCGGGGGTTCATGGGGCGGTAAATGCCCCGTTCCATGCCTGTTTCGACAAAGGCCTCGGCGACATCCGTCATTTTGGCGATCGCATCGTGTTGAATGCGATCGCGTAGTTCCGGGTGAAACTGGGCCTCGAGAAAGCAGACTCGCATCAAATCAGCATTTTCCCGGAGATGGAACAGCCGACGCTGAATCACCTGAGACACCGCCGTATAACTCCCCATCTCACTCAGTTCTGTGAGCAAGTCCGAGAGAATTTCCACCCAACCCTGAGTCGCCACCTCTACCAAAATGGCTTTTTTATTGTCAAAATGTCGGAAGAGGGTTCCTTCAGCCACACCAGCCGCCCGGGCCAGGGCGCGGGTGGTCGTCCCCTCAAAGCCCTGACGGGCAAATAACCGACGAGCCGATGCTAAAATTCGCGTGCGGGTTTCCGCTTCGGGGGTGCGGGTTGGGTGAAGCATTGTCTTCATCGGTATGATAAAACTCGAAGATTTAGCGTGGAGTTGCTAACATTATTCTGGAATAAATTTTGTCCAAAATGCCCAAAGATTCACAGATTGTTATTAGAAGTTATATATCGCAAAACTTCTATATCTTGACTTACCGAAACCTCCACCCCCTCACTAATTAGACGCCACTCTGCTAACCCTATGCTGACTCAATCGTCCCTTGGGCACCAACATCTAACCCGAGTTCCCACCCTTCGCCGCCTTGGCCAGCGGGCGATCGCCCTGCTGCTGCTACCCGTCCTGTTGAGCATGATCCTGGGTCCAAGTCCCAGTTATGCCACCTCCATCGAGCCGTACCTCGATCGCACCGAAGCGCAAATCCAAGAATTCAGCCTCGACAATGGTATGAAATTCATTGTCCTAGAACGCCATGATGCGCCAGTCATCTCCTTTATGACCTACGCCGATGCCGGAGGAGCCAACGAACCCGCCGGCAAAACCGGCGTCGCCCACTTCCTCGAACACCTAGCCTTCAAAGGAACCCCACGCATCGGCACCAAAAACTACAACGCCGAAGCTCCCCTCCTCGCCCAACTCGACGACCTTCACGAGCAAATCCGAGCCGCCCAAGCCGCCGGAAACGACGAGGAAGCCGCCCGCCTTGAGGACGAATTTAAAGGCGTAGAAGACCAGGCCTCAGAATACGTCATTCAAAATGAATTCGGTCAGATTGTCGAACAATATGGCGGCGTGGGCCTCAACGCCACCACCTCCGCCGACGCAACTCGGTACTTCTATAGCTTCCCCGCCAACAAACTCGAACTCTGGATGTCCCTGGAATCTGAGCGGTTCCTAGAGCCAGTCTTCCGAGAATTTTATAAAGAACAAAACGTTATCCTCGAAGAACGTCGCCTTGGCACCGACAACTCCGCCATCGGCAGTCTCATCGAAGAATTCCTCCTCACCGCCTTCTCCGAACATCCCTACCGCCAGCCGGTAATTGGTCATGAAGCCGACATTCGCAACCTCACCACCGAAGATACCTACGACTTTTACAAAACCTATTACGTCCCCAACAATCTCACCGTCGCCATCGTCGGCGATGTAGATGTCTCTCAAGTGCAAAACTTGGCAGAAATTTACTTTGGCCGCTACGAATCCGGCCCTACCCCTCCAGCCGTCAGGGAAGTCGAACCGCCGCAACAAGAACCGCGCCAAGTTGAAGTCCAGTTTCCCAGTCAGCCTTGGTACCTAGAAGGCTATCATCGCCCCGACCGGACTGATCCTGACAACGCCGCCTATGAATTGCTCGTGGCCCTACTCAGTGATGGCCGCACTTCCCGTCTCTACCAATCCTTAGTCGAACAACAGCAAATTGCCCTCACCGCCCAAGGATTCAACGGCTTTCCCGGCGATAAATTTCCCAACCTGGTTTTGTTTTACGCCCTGACTGCCCCAAATCATAGCTTAGAGGAAGTTCAAACCGCCTTGCGCCAAGAAATTGAGCGCATTCAACGAGATCCCGTGGCTCCAGAAGACCTAGAACGGGTCAAAACTCAGGCCAAAGCCCGTTTGGTGCGATCGCTCGACTCCAACTCCGGTATGGCCAGTCTCTTGGCTGAATATCAAGCCAAAACCGGAGATTGGCACAATCTCTTCCGGGAACTCGAAGCCATCGAGGCGGTTAGTCGTGACGACATCCGCCGCGTGGCCCGAGAAACCTTCCGGCCCAACAATCGCACTGTCGGGAAACTCCTCCCCTCCTAGAAAGCTAAAGCTGGTCTCCTTGTTGTTCACCCTCATCCTTAACTCATGTCTCAGCCATCGCACACCCCCTTTTGGCAATCCCTACGTCCCTACTGGGCGCTCCTGTTCCTCGTCGGATTGCTCATCACCCAACTGGTGCATCCCCCGGACTCCGTCGCCGCCACACCGCGACATTACAGCGAACTTGAGTTTCCCCCCTTACCTGAGGTGCAACTACCGGACTATGAGCAATTCCAACTTGAGAATGGTCTCAGGGTCTATCTGATCGAAGATCATGAACTCCCCCTCGTCTCCGGGGTGGCGCTTGTGAACACCGGAAGTCGCTTGGAACCGATTGATAAAGTGGGCTTAGCCGGGATGACGGGCGCCTTAATGCGCTCGGGGGGAACCCAAAGTCATCCGCCTGAGAGCCTAAATCGAGAACTCGAACAAAAAGCTGCTTCCATTGAGGCCTCGATAGATACCACTCGCGGAACAGTTCGTTTTGATGCCCTCAGTTCCGACCTAGAGACGGTGTTTGATTTGTTTGTGGAGGTGCTGCGTCAGCCCGCCTTTGACCCAGACCAGTTGGCTTTGGCGAAAAATCAAGCGCGGGGACAAATTGCTCGACGTAATGATGAACCTCGTGATATTGCCCAGCGAGAGTTTCAGAAACTGATCTATGGTGACCGGAGTCCCTATGCTCGGACGATGGAATATGAAACGCTCGCAGCAATTGAGCGGCAGGATCTACAACAGTTTTATCAACAATCCGTCCAACCCGATCGCCTGATTCTCGGTGTGGTTGGTGACTTTGAACGAGGGACGATGAGACCCTTGATTGAGGAAAAACTAGGGGATTGGCAGGCCAGTGGTTCGAGTTTCCCCGATTTGTCGGAGGACTTGCGCCAGCCGTCTCAAGCTCAAGCCAGTGGGGTGTTTCTGGTCGATCGCCCGGAGTTAACCCAAAGCTATGTTGAACTCGGTCATCTCGGTGGAGTCCGTAATGATCCCGATTATCCCATCCTGGGAGTCATGAACAATGTTTTGAGTGGTTTTGGGGGTCGTCTGTTTAACGAAGTGCGATCGCGCCAGGGATTAGCCTATTCCGTCTATGGCGTTTGGGCAACTCAATATGACTATCCCGGCGTCTTTCGGGCGGGGGGACAAACACGCTCTGAGGCCACGGTTCCCTTTATTGAGTCAGTGCGAGGGGAAATCGAGCGCATTCGCCGCGAACCGATTACCGCTGATGAGTTGCAATTGGCTAAGGATTCAACTCTGAACTCTTTTGTCTTTAACTTTGCCAGTCGCGCCCAAACTCTATCGCGTCTGTTGACTTACGATTATTACGATTACCCGAGCGATTTTCTCTTTCGCTATCAAGACCGAGTCAAGGCGACCACCGTCGAGGATGTCTTGCGTGTGGCCCAAACCTATCTTAATCCTGAGCAGTTGGTGACGTTAGTGGTGGGCGATCGCGCCGCCATTGACCCTCCCCTTGACCAACTCAATCCCAACCAGGATGTCACCTTGATTGATGTCACGATTCCTCAGCCGAGTTAGAGGTTCTTGTGAGTGATTCACAAACTCTCAAACAGTTGACATCGCTCAAACGATTGGGCCAACGAGTGGGCCAACGATTGGGACGATATCGATCGACTCAGCCGTCATTTTGGCAGCTACGACATCGCCTGACGACCAGTAAACTCCGTCTCAACGGCTCCCTACTGCTGCTCAATCTCCTGGTTCTCTTGGTGATGATCGCTCTGCGGGCCGTTGGCAGCTTTGAGACGGGAGAATTAGCGGTCTTTGATGCCGCCATGCGTCGGGCCAGTCAATCTCAGATTGATCCTCGCTTGGTGATTTTGGAAATCAGCGAAGATGATATTGATCGCTATCGATGGCCCCTCAGCGATCGCGAACTGGCAGAGGTGTTAGGGACGTTACAAGTCCATAGCCCTCGCGTGATTGGCTTAGATCTCTATCGGAATGTGGCGGTGGGTGAGGGTCAAGACCTCCTGAGTGACCAACTCGCGGCCGAGAATCTCATCGCCATCGAGAATATCGCCACATCACTAACCCCTTTGGCCAATGTTCCCCCAGAGCGAGTGGGATTCAATGATGTGGTGATCGATCGCGATCAAGTGCTACGCCGTCATCTCTTGTTTGCCAATACTCAAAGCGGAGAGACGGCGTATTCTTTGGGGTTACGAGTCGCTCTAAAATACCTAGAACCCCAAGAAATTGGCTTAGAAGCGGCTCCGAGTCATCCGGATGGGATTCGCTTGGGCGAGTCGCTTCTGGTTCCCCTATCCTCCTGCGCTGGGGGCTATCACCACATTGATGATTCGGGGTATCAGATTCTCCTGAACTATTCTGCCGGTCCGGGTCAGATTCAGCGTCTATCCATTAGTGAGTTATTGGATGGGGAATTTGACCCGCAACTGTTGCGCGATCGCATTGTCTTAATCGGCTCAACGGCCCCGACGTTACGGGATCTGTTTGCGACTCCCTTTAGTGCCAGGGAGACCGATAGCATTCAGGTGAAAATGCCGGGAGTCGAAATTCATGGGCAGATGGTCCAACAACTACTAGGCTTGGCCGTGGGAGAACAACGGCCTTGGCGTGTTTTTCCCACGGTGATTGAACTGCTTTGGGGGTGGAGTTGGATCACGTTGGTGATGGCGTTAGCCTGGCGGCTACAACGACTGGAGCGATGGCTGGGAGGACTGGTGTTGGCTGGGTTGGGGTTGATTCTGGTAGAACGAGGGCTATTCGCCATGGCCATTTGGTTACCGGGGGTTTGGGTACGTTGGGGGATGGTTCTCGGGATTTTGCTGACGTCCATTTACCGCCTGACCTATGATTTTTTACACGATCGCCTCACCGGACTTCCCAATCAGACTGTTGTTTATCAGATGCTTCGGGATTGGCGGTTTTGGCGATCGCAACGCCAACAGTCCCTCGGGGCGATTGTTTTAGATCTCAATCGCTTTAAGGCGGTGAATGCCTGTTTGGGTCGCGCCACGGGCGATCGCATCCTGCTCGAACTCAGTAAACGCCTACAAGCACTGCTGCACCCGTCCGACTATTTGGCTCGGGTTGGGGCTGATGAATTTGTCATTTTCCTACCCAATCAACCCCATCTCGATGCGGTGATGGAGGTGGCGGCACAATTGCGTCGCCGCCTGAAACGTCCTTTTATCTTAGACACTGGACAACCGGTGTTTCTCACGGCTAGTGTTGGGGTGGCCTTTGGCCAGCAACGACATCAGGGTCTGTTACTCGATCATGCTAACTGTGCCATGCACCGTGCCAAAGCCCTGCAATTGTCCCAGCCCATTGTCTTTGATGCTGACGTTCAACAGCAAGCGATCGCTACGTTTCAACTTGAACTGGATTTACGGGAGTCGATGAGTCACTCTCAGGTCTATCTTCCTCCTGTGCATGACACCCATGACGAGGGATTGACCGATTCTAATTTGCCTCACTCGGAGTTGGGCGATCGCTTCCGGGTCTATTATCAGCCTCTGGTGGATCTGAGATCCGGCGAAATTACTGGGTTTGAAGCCCTGCTACGTTGGCAACATCCTCGACGGGGAATGGTGTCCCCGGCGGAGTTTATCCCCGTGGCTGAAGAAACCGGAGCGATTATGGCTCTAGGGGCTTGGGTTCTCTATGAAGCCTGTTATCAAATGCAAGCCTGGCAGCGTCAGTTTCCACGCTATGCCAACAGTATTATCAGTGTCAATTTATCGCCCTATCAGTTACAGTCTCCAGATTTGAAACAACGAATCGGGGATATTTTGAGCGAGACAGGGTTAGATCCCCATTGTCTGAAATTAGAAATTACCGAAAGTGCAGTCATGGAAGAAATCCAAACTACCTTGGAGATTCTTCATGACCTCAAAGCTCTCGATGTTAAGTTAGGAATTGATGATTTTGGCACCGGCTACAGTTCCTTAAGTTATCTGAATCGCTTCCCTGTAAATACCCTGAAAGTTGATCGCTCTTTTGTCTGGCGTATGGAAGATTCTGCGCAGGATCGGGCGATTATCCGCACTATTCTCGACCTGGCCCATACTCTGGCACTCGATGCGATCGCCGAAGGGATAGAAACTCCGGCACAACTGGCTCAACTGCGACAACTCGGCTGTGATATCGGTCAAGGCTATTGGTTCGCTAAACCCCTCCCCGCCCCAGCGGCTGCCCAACTTCTGGCTCGTCGCCCCTGTTGGTGAGCCGTTGGTCAATTGCAAAATTTAGTTTAAAACTTTGACCCTTTGGAGGGATTTCGCTATGATAAGAGTAACGCCTAAAACTGTTAAAGCTGTTCTGCCTTGACCGGCGAGTCAGGAGCTGCGGCTGAACTGAAGGAGCTATCGGATTAATGGATTACATCGAAAAGGTATTGGATAAGGTTCGAGAATGGACGCGCAAGCTCATTGACGCAGTCCTCGGACCTGACGCACAACCCGAACCCGAGGCAATTCCGATCCCGGTTAACGATCGCCGGATTCGTCGTTAGTCTGTTGGTGTCGTCGTCGAGCCAAGACCCCTTGCTTCAGATTCTTGTCCTCCATGGACCGAATCTGAATTTGCTAGGTCAACGGGAACCCAACGTATACGGCTCAACATCCTTAGCCGAAATTAACACGCGTATAGAAGACCAAGCACGGACTTTACAGGTTAAAGTTTCGTGCTTTCAGTCGAATCACGAAGGGGCGTTGGTTGACGCGATTCAGTCCGCCTGGGGCGAGTATCAAGGGTTACTCATCAATCCCGCCGCCTATACTCATACCAGTGTGGCGATACGAGATGCGATCGCCGCCGTCAAATTGCCCACGGTGGAAGTTCACCTCAGCAATATCCACCAACGGGAGGCCTTTCGTCACCACTCCTACATCGCCCCCATTGCCGTGGGGCAGATTAGTGGTTTCGGCTATTATAGCTATATTTTGGGACTCCAGGCCCTCGTCGAGCATCTGCGAGAGAGTAACACCCCATCCCCTTCAACCTGAAACCGCACTGTGATGCCCTTAATGGTTTTACCCCGATTTGAGAGCGTTCGCGGTGCGATTTTGGGTGCGCAATTGGGCTATCTGCAACACTCCTCAGGACCATTTCTGTGGGAAACCATCCCGCCAGAACTCCTCCACAGTCTAATTCAGCAGCGAACCCTTCCTGGACAACATCCCCAATATGCCGAGTTTCCGGTGCAATTGGGCCTAGCTACCGTAGCGGGTTTGTTCTATCACCAGCGGCTAGAGGTGTTGTCGGAGTTAGCCCCTGAGTTACAGCCGTTGGCCCTGGCTGTAGGCTTGGCCGTGGGCGATCGCCTCCTCAATGAATCCGAGCAAATTACAAACCCATCACCCGCCCTCAAACAAGCTCTTAGCACCCTCTTAGCGTTTCAGGGAGACGGCTTTAGCGCCAATTGTGACTCACAAGAGGTTAAAGCCATTTTAGGGGCATTAACGGGGGCGCTACGGACTCGGGCAGGGATTCCGGCTCGGGAGCGGTTGCGGTTGTCCGGCGATCGCCTTCAGTCCCTTGATAGCCTGGCTTGGGAGATTTGGCAACGCTGGCTCGGGCGACTCGACTGTGACCCCTGGCCCCCTCCACCCGGGGCGATCGCCGTCACTGGGGAACGTCTCGATTCGTAGATAATAGTTGGTAGGTTTGCTGTTTCATGGGGCTAGGCGATCGTGGATTATATCGAATTTTTTAACTGCATCAACCCAAGTAAAACCCTCATCATTAGCCAAGAAGACGATAGACAATACTATATCGACTTTACAAGCGTTCGCGGCTATGACAGCATTAGTAAACTGAAACATCGCATCGCCGTATTACGACGAGAACAGCCAAGTTGCTCCCTATTTACCGGACATATTGGCTGCGGAAAATCGACAGAACTTCATCGATTACAAGCCGAACTCGAAGCCGAAAGATTTTGTGTTGTTAACTTTGAATCCGACGAAGATATCGACACCGCCGATGTGGATATTGTCGATGTTTTCTTAACTATTGCCAAGCGCGTCAGTGCCAAACTCGAAGAGATTGCTGTCCCCGAAGCCACCGGGTTAAGGAGACTGATTCAGCGGACTCAGGAGGTTTTGACCACAGAGATTGACGTGAAAGCCTCCCTGGGAACCTCGACCCTGAAGGGAGAATTAGATAGCCAAAAAAACAGCGTTTCTCTCTCCGCCGGAATTGCTTCCCTGACCGTGAGAGCGAAAAATGACTCCCGGATTCGCGAGAAATTAAGCCAATACCTGGGACCAAAAGTGACCGGCTTACTCGCCACTCTCAACGAGGAGTTAATTCAACCGGGAATCGAGTCCTTGAAAAACCAAGGCTATGCCGGATTAGTGGTGATTGTGGATAACCTTGACCGCATTGATAATCGTCCCAAACCTTCAGGGCGATCGCAACAAGAATATCTTTTCGTCGAACGAGGCGAATTACTCACAAAACTGGCCTGTCATATCATTTATACCATGCCCTTGGGGTTGCGTTTTTCCAACGAATTTGGCAATCTGACCCAGCGATTTCCAGATAAACCCGAATGTCTCCCCATGGTCTCCATTCGCCATCGCAACGGCGAGGATTGTCCAGAGGGGTTAGCGAAACTCAAACAAATGGTCTTGGCCCGGGCCTTTCCCCAGTTAACCGAAGCCGAACGCCTAGAGCGAATTGGCGAGATTTTCGAAACTCCCGCCGTCTTTGACCGCCTGTGTCGTGTCACGGGGGGCCATGTGCGGGATTTGTTGCAATTGCTGTCTCAATGGGTCGAAGAAGAGATGCAACTTCCCTTAACTGAGGCTACTCTGGAAGAAGCTATTTGCGATCGCTGTAACGAAATGACATTAGCGATTTCCCCTCGGGAGTGGGAGTTATTGCGGGAAGTTCGTCAAACCCAGAAAGTACAAGACCAAGTTGGCTATGAGAACCTGATTCGCAGTCGCATGGTCTTCGAGTATCAAGAACGCCGTCAATCCTGGTTTGATGTTAATCCTATACTCCTAGAGGCGGCGGAGATGAACGATTCATAATACTGGAATGTTCTCGCTCTGGGGTTGTCTCTGCTGGCTAGATACCATAACCGCATTGGTAGTTATAATCCAACTTGTTAGTGAGTTGGAGGTCGAATTATTTGGCTGCGTCTTCAGGGGTGAATGTCATGAAGTCATCTCCAACAAACTTTTGTAAAATACCTGGAAGCTCCTAGTACAGCTTGGCAAAAATCAGCTTACCATTGAAGGAGAGCGCGAAAAGGATTTTCCCCCAATGCCTAGATTAGCCGCCTGCCCCATTAGTTTAAG
>LJZT01000109.1 GCA_001314905.1 Phormidium sp. OSCR
CGTTGGCTCCACAATTCTACCAGATATTTTTAGTCAAAATTCATCTCACCGCTAAGCCTTCGGCTCTAACGGGAGTCTTCTTTTGACATTTAAGATAAATTGCAGTTAAGTTTTGCTACAACCCCGACAAATTTTTCCAACATTTTCAGAATTTATGTTATACTAATCCCATCAGCTTAATACTCCATGGAAAGGCGGGAGGGGCTTGGCTAGGATTAGTTAAAGTCAAACATCCAACCTGCCACAAAATAATTTTGCGCCCATCGGTTCAAAAAAAACCCCAGTTGTTGCGACTGGGGTTTCATCATGCTCATGAGTGAGCCAACTCAGTGAGACTAGGCGATCGCCGCCATCTTCACATCACTACCCGAGAGCAGCTCTTGCAGCTCCTCAGCATCCACCGTTTCGCGCTCAACCAGCATCTTCGCCAACTGGTCTAACACCGAGCGGTTTTCCGTGAGGACTTGCTTGGCGCGGCTGTACGCCTCATCCACCAACTTACTCACTTCCTCATCAATGGCCGCCGCCGTCTCTTCCGAGAAATTGCGTTCCGAGGAAATCTCGCGACCGAGGAACATATTGCCCTGCTGACTTCCCAGAGCCACCGGGCCGAGGCGATCGCTCATCCCGAAGCGCATCACCATCTGACGAGCCACCCGAGCCACCTGTTGCAAATCATTCGACGCACCCGTGGTCACTTCCTCCTCACCGAAGATAATCTCCTCAGCCAGACGACCCCCGAGAGCCACCGCCATCTGATTTTGCAGATAGGAACGGGAATACAACCCAGAATCCATACGGTCTTCACTCGGAGTAAACCAAGTCAAGCCACCCGCAGCACCCCGAGGGATGATACTGATTTTCTGAACCGGGTCATAATCCGGCATCAACGCACCGACAAGAGCATGGCCGGCTTCGTGATAGGCCACCAAGTTCTTGCGTTTCTCGCTCATCACCCGGTCTTTCTTCTCCGGTCCAGCCAGAACCCGGTCGATCGCATCATTGACCTCATCCATCGAGATTTCCGTCAAATTGCGACGAGCCGCCAGAATCGCAGCTTCATTGAGCAAGTTCGCCAAATCAGCCCCGGTAAAACCAGGAGTGCGGCGAGCAATTTTCTCCAAGTCCACATCTTTCGCCAGAGTTTTACCGCGACCATGGACATTGAGAATCTCAAAGCGACCGGCATAATCAGGACGATCAACCACCACCTGACGGTCAAAACGACCCGGACGCAACAGAGCCGCATCCAAGACATCAGGACGGTTCGTGGCCGCAATAATAATGATGCCCGTATTGCCCTCGAAGCCGTCCATCTCCGTCAGCAACTGGTTCAGGGTTTGTTCCCGTTCATCATTACCACCGCCTAAACCAGCACCCCGTTGACGACCGACAGCATCAATCTCATCGATAAAGACAATACAAGGCGCATTTTGTTTCGCCTGTTCAAACAGGTCACGGACACGGGATGCACCAACCCCGACGAACATTTCCACAAACTCAGACCCGGAAATTGAGAAGAAGGGAACCCCAGCTTCACCAGCAACCGCTCGTGCTAACAGGGTTTTACCCGTTCCCGGAGGTCCGACTAACAGAACTCCTTTGGGGATCTTCGCACCAATAGCCGTAAAGCGATCGGCGTTTTTCAGGAAGTCCACGACCTCCGTCAGTTCGAGTTTGGCCTGTTCAATCCCAGCCACATCCCCAAAGGTGACTTGAGTTTGCGGTTCCATTTGCACCCGCGCCTTGGATTTACCAAAGTTCATCGCTTGGCTACCTGGACCCGACTGAGCGCGGCGCAACAAGAAAAATAGTCCCACCAGTAGCAAGATGGGGAAGAAGAGGCTACTGAGAGCGCGGAACCAGACACCATCATCACTTTGAGGTTGAACCCGCACATCGAGATTATTCTCTGTGAGGATATCAATCAGTTCCGGGTCGTTGGGTAAGTTGACCACGACTTTACCGCTACCGTCGGGATTCGTGTAGGTGGCTTCGCTGCGATCGGCGCTGATGGCCACAGTTCCTTCGACTTTGCCGTTTTCGACGGCGCGGATGAACTCACTATATTTAGCTGTCTGTTGAGCTTGGGGCTGTTGATCTACAAACGTCGTGGCTAAGGCGATGACCACGATCACCAGTAGTACGTATAGCCCTCTATTTCTCCACTGTTTATTCACCGGGGGTAATCCTCCTATCTTTGATAATTTCTGTAATGATGCTCGAATCTGAGATTTTATGAGACCTTGTGTTAACTTATATTAACCTAAAGCCTCCAGATCGTGCAAAGTCCTTGTGAATTGGACGGGAGCCAGCAGCCCTCATGCTGATGAGTTCAAGGGATCAGCGAGATCGCAGCAGCGATCGCAACTCAGCCATCGCCGTCTGTCCTCCATCATAGCGTTGTCCTTCGAGACTCTGTAGCAGGATGGTTTCTCGGCCCTGATGCGATCGCAGCACCCGACGAATCGGCACCACCCCCACCACCGCATTACTATAGGCCAGCACCTCAAACTCTCGCACTTGACTGGCTAACCAAGGAATTAGACCAATCCTGATCCCCTGACGGCTGGCGGACTGCAAAATCCGCGCTCGCGCCACCCCCGGCAAAATTCCCGCCGATAAGGGGGGAGTCCACCATTGTCCCTCACGCCAACCCCAGAGCGTCCCCGTACTGGTTTCGAGCCATTCCCCCCTCTCATTGGCCAAAATCGCCTCCACCGCTCCCAGCTTGCGAGCCTGCTGCAACGCCAACCAGGGAGCCAAATAATTCCCCGTCTTGCGATGTGGCAAACTGCGAGACAACCCAGACCCCTCCGCCAACCAGGCCACAACTCCCTCATCCTGTCGTTGCTGCAAATCTCCCGGTAACCCTCGCCCCGTAATCAACTCCCGGCCATCGGCAAACAACGTCAGCCGCAACACCGGGAACCGCTGCGCCATCTGTTGCGCCCCAGTCTCTAACCTGTGCCAATTCGGACTCAGCCAATCAAACTCAGCTACCGCCTCCTCCAACCGCCGCCGATGAGCCGGCCAATCACTTCTAGGGTCATGCAAGGTCTGCTCATAGACTCGCAAGGTTGTAAACGTCGTCGCTCCATACAACAGCCCCGGTTCAGTCACCGTCAACTCCAGCCTCTCCCCCGCACAAACCGCTCCATCGTACCAATACATCTAACCGTCCTTGCCCGCAATCCCCAGACCAAGACCACAAAAAAGACTGCCCAATCTCTACGTTTGGACAGTCCCGACATGGCTAACATGAACCGTTAACCGAACCCGCTAAGTCGAGGTAAGCCTAGACCTTGGGTTCAACCCGACCGTAGAACAGACCGCGAACTTTCACATCAACGGGTTCTTTCGAACCTAAATCGGTATCCGAGGCTTGAATCGCCTCGAAAATGCCAGCAATCTCTCCCGTTTCACTGTTAACTTTCGAGACTTGCAGAGAAATGTTCCCGTCCAACACAGGAGTATCTTTGACGTTTTCCCGCATGATTTCCTCATCATCCGCAGCAGCAGGCAGAGCTACAGCATTGTCATAACCAGTAGCTTGACCTCGACCTTTGGGATCTAGGAAGGACGCACCGCGATAGGAAGGGACAATATAATCTCCCGTTAAATCGGTCGAAGTACTGATTCCCGTTTGTCCTTCAGGAGTGGTGGCAACTAGCTTCTTAATGGTAAACAGCATCGGCACTTGTTCACCACCGGGAAGTTGCACGGTAATGGCTTGGAAATCAATGCCACTTTGTTCTTCAAAGGTTAAAACCCCGTTAGCATCCAGGGTTAAGTCTCCCGTCACTTGGTCGAGAGATGAGGTATAACGAGTCAAGGCTTTGGCACCGATGAACTTCGCTTCTTCCCGCTTGTTGCTCGACTCTTCTTTCACGAAATAGCTCGTCGGTTCGAGGCATAAATCCGTCAGAATATAGTCGCTCTCGCTGTCGAGGTCAAAGGACCCCCGAGCGGTTTCAGGAAGCTGCGGACAACTATTGGCAAGTCCGGTGTTTCTAATCTGATCGTAGGTGTAGGTTTCATCGCTTAATAGGCTGATGGGTTCTTCGCCGCAAGCGGTTAGAAACCCAACGCACATTGCGAGGAGTAGGGCAACTAAAGCACGATATCTCATGGTTATTCTTATGTCTCGTCGATAAATTCAGATGCTGTGCGTCAATCTAGCAGGATTGGCGGTGGTCTCACTCCACCGTCATGAGGATACCGCAGACCTGCACCCTTTGGAAAACTTCAAGGGAAACTGCGGCTGAGCCTGATTCAACGGCGATGGTTACAGGCGATCGCCAAAAATGAGAGTTTTATGATTCTATCAAACCCTTGTCCCTTCTTGACTCAATCGACCTGATTCCCCTCATCATCCCCGCCTTCGCCATTCATCTCTCAGAAATGTAATAAATTGTTGCAAAAAAACCTATTTTTTGAAAAATATGGTAGAGACAACAGGAAAAAAAACGTAATTTTAAGCCGCGATCGCCCCCAACTTCACTCAGGCCGCCAAAAGCTTTCAACCCCATCAAGAAGCAAATCCCCAACCCGTTGAATTTCCTGCCACAAGGCCGTGGGATCGATACCAAACACCAACTGTAACAACAGCACGATCGCCGCCACCGACAAAGCCGTCGACAAAGTCGTCTGAATGACACGAATCAGCCAGGTAAACACCAACCAAGCCAAAACCAAAGCCGCAATCAGAGTAATCAGTTCAGTGGGCATAAAAAAAGCAGGGCAGGGAAACTCGCCCTACCAGCCTAGCGCAGCACCGTCCCCCCGTGGATCAGCCGCACCGGCCAGAGTCTGATCTGGCCGTACCACAATAGCATTGGCATTGCCCCAACCCTGCCATTGTTCGATCGCATGGCCCCGCTGACGTAAAGTCTCCACCGTCTCAGGGGCAAACCCCACCTCTTGCAAAATCAAGCGATCCGGCAACCATTGATGATGAAAACGCGGGGCCGCGATCGCCGCCGCCACATCCAACTCATACACCAGTACATTCAACAACACTTGCAACACCGTCGTAATAATCGTACTTCCCCCCGGAGACCCTAACGCCATCCGCAACTGGTTATCCTGCAAAACAATCGTCGGCGTCATACTCGACAGCGGCGTTTTCCCAGGGGCGATCGCATTAGCCTGGCCCCCCACCAACCCATACAGATTCGCCACCCCAGGGGCGATGGCAAAATCATCCATCTCATTATTGAGCAGAATCCCCGTTCCTTCAGCCACCACCCCGGCCCCAAAACCACCATTTACCGTAAACGTCAAACTGACAGCATTGCGATCGCCATCCACCACCGTCAAATGGCTCGTTTCCGGCGACTCCTGCAAATTCCTCAATTGCGATGGGTCCACCGCCGTCACCTGTTCCGAAGGCGTGGCCCGTTCCTCATCAATTTGCGGCCGACGGTATTGAGCATAAGCGGCACTGGTTAACGCCTCAACCGGAACCTCCACAAAATCGGGATCTCCCAAATACTCAGCCCGATCAGCATAGGCAATCCGCATCGCCTCAGCCAAAAAATGCACCGTATCCGGGTGATCTGGCCCCAACACCGCCAAAGGGCGATCGCCAATCAAATTAAGAATCTGCAACAGATGCACCCCACCCGACGACGGCGGCCCCATGGCACAAACCTCAAACTCACGAAACTCACCACAGAGCGGATCTCGCCAAATCGGCTCATAGTCGGCCAAATCCTCTTGCGTCACCAATCCCCCAAAAGCCGCCATATCCGCCGCGATCGCCGCCGCAATCTCCCCCTCATAAAAATCCCGAGGCTCCTCCGCCAAACGCCGCAAGGTTTGGGCCAACTGAGGCTGTCGCCAACGTTCTCCGACTTGATAAAACGTTCCCTCTCGCGTAAACACCTCCCTAGCCGCCGGATTGGCTAATAACACCTCCTGACGGCGATCGACAGCATCCACGAACCGCTGATGAACTGCAAACCCATCCTCAGCCAACCGTAAAGCCGGCTCAATCACCGTTTGCCAAGGTAAATTCCCATAGCGTTGATGCACCTCATATAACCCAGCCACCGTTCCCGGAACCCCAACGGCCTGATGGCCATCCAAACTGGCCCGAGATTGCGGTTCTCCCGACTCATCAAGATACATCGTCTCAGTGGCCGCCTGGGGTGCTCGTTCACGAAAATCGAGACTGCGAACCTCCCCCATCGCCGCCTCGTACAGCAGCAAAAAACCGCCACCACCAATTCCCGCCGAAAACGGTTCCACCACAGAAATAGCAAAGGTACTGGCCACCGCCGCATCCACAGCATTTCCCCCCTGCTGCAACATGGCCACTCCCGCTTCACTGGCCAGGGGATGAGCGGACACCACCAGTCCCCGTTCATAATCGGCAAGGGTTGGGGACGCAGATGACTCGGACGCAGATGACTCGGACGCAGATGACTCAGCAGCCCCGTTCTGGGCCATCGCCCCTCGCGGCCCAATCATTAGTGCTGCGAAACTCCCGAGAAGACAAACCCAACTCAGACCAAATTTGAGAGCTGAAACTACCATAAATCTAAGCAGTCAAGGATTAAATAGAAGCTGACAGGTTGCAATGACAGGGAATTTGCACCGTAAAGGTACTACCACAGCCGGGGGTCGATTCACAAATGAGGGTTCCGCCGTGGCGTTCCACCACAATCTGATAACTAATCGATAACCCGAGGCCGGTTCCTTTCCCCACCGGTTTGGTGGTGTAAAAGGGGTCAAAAATGCGATCGCCAATCTCGGCATCCATCCCGGTTCCGTTATCACGAATTTGAATCTGTACCCGTTGCTGAGGCGTTAATCGGGTGATCACCTCAATTTGTCCGGGTTCCCCCTCAGGCTGTTCGAGACAACGGGCTTCAACCGCGTCGATCGCATTGGCAATGAGATTCATAAACACCTGATTGAGTTGGCCGGCGTAGCAGTTGACGGGCGGTAACTCCCCATACTGACGAATCACTTGAATTTCCTGACGGCGATCATCGGCCCGTAAGCGACTACCGAGAATGGTGAGGGTACTGTCGAGACTATCATGTAAATCAATGGCCTTAACCTCTGATTCATCGAGTCGTGAGAAGGTTCGCAGCGATCGCACAATCTCTTGAATCCGCACCGCCCCTGTTTCGATGGAGTTAAACAGCTTCGGGATGTCCTCGATGAGATACTCTAAATCGATGGCCGCACTCAACTCCTCAATCTCAACGGTTGCTTGGGGATAGGTTTGTCGATATAACTGCAACAGC
Organism: Phormidium sp. OSCR; assembly: GCA_001314905.1. Taxonomy (GTDB): domain Bacteria; phylum Cyanobacteriota; class Cyanobacteriia; order Cyanobacteriales; family Geitlerinemataceae; genus Sodalinema. Next base: position 7,263 of record LJZT01000109.1, read on the forward strand.
TCCAGTAAATCCTGATTATACTGCTTGGCGTGAATCAGGTTGCCGAAGACAAAACTAATGGGATTATTGATTTCATGGGCAACCCCAGCCACCAATTGCCCCAAACTGGACATTTTCTCGGCTTGAATCAGTTGGGCTTGAGTCGTTTGTAACTGACGTAGAGTGGTTTCGAGTTCTAAGGTTTTCGCCTTAGCCTGCTGTTCGGCTTCACGGGATTGTTGATAGAGTAATGCTTGCTGGATGGCGATGGCTAGGCGATCGCAAACGACACGGATTAACTCAATATCGCGATCGCACCAGGGTTGTGGGCTAATTTCTCGGGTACAAGCTAAGGTTCCCACATTCGCCTGTCCCGTCTCAATAGGAAACAACAGTAACGACGCATAGCCAAATTGTTGCAATCCCTCCCGTAAGCCGTTATCCTCAATTTCAGAAATATCATCAATTCGCACCATATCCCCGGCTTGCAACAGCGTCGTCAACAACTCAGCAAAAATTCTGGGATAGTCATCTAAGCGATTCGGTAATTCATCTCGTTTCGCTTCAGCCGCTAGTTTCAATTCCGAATCGGGGGACTGGGGATGATGCCAAAGAAAATAACAGCGATCGACCCCCAATAAGACATATAATTCTCGTACCGTTGTCTCCAAAATTCGTTTTGGATCGAGGGATTGTCGGATTTGTTGAGCCAGGCGATTGACAAGTTTTTCTTGCTGTGCTAAAGAGCGATACTTGGCTTCTGAGGCTTGTAGCGCGAGTTCAACTTCTTTACGCTCCGTAATGTCTGTTGACGTGCCAATGATCCGTTCAATGGTTCCTTTTCCATCAAATAACGGCGTTAACACTACTTGACACCAAACTCGCCGTTCTTGGTGTGTGAAGCTTTCCTCATAGGTGATTGTTTTTCCCGCTGCAATACAGTTCCGGTAATTTGTTAAAAATAATTCTCCGATTTCGCTCCCAAACACCTCTTGAGGTGTTTTTCCAGTAACGTCATCTGACGGGATACCAATCAGTCGCTCAGCAAACCCATTCCAACCTGCAAAACGAAAACTGCCATCATCTCCAACGTCAATCACAAAGACAATGTTACCTTGATTGTCATAGATTGTCCGTAGAAACTCCTCTTTTTGTCGCAATTTTTGCTCAATTTCTTCGACATCAGAAATATCACGAATAATCGTTGACAAATAGGCCTCAGATTCTGGGGTTTCTGGATGAGAAATGACAAGCTGAGAGGTGGGAATTAGGGTTCCATCCTGGCAGCGTATCTTAGAGAGTCCTTGCCAGGAGCCTTGTCTTAAGGCTTGGGGAATCACCCAGTTTTGACAATCTTCGAGAAAATCTGGGGTGAGAAAGTCTTTAATATGGTACACCGAAACATCTTCATCAAGGTCGAGTCCCAATGTTTTGCGTCCACCACGATTAAAATAGGTGATATTGCCCTCTAGGTCAGCACTACTGATAATATCAGGAGAGGCGTCAATAATCGCAATTAATCGTTCTCGCTCCAGTTGAGCTTGCTTAAGATCGCTAATATCACGGGCGATCGCATACATCATACCCTCTTCCGGAAACGAGACAACTGTCCAAGACAACCAACGGTACACACCCGATTTGGTGCGGAAGCGATTTTCAAAGCCGAATATGTTATCTCCCTTAAGAACATTGATCATCTGATCTTGACTGTTTTCCAGATCGTCGGGATGGATAAACTCCAAGACAGGCTGGGATCTGAGTTCATCCGTATCATATCCCATTAGAGTTGTCCAGGCTGGGTTAAGACGTTTAAAGTAACCCTCAAAGTTGAGGATACAAAATAAATCTAAAGCACAATCAAAAAAGCGATCGCGTTCAGCTTCAATCTGCTTTTGCTCGGTAATATCAAAGACAATTCCATCCCAAATAATTGCACCGTTACTGCGACGTTCAGGCTGAGAAATTCCTGATAGCCATTTGAGTTGTCCCGATACGGTATATTGTCGCCATTGATGTTTCCAGAGCGTTAACTGTTGGGCAGAACGAGTAATGGAGGCTTGAAACTCAGCCAAATCATCAGGATGTACTCTCTCCCAAATTGGGCTTGCATCCTCTTTTACTTGCTCAGGATCGAGTTCATACACCTTACACGCCCCAGGACTCATATAGGTAAATCCCGAGGAATGATCAGGGTTTAAAGCATATTGATAAATGACTCCAGGCAGATTAGCTGCTAATTTTTCAAACTGAAGTTTTTTCTGCTGAATTTGTCGATACTCTGTTAAGTCGGTACTGATTCCCTGTAATCGCAACCCTCGTTCCGTCGCCACTTGCCAAATTTGACTCGATACCCAGCGAAACTCACCATCCCCACGACGAATACGATACTCTAACACCAAATCTGCCGTCTCATCAGTTTGTTCGAGGCTGGCGATAATATAGCGAATCCGATCGCGATCGCCCTCATCGAGTTGCTCAAACCAACCCTGGCCACTCTCATTAAATTGCGACAGCGATCGCCCATACAACCGTTCAGCCGAGGGATTAAGATAGAGAACTTTCCCAGAGGAGGCGTCAATCGTCCAAATGGCTTCACTCATCCGTTCAAACACGCGATCGACACCCGGCCGTTCTAACATTTGTACAGATAAGGAGGCAGACATTGATTGATAGTCAGTCATGGCAAGTTAACCGTAAGGGGATCTCCCAAAAAATATCAAAACACGAAACCGGTCGACAGTATGACGGCTCCCATACTCAAAGTTTAACGAAATCCCTCCAAAAATAAACTAAACTATCCTTGCCCCACGGCCATTGAAGCGTTTTACCGCAAGACTTGCCCAACATATCACTTTGGTTCAATTCGACTGTAAGATAGGAGACGATTTGCGATTGTTCCTCAACCCGAATGTCTTGTGTCCCGTTCTCGCGCCCTGCAAGCCTACGTTTTAACACGACTCCTATTGGCCCCACTGATGCTATGGACGATCGCCACCGGCGTCTTCGGGCTGATGCGAGCCACTCCCGGAGATCCCGTAGATGCGATTCTTGGCCCCCGAGCCCCTGAAGCCTTCAAAGAGGAGTTGCGATCGCAGTTAGGACTATCTGGGTCATTATGGCAACAGTATTTTAGCTATCTCGGCTCCCTCCTCCGTCTCGATTTAGGGGAATCCGCCGCCCGTCGCGGCCTCTCCGTCTGGGACATCATCCGGGACTTTTTCCCCGCCACCGCCGAATTAGCCCTCGCCAGTATGCTCGTGGCTATTCTCGTTGGCTTTAGCGTCGGAATGCTAGCCGCATCGCGCCCCAACAGCCCCTGGGATGCCGCTGGACGGCTGTTTGGCATCTTGACCTACTCGGTTCCCGTTTTCTGGATGGGAATGGTCTTACAACTGATTTTTGCCGTACAACTCGGCTGGTTTCCCCTAGGAACCCGTTTCCCCCTCGGCGTTCCCACTCCCACCTCAATCACGGGCCTCTATCTCCTCGACAGTCTCTTGACGCTAAATCCGCAACAGTTTTTTGCCGCCTTATACCATCTCGCTCTCCCTAGCCTCACCCTAGGGATTCTCCTCAGTGGTATCTTTGAACGGGTTGTACGGGTGAATCTCAAACAAACCCTCAAAAGTGATTATGTCGAAGCCGCCCGAGCCAGAGGTATCCCGCAACGGCGTATTTTGGTCAACCACGCCCTCAAAAATGCCCTGATTCCCACAATTTCAGTGTTAGGCTTAACCTTCGCCGCCCTCCTGAGTGGGGCCATCCTCACGGAAGTGACCTTTTCTTGGCCCGGCTTAGCCAGTCGTCTCTACGAAGCCATCTCCGCCCGAGATTATCCCACGGTTCAAGGGTTGGTAGTCTTCTTTGGGGCGATCGTGGTCGGGATTAGTATTCTGATTGATCTCCTCAATGCCTGGATTGACCCTCGTGTTCGCTATTGATTTTGACATAATTTAGTCACACAAACCAGGACGTTTACAGGCTCTGAAACCCTGCGTCTAGTGGTGTCTCGATTTGACCGTTTTTGTCGTCCTACTTCAATTGTCTATTTTTCTCTAGTTTTAAGCCAATGCAGACTCTTTTAAACTGGCTCAACACCCTCTTAGTGGTGAACTTCTTTTTTGTTCTGGCAAGTTTACTCTGGTTAGCCCTAGCCGTCGTCGGCCGAGGAACCGGACTCTCTCTGGGGTTAGATCTCTGGTATCGCCTCTGGGAACCGGTGTTCACCCCTGCGATCGGTCTTCTGATGGGGGGAGCGTTATTGACTGGGGCGATCGCCCAAATCAACAAACGCCTAAAACGAGAAGAACCGTGAACACGTCACGCCCCTTGCCCCTTGCCCGAAGAGTGCGACCATAAAGGTACGCCCCTACATCTTTCCCCTCTTGGGAGCGTGGGTTCTCCCCTCCTGGGAGGGGCAGAGGTGGGTTCTGCCTATTCCCTGTTCCCTATTCCCTGTTCCCTATTCCCTGTTCCCTATTCCCTGTTCCCTGTTCCCTATTCCCTATTCCCCCCCAATTTCCCCAACCCGCTCAAGAGGCCAAAAGCGAATCGCTGCCCGCCCAATGACATTTTCAACGGGTAAAAAGCCCCAAATGTGGGAGTCATTGCTATTATTGCGGTTGTCTCCCATCACCATGAGGCGATCGGGGGGAACTGTTGCTGGCCCCCATTGGTATCGGGGTGGTTCTGCGATATAGGGTTCGACTTGCGGTTCTCCGTTGAGATACACTCGTCCGTTAGCAACCCGTACTGTATCGCCGCCACGAGCCACCACTCGTTTAATAAAGGCCTGATTGGTCTGATACCCCTGTCGCTGAAGTTGGATTGGGGGACTAAAGACAATCACGTCTCCTCGTTGTGGCGGTTGAAAACGATAGGAGACTTTCTCAACGAGAAGCCGATCGCCTTGTTCTAAGGTCGGTAACATCGAGTCAGAGGGAATATAGCGAGGTTCCGCGACAAAGGTTCGCAGCAGTAAGGCGATGACGAGGGCAATCAGAATCAGGCGGATATTTTCCCCCTGCGATCGCCACCAGGGCGTTGAGGAAGAAGATTGAGGGCGATCGTCGGGATTGGCGGTCATTACGAGAGTCCGGGCAGTTTAAATCTTTCCCTAGAAGTCTATCACGCCCAACTCTGACGGCGATCGCTCAACGGCGATCGAGACCCCACTTACGGGAGGGACCACACAGGAGAAGTCCCACCATTAAAATTAAGGATTAAGACCACCGCAACCACTCCTGTCAACCCCCGGTATGATTGAAGTCCCCCATGATCAGACTTGACGAAAAATCCCTAACCCTCGAAGAATTCCTACAATACCCAGAAACTCAACCCGCCAGCGAATATAAGCAAGGGCGAGTCACCCAAAAACCGATGCCTCAAGGACAACACAGTACCTTGCAGGTGGATTTAACCGAAACCATTAATGCGGCCACCAAACGGCAAAAGATTGCCCGGGCCTACACTGAAATACGCTGTATTGTTGGCGATCGCGTCATTGTCCCCGATATCGGTATTTTCACCTGGGACCGCATTCCAACCGATGAGCAAGGCAATGTGGCCAACCAATTTAACCTCGCTCCCAATTGGCTCATCGAAATCCTCTCTCCTAATCAAGCCACAATTCCTGTCATTGATAAAATCCTGCACAGTCTCAACTATGGAACTGAGATGGGCTGGCTCATCGATCCGAGCAGTCAAACCATTTTGGTCTATCCCGCTGGGCAACAGCCACAAGTCTTCCAGAACAGCGAGGCCAGTCTACCGATCCCAGACCCCATCCCTCCTCTTAATTTAAGTGCCGCTGAAATCTTTTCCTGGCTCAAACATCGCTAACTGTGAATGTTTAAACGCTCCTTCAAAATTCTCCTTCGAGAGAGACAACGGGATCTATTGTCCCTAACATCTGTCCGAGATAGTCCCGGGCGATCGCATCAGAGAGCACCCAGGCCCGCAAAAACACCCCACTCCAGCGAGCGAGGGTATCTAGGGCAATCTCTTGAGGTAAATCCGGTAAACGAGGATCTAACGGGGCCTGAGGCGGATTATTAACATTGGTAATTCCATAGTGGTTAGCCCCTTCTAGCTCTAAATAGAGTTTAGGCGGAGTGGCCAGCCCTGTATAGGTCGCTCGGACTTCGGCGGCGGGCATAAGACTATCCCGACTCCCCGCCATTAGGGCCAGAGGTAATCCTTGGCTATTGAGGGGGCGATCGCCGTCGCTTTCTAGATCTAACTCAACCTCCAACAAACTCCCATAAAACGCCGCTGCTTTCAATTGAGGCGGTAAGCTGTAATCCCCTGAAGCAAAGGAGACGGCTGAAGCATTCACAATTGCATCGAGTCCCACAATCCCTCCCTGAGAATGGCCCAACAGAGCCACCTTCTCGGGATTAACCCGTTCAAACAGGGGTGACTGGGGATTTTCGGTTTCCCGTCGTAGGGTCGCCTGTAAGTCCGCCAGTAGCCCCGTGGTGGCAAACAACTCCTCCCGCCGAGGTAACCGAGTTTCGGGGTCAGGTAGGGCCACCACAAAGCCATACTGTGCCAAGCGTTGGGCATAGTAGGAGTAATGGCTCGGGGCGACGTTTAATCCTTTGAGGAACACCACCAAGGCTAACGGCTGATCGCTGGCGGCGGGGTAATGAAACGTTACCGTCATTCCGCCAACGCTTTGGCTGTTCAAGGGCGACATGGGGTTAGAAGAGAGTTAGGAAACCGCCTCAACTTCGTCGGGACGAAAATGGGCACGTAACTTCTTCTTACCCACCAAAAACAGCACTTGAACCGGAAGATTGGCACTAATCGGCTTTCCATCCAACTCTTCAATCACGTTCAGGACTTCCCCCTCACTCCCTTTCATGTCAAACGGTTCGTTGCGATGTTCGGGGTGATGGTAGACAATGACAGATTCTTTGACGCGGACGCGACTGCCGACTTCAATCGTTGACATGTGTTTGCTCTATAGTTCCCAACAAAAACGACGGACGGTTTTATCATAGGACTGACCGACCGTACGTTATGTATCTTGCCATAGAAGCTGTACCGGACAAAGTCGCGGCTAACGAATGACTGTCTCAACAATTCTTGCCAAGATATTTTTATAGTTGTCGATAGTTATGGTATTAAAACGTCAGGGCTGAGAGTCCAATGGTCGCGAGTCCGTTGCATCAGTCCCTCCTCCTCAAGTTGTCCTAGAGTCCGAGTGACGGTGACACGGGAGGTTCCCAGGATTTCGGCGATCGCCCGATGGGAGAGTTTTAACTCAATCACGCGACCGTTAGCACTCTCACGACCGAATTTATAGGACAGCCATCGCAGAAAGGCTAAGATGCGATCGCGGATGCGTTCTTGACGTAAAATGGCAAGAAGCTGTTGCGATTCTTGGGCATGATCAATTAACTGGTCTGTAATTGACCGCCAATGCGATCGCGGAATCGCCTGCACTTGCACATCTGTCAGACATTCGAGTTCATAGGGGTTCACCCGAGACAGAGCTACCCCCACCACATCTCCGACGGTCCATAACCCCAAGCTAATTGGCGTTCCTGCATCAGTCCAGGTGAGGCTACGCACAACACCAGCCGTGATCTTCCAAAGACTATCGTCTTGGGAAGGGATAAAACTCCGCTGACGGAACGGACGCAGTTGAACAGGAGGATAAGCAATCCGAGGCTCTTTAGTAGCAAACACGGCAATTTTCCAAACGGAGAACAAAAACAGAACGAAAAGACAGAAAATAGAAAATAGGGACAGAGATTCACCTCCATCCCCGGCTCATGACATAAGAGGTGTGAGGTTTCCTGAAGCCAGGCTAGACTGCAAGCCAAGACGGATCGGTTTTACTCCACCCAAACTCTTGGCGTCAGCTTGAGTCAAAGCAACATAAGTTGACAATAGAACATTGACATTTAAGGAAAAAAAATTTATCTGATGTAATCTTTTTGCCTCAAAACAATGTCCTGCTGTATATGTCTAGCATCTTAGAGCGTTTGCCCGGCTTTGAAGTCAGTCATTGCAACTCATGGTCAATTACGACTGTATCATAGCCGACTTCAGAAACTATTGCAAGTAAATCTCAATAAACAACTTTCCTCCAGCCCGAAGAACAGGGAATAGGGAATAGGGAATAGGGAATAGGGAATAGGGAATAGGGAATAGGGAATAGGGAATAGGGAATAGGGAATAGGGAATAGGGAATAGGG